>SVHZ01000013.1 GCA_015055525.1 Clostridiales bacterium
AATAATTAAGGTTTCGCCGTCAATTTGATATTCAACCGATTTTCCATCAACGAATACTTCCTTAACGTCTGAAACGATTAAGTTGCCAACGCTACCGTCGGAAACTAAAACGTAACCATCGTCAATCTTACTATCAAGACTAACGTACTCTGAAACTTTTTCAACCCAAGACGGATTAGATAAAAGACCTACTGAAACTTCGGTTATAGAAGTCGTGTACGAATTAGTGTAAGTAATCTCGCCGTCTTTTTTAACGTAAGAAACCGCGGTAAGTCTAAGAGAATACAAACCGCTAAGTAATTTATCCGTTTTTTCATTGATTTCAGGATCGCCCGCATCGATTAAACCGCTAGAGATAGCAAGTTTTTTAACCGTTGCGTGATCGAAAACGACAGACGCAGTATAACCGCCGTCAGCCCTAACGACTTCAGTATCCGCTACGATTCTAACCGCAGAAAGAGCGCTAGCATTTTCGTATTCACTAATTCCTTTATCAAGGTTGCCCTTGTCTTTTGGGAAAATGAGCGTACCGAAAACGTATTCGTTAGCAGGGTTTTCATTAAACCACAAGTCGTTAACTTGAGTTGAGAAACGCAAGCCTTTATACCTTTTTTCCTCTCCGTCAACAATCTCATCAACCCCATCGGGCAAGCGGATGCTTGCACTCTTGGTAACTGAAAAGACCGCTACGGTTGAAGAATCTTCAGCCTTAACTTGCGCTTTCGGAAACATATAAGCGAAGAGCGAAACGCAAACCGCTACTGCAACCGTAAGCAATTTAATTAAGTCTTTTTTCATTTTTGCCATAAAACACCTATGCACATACGCGCGCAAATAAATAAAAATAGTCGTTGTTTATTATAATATATAAATCTATATATGTCAAACGATTTTATTAAAAAGTGAATATATTACTTTTTCGATGTCACATTTTAACAATAAAAAAATCTCGCGGAGCGCTCCGCGAGATCAATTTTATATTTCATCGAATTTTTCAATAGCAAATTTACACTCGTCATAGTCAAAGCCTTTTGATAAAAGATACTTGTAACACTTCTGTAAATTCTTCGCATCAACCACTTTATTTTTCATATATTTTTGAGCGAGAATATACGCTTGCTCGCTTTGATTTTCAAGGGTTGAAATTGCTTTTTCAGCGTCTTCTTGCGAAACGCCTTTCTGTTTTAATTTTAACGCTATAAGACGCTTGCCTTGAGTGTTTTTATACGTTGAAACGTAGCGATTAGCGTAATCAAAATCATCGATATAACCGTAATTTTTAAGTTTTTCAACCGTTTCGACAGCAATCTCTTCAAGATAGCCTTTTTTTATTAGCCTAGATATGATTTCTCTCTCTGTTTTTATCGACGTTGTGATTAAGTTTAACGCGCTATCAAAACACGCTTGAAGCTCACTATTTCTCTGAATTTCAACAAGTGTATTTTCTTCTATATCCTGCCCCACTTTAAGCCTATATTTAACGGCGGTTGCTAAGTCTAATCCGCAGTAGTAAGAGCCGTTTAAGTAAACGCTAACTCTACCTTTATTTTTAACTTGTGGTTTTAAGTCGGTTATAGTTTTCATAAATACTCAAAATATCCCGTTTTTATAGCGGTTATCGTTGATTTTCCAGCGGATAAGTCAAGAATTTCAATCGATAATTTTTCCTGCAATTCATAAGGTACGGTAAAGGTCATTTTTACCCCTTCTCCGTCAAACTCGTCACCGTTTTTAATACACTTGATATTCTCTAACAATTTAAGCATTTTAGGATATAGAGAATAACTTACGAAAGTTGATAGAGTAACCGAATATAAACACTCGGAAATACCCGCCTTTTCAACTGCTTTTTTAACACTATCGGAGTACGCTCTTGCAAGCCCGCCCGTTCCAAGTTTTATTCCGCCGAAGTATCTAGTTACCACGCAGGCAACCTTTTTAAGCCCCTTTGCTTTTAGAGTTTCAAGCATGGGAATACCTGCCGTTCCCTGCGGTTCGCCGTCGTCTGAAAACTTTATATAAAAACCGCCTTCGTCGGCAATATACGCGTAGCAGTTATGATTAGCGTCTGGGTATTTTGACTTTATAAAAGTCAAGAACTCCTTTGCATCATCTTCACCGTCTACTCTTTTTACGGTACATATAAAACGTGATTTCTCGATAATTATTTCGTTCTCAACGTCCTTTTTTACTGTTAAAAAACCACTCTTCATTATTTGAGAATAATCTTATAGTGAACTTTTTTACCCTTGTGAAGAATAAACTCGCCTTGCGCTTTTAATTCTTCGGTAAGATTAAAGTCGTTTACCGTGAGTTTTTTATCGCCGATTGAAACACCGCCGCCTTCGATTAAACGCCTTGCCTCGCCCTTAGATTTAGTAAGACCAGCAAGCACCATTACGTCCATAATAGTTTCTACGGTTTTATCAACTTCCTTAACGGGCATATCTTCTTCGCTACCGCCACCGAAAGCAGCCTTAGTCTTTTTATCAGCGTCAAGCGCCTTTTCTTCGCCGTGAACGAGTTTGGTAAGTTCAAACGCTAAAATTTCCTTTGCCTTGTTGAGTTCAGCGCCTTCCCACTTTTCCATTTCCTTAATTTGCTCAACGGGAAGGAAAGTAAGCATCTTTATGCACTTGATAACGTCTTGGTCGGAAACGTTTCTCCAATATTGATAAAATTCAAACGGAGAAGTCTTATTCTCGTCAAGCCAAACTGCGCCCTTTGCAGTCTTACCCATCTTTTTGCCTTCGCTATTCATCAAGAGAGTGATAGTCATAGCGTAAGCGTCTTTACCGAGTTTCTTACGAATAAGTTCAGTACCGCCGAGCATATTAGACCATTGATCGTCGCCACCAAATTGCATATTGCAACCAAGAGTTCTATATAAGTGATAGAAGTCGTAAGATTGCATAATCATATAGTTAAATTCAAGGAAAGATAAGCCCTTTTCCATACGTTGTTTGTAACACTCTGCTCTAAGCATATTATTTACTGAGAAACAAGCGCCAACGTCTCTTAAAACGTCAACGTAATTAAGGTCTAAAAGCCAATCTGCGTTGTTAACAACGACTGCGGCGTTTTCCCCTTCAAACTTAATAAATCTTGCCATTTGCTTTTTGAAACACTCAACGTTGTGATTTATAGTTTCCTTAGTCATCATAGAACGCATATCGGTTCTACCAGACGGATCGCCAATCATAGCCGTGCCACCGCCGATTAAAACTACGGGGCGGTTACCTGCAAGTTGAAGTCTTTTCATAAGGCAAAGAGCCATAAAGTGACCAACGTGCAAACTGTCTGCCGTTGGATCAAAGCCAATGTAGAAAGTTGCTTTACCGTTATTAACGAGTTCTCTTATTTCATTTTCATCGGTTACTTGAGCAATAAGCCCGCGTTCGATAAGTTCTTCGTAAATTTTCATAGTATCTCCAAAAAATTTTTATACTCAATAAATATTAACACAATCAAGGCGCGCTTGTCAACTTGAAAGCAAAGCAATTTATTATATAAAATGTATTAAAAAATAATTGCAAAATTTTTACGATAATGTTATAATTGACGTAATTTTGAAATGAAATAAACTTTTGGAGGAACATTTATGCAATATTCACACGAAGTAGAACAAATGTGTTGCGTTGCAAAAGGCCCTAAGCACGGTCCCGCTCCCATCCCTGAAGAAGGCAAATGGGTTCAAGCCAAAGAGATTAAAGACATCTCTGGTTTCACTCACGGTATCGGCTGGTGTGCTCCGCAACAAGGCGCATGCAAACTTTCACTCAACGTTAAAGAAGGCGTTATCCAAGAAGCGCTCGTTGAAACTATCGGTTGTTCTGGTATGACTCACTCTGCCGCTATGGCGTCTGAAATTTTACCGGGCAAAACCATTTTAGAAGCTCTTAATACCGACCTTGTTTGCGACGCAATCAACACCGCTATGAGAGAACTTTTCTTACAAATCGTTTACGGTAGAACTCAATCTGCTTATTCTGACGACGGTTTAGTTGTTGGCGCAGGTTTAGAAGACCTTGGTAAAGGTTTACGTTCACAAGTTGGTACTATGTACGGTACTGCTGCTAAAGGTACTAGATATCTTGAAATGGCAGAAGGTTACGTTACTCGTATGGCTCTTGATGAAGACATGCAAGTTATCGGTTACGAATTCGTTTCTCTCGGTAAAATGACTGACTTTATTAAGAAAGGATTAGAACCCAACGAAGCATACAAAAAGGCAATGGGAACTTACGGCAGATTTGAAAACGCGTTCAAGTACATTGACCCACGTAAAGAGTAAGGAGGTAATCTATTATGGCATTATTTGAAGGTTACTCAAGAAGAGTTGATAAAATTAACGCCGTTCTTAAAGAATATGGCATTAATTCAATTGAAGAATGTAAAGAAATCTGCCTTGCTAAAGGCGTTGACTGTGATGAAATCGTAAGATCTACTCAACCAATTTGCTTTGAAAACGCAGTTTGGGCTTACACTGTAGGCGCTGCTATCGCTATCAAGAAAGGTTGCAAGAAAGCAAGCGAAGCTGCAAAGGCTATCGGTATTGGTTTACAATCTTTCTGTATCCCCGGTTCAGTTGCCGATAACCGTCAAGTTGGTCTTGGTCACGGTAATCTCGGCGCAATGCTCCTTGACGACGCTACTGATTGTTTCTGTTTCTTAGCAGGTCACGAATCTTTCGCCGCTGCTGAAGGCGCAATCAAAATTGCTCTTAACGCAAACACCGTTCGTTCAAAAGATTTAAGAGTTATTCTTAACGGTCTTGGTAAAGACGCTGCTATGATTATTTCAAGAATCAACGGCTTTACTTACGTTGAAACTGAATTTGATCCGTATAGCGAAACTGTTAAAGTAGTTTACGAAAAACCGTATTCTAACGGTCCTCGTGCAAAAGTTAAATGCTACGGTGCTGATAACGTTCCCGAAGGCGTTGCTATTATGAAACTTGAAAACGTTTCAGTTTCTATCACTGGTAACTCTACTAACCCCACTCGTTTCCAACACCCCGTTGCCGGTACTTACAAGAAGTGGTGTAACGAAAACGGCAAGTCATACTTCTCAGTAGCATCTGGCGGTGGTACAGGTCGTACTCTTCACCCAGATAACATGGCTGCAGGTCCTGCATCTTACGGTATGACTGATACTATGGGTCGTATGCACGGTGACGCTCAATTCGCAGGTTCTTCTTCAGTTCCAGCGCACGTTGAAATGATGGGCTTAATCGGTATGGGTAACAACCCAATGGTAGGCGCAACCGTTGCAGTTGCAGTTGCTATCGAAAAAGCAATGAAATAAGCCTATAAGACAATTATTTAAACAAAAAAAGAGTGGTTAATCCACTCTTTTTTATACTGAAAATTTAAAGCGTTGGCAAATTCGCCAACGCTATTTTTGTTTACTGAATAGTTTTTTCATCTCTTATAATTTTATTGCTATTAACAATACTGCTCTTTTCATTTTTGTAGTATCCACATTTTTTAATGCAATCAGCAACCGCTTTCCCTAACAATTTAACTCCATTTTCATTAGGATGTATCATGTCTTCACTTAAATACTCCTCCTTTTTATCGTTTAATAATAAAAATAGGTCGTTAACTATAACGTCATCATTTTTTAACAGTTCTAAAACGGCTGAATTGTATTTTATTATATCGCTGTTTTTATGAGCAGGTGGCATAGGTCCTATTAGATTAGCCTTTTCGTTTGCGACGGGCGTTGTCGTTGCAAAAATTATTTTAGCACCCGTTTTCTTTAACTCTCTTAAGATACTTTTTACGTTTTTAACGTACTCGCCTATACCTATAAAACACCCATCTTCCTTATATAAAATTGCAGTATCCCAAAGACCACAGTTAAAATGAATTATATCTGGTGTTTCAAACTCATCTAAATAAAACCTTACTGAGTTCAAAAGGTATGAAGAAAACCTGCAGTTTTCTCTAGGTGCGTAAACTTCATAATCGCTCCCTAAATTCTTAATTGCTTCGCCTTGATAAAACATTCTAATTGAATCGCCAATCAATAAAACTTTCATTTTAACCTCACGCGTTTCCGCTCTTATCTACCGAAATCACCTTAACGTATTTTTTTACAATTTTACCACTAATAGACGTTGCCACAGTAGAAGCAATTTGATTTTCTATTGACGGAATAAAATCTTTATCATTAGAAGTATAAACCCTATAATAACAGTGGTTTTTATCTTCAACTCCACTCCAAGAAACAACGCCGTTTTCGCACACGACGTCTTTTGCGTAAACGGTTTTATTTTTAGTTAAATAATCCGTTGTAAAATAAGTTACACTTTCTGGTTTTAAAGTGTATTTTAAATTTTCGTTAGCAATTATTGATGAATAAGTTTGTAAATCTGCAAATTTGTTAAAAGGCGGATTATTAGCATCGTATTCGTACACCCTAACGTCTTTATTAAAAAGCACTGTATCTAAACTAATTTTCGTAGCAGTTTTGTTTCTGTTTACAATACCCACGGTAACCGTTTTGTTTCTATTAAAAACACCGCACGCCCTTAAATTTGAATCTTCGCACTCTATATCTAAAACCTTTGAATTTCGCTTGAAAAATTTAGTTAATAGCCCTATACACCAATAATGATACCTTGCGGTGTAGTCAAAATTCTCATCGTCCCACTTTAAAAAGCCCCATTTATTATATTTCGTATCGGCGGTAGTACTGAAAAACTTTTCGGCTTCTCCCCATTTTACAGCATACTCGTCGTCACTTGAAGAATAAGCGCAACTATACGGGTCTGGGTGGTCTATAAACGACCAGTACGCCAACGCGAAAACGCCTGCATTGATTGCGGAAAACGCCATTTCAGTTAACATTAATCCACAATACGCCTGCTCCTTTTCATCTAAAAAATAACGGCTAGTATCAACGACCACGCCTTTGTTAGCCGTGGTTTGACCTGCATTTTTTTGCACGCCTATTTCGCCTAAAATTAAACGCTTGCCACAACAGTTTGTAGCCTTGTTAACAACTTCTTTACACTTTTCTTCAAAAAAATTATAAAAATCAAGGTCGTAAATATCGTGCTTTGATTCGTAAATATGCAAGCAAAAATCTTCGGTTATTTTAGACATATTTACTATTGCGTAATCTAAAGTATTCCAGTACGCGTATGAAGAAGCGTCGGTGGCTAATAAGCCTACTGGTAAATTGCGTTTTTGAAATGCAGCGTACAAGTTTTCATGGTATTTTTTAAAAAGCGGTAAATCATTTAATAATGCACCCCAAATCGCGCAAGACATTTCGTTTGAATAACAATAATACCTAATATGCTTTACGTTTTTAACGTTGTAAAGATAATCTAATTTATCGGCAACGTCTTCACAATATTTTTTAATATCTTCATCAGAAAAATGTGCTTTTGCCATGCCAGGCGTTAAATACATAGGTGTATCCGTCCACTTTTGCATTTTTTCATAATAATCGGCAAACTCATCCATTGCTTCTTTAGTCCAATCGTTAAACCCCGCGAAAGTTCTCATAAAACCTGGCGACGTTTCGCGATAACATTTGCAAACGTATTCGTTAAAATGCTCTTTAGAAATAACGTGATACATCGTTGCATCGTTATTATGATACCCTGCCCCACCAAAAGTACTAGCAAATTCTTGTTTTGTAATTTTTATTTTTTGCATATTTACACACCTATGCCTTTTCGTAGAATTTTAGCATTTTGTTAATTATAACACTCTTTTTGCGCCATTGCAATATGCTATATCTACTTTTCTAAGCAATATTACTTTTTATAGTCCAAGAAATAATGAAACTTGAAAACGTTTCAGTTTCTATTACTGGTAACTCTACTAACCCCACTCGTTTCCAACACCCCGTTGCTGGTACTTACAAGAAGTGGTGTAACGAAAACGGCAAGTCATACTTCTCAGTAGCATCTGGTGGTGGTACGGGTCGTACTCTTCACCCAGATAACATGGCTGCAGGTCCTGCATCTTACGGTATGACTGATACTATGGGTAGAATGCACGGTGACGCTCAATTTGCAGGTTCTTCTTCAGTTCCAGCGCACGTTGAAATGATGGGCCTTATCGGTATGGGTAACAACCCAATGGTAGGCGCTACCGTTGCAGTTGCAGTTGCTATCGAAAAAGCAATGAAATAATTTTATTAATAAAATTAAGCAATAGAAAATGCGAATCGTTTGATTCGCATTTTTTTATTTTTAATACTCTTTTATTCCAATCAAATAATCGGTAGACACTTCAAAATAATGTGCTAGCGCAACCAACGTTGATAAATCGGGTTCAACCTTGCCCTGCTCTAAATATGAAATACGCCTTTGCGTAGTGTGCAAAATTGTTGCAAGATCTAATTGAGTTAACCCTTTCTCTTTTCTTAACTGTGATAATCTTTCACGAAATAATATTTTCATATTATTATGATAGACAAAATTTATCTAAAATGCTTGACTTAGACAATTTTTGTCTATATAATCTTATTATAAACTTATAAACACAAGGGGAAAATTTACTTATGATGGAAATCGGAATTGCAATATTAGGTATAGGAATTTTCGCAGCATTTTTAATACCGTGTTTTTATGCGTTAAAATCAACCATTAATTCTGAAAAAAAAGCGAAAGAAGAAAAAAAGCGTATTTCTTCTCTGTCTACAACAGAAGCATTAAAAGAATTATGGAAAGCAGAATTGGATTTATATTCGTATTCATGGAGATACTGCCGTAGCTGCCATAAAGAAAACGTGCATGTTAAAGAGTATTCTTCTAGTTCTATAATTGTAACAGATTGGATATTAGAGTCTAGTGACAGCGAAAAAGGGGATACTTATAGATGCCCGCATTGTGGCTTCAAACTTACTATCAAACAAATCGATAAACGAAAATTTATCTAAAACATCTAAAGCGTTGGCGAACTTGCCAACGCTTTTTTAATTGTTATGCGCACACGCTTATATTAACTTTATGTTTAATATTTATAAGGCAATTTTTAGAGTTTTGCATAAAAATTTGCATAAATTTATAGTAAGTTGCATATTATTCAATATTTATGCATTTTTAGAGAAAAATATTTTTATTTTTATTAAAATTATGCATTATTTTAGTTGACTTTATTTTTTTATGCGGATATAATAATCGTATCGTTAAAAATTAATGTTCCGCTTTGGGCGGACAAGGAGAATAAAAATTATGGTAGATAAGGCAAAAATCAAAAAAGTAGTTCTTGCATACTCGGGTGGTCTTGACACTTCAATCATTATCCCCTGGCTTAAAGAAAATTATAATAACTGCGAAGTTATCGCGGTTGCTGGTAACGTTGGTCAAGCAGACGAACTTGAAGGCTTAGAAGAAAAGGCTCTCAAAACGGGCGCATCTAAACTTTACTGCTTAGATTTAACCGACGATTACGTTGATAATTATATTATCCCCACAATGAAAGCGGGCGCTATTTATGAAGAATATCTTTTAGGTACTAGCCACGCTCGTCCTTGTATTGCAAAAGCACTCGTTGAAGTTGCTCTTAAAGAAGGGGCAGACGCTATCGCTCACGGTTGCACGGGTAAAGGTAACGACCAAGTTCGTTTTGAACTTACTATCAAGGCTTTCGCTCCCGATATGCCTATTATCGCTCCTTGGAGAGAATGGGATATTAAATCTCGTGAAGAAGAAATTGATTACGCTGAAGCGCACAACGTTCCTCTCAAAATCAATAGGGAAACCAACTACTCTAAAGATAAAAACTTATGGCACTTATCTCACGAAGGCTTAGACCTTGAAGATACGGGCAACGAACCCACTTATGAAAAGCCAGGCTTTTTAGAAATGGGCGTTTCTCCAATCAACGCGCCTGACGTTCCTACTTACGTTACTCTTGATTTTGAAAAGGGTATCCCCGTTGCTATTGACGGCGAAAAGATGAGCGCTAAAAACATTATCTTAAAACTCAACGAACTCGGCGGTAAAAACGGTATCGGTATACTTGACATTGTTGAAAACAGACTTGTTGGTATGAAATGCCGTGGCGTTTACGAAACTCCGGGTGGCGCTATTTTATACAAGGCTCACTCAGTTTTAGAAACTCTTTGTCTTGACAAACTTACTATGCACGAAAAGCAAAAACTTGCAGTAACGTTCGGCGAACTCGTTTACAACGGTCAATGGTTTACCCCACTTCGCGAAGCACTCTCTGCTTTCGTTGACAAAACTCAAGAAACGGTTACTGGTAAAGTACGCCTTAAACTTTACAAAGGCAATATGATAAACGCAGGCGTTTGGAGTGAAAATTCACTTTACAGCGAAGAAATTGCTACCTTTGGCGAAAGTGACTACAATCAAAAAGATGCTGACGGCTTTATCAATCTTTTCGGCTTACCTATCACCGTTCAAGCAATGGTTAAACAAGGTAAACTCAATAAAAAATAAAATTTACTCACACTCCTGTCTAATTAATTAGACAGGAATTGTGCTTTTATAAATACGGAAAATTTAAGTCCTTATTACCATCAGAAAACAAAAAAACAAAATAAGGACGAAGGACTACAATGAAAAAAATGTGGACGGGCGTAACCGACGGTGTTACGAATAAAATAGCAGACGATTTTAATAGTTCGATTTCATTTGATTCAAGGATGTTTGCGCAAGATATAAAAGGCAGTATTGCTCACGCTATGATGCTTGCTAAGCAAAATATTATCTCGGAAGAAGAAAAGACCGTTTTAATCGACGGGCTTTCGGGAATACTTGAAGATTTATCGAGCGGAAAACTTGAGTTTGATGAAAACGCTGAAGATATTCACATGTTCGTTGAACAAATTCTTACCGAAAGAGTTGGCGAAACGGGTAAAAAACTTCACACCGCAAGAAGCCGTAACGACCAAGTTGCGCTTGATTTTAGAATGTACGTTAGAGATGAAATTAAGGTTATAATTTCTAAACTTAAAAGCCTTATCTCTTCAATAACCACTCAAGCGGAAACAAATTACGACGTTATTATGCCTGGTTACACTCACCTTCAACGCGCTCAACCGATAACTATGGGGCATCATCTTATGGCGTACGCTACTATGTTTATGCGTGATATCGGTAGGCTTGAACAAGCCGACGTTATGCTTGACGTTTGCCCTATCGGCTCTTGCGCACTTGCTGGAACGACTTATAATACCGATAGGCTTTTCGAAGCCCAAAAATTAGGTTTTTCACAAGTTTCAATGAATAGTATCGACGGCGTTTCCGATAGAGATTTCGCAGTTGACTTTTTAAGCGCTTGCTCGCTTATTATGATGCACCTTTCAAGATTTAGTGAAGAAATTATACTTTGGTCTAGTTGGGAATTTAAGTTTATTGAACTCTCTTCAGAGTTTACTACCGGCTCTTCTATTATGCCACAAAAGAGAAATCCCGATATGGCGGAACTCGTTCGCGGTAAAACCGGTAGAGTTTACGGTGATCTTATGGCTCTTTTAACTACCCTTAAAGGTATTCCCCTTGCCTACAACAAGGATATGCAAGAAGACAAAGAATCAGTCTTTGACGCTGGCGATACGGTAAAGGCGTGCCTTGACGTTTTTGCACCTATGATAAAGACTATGAAAGTTCTTCCCGAAAACACTTTACTTGCAGCGCAAAAGGGCTTTATCAACGCAACTGACCTTGCAGACTATCTCGTTAAAAAAGGCTTGCCGTTCAGATCGGCTTATAAAATTTCAGGCGAGATTGTTAAAGAGTGTTTATCAAAGGGGTTAGTTTTAGAAACTTTATCACTTGAAGAGTATAAAAAGCACAGCGATTTATTTGAAAACGATTTATATAACGATATTTCGCTTAAAACTTGCGTTGAAAAGCGCATTTCACTCGGCGGAACTTCGCCAAGTTCCGTTCTTGAACAAATTAAACTTGTTAAAGGTTACTTGGAAAAAAATGTATAAAGTATTTATAGACGGTAGCGCCGGTACTACGGGGCTTAAAATATACGACAGATTAAAGGAAAGAAAAGATATTTCCTTAATCACAATCGAAGAAAAATTTAGAAAAGACGTAAACGCTCGTAAAGATGCGATAAACAGTAGCGACGTTTGCTTTTTATGCCTTCCCGACGATGCGGCAAAGGAATCCGTTTCATTGGTTGAAAATAACAATACGATAATCATTGATACGTCAACGGCGCATAGAACTAACGAAAATTTCACTTACGGCTTTGCTGAAATTAACGGTTTAAGAGAAAAAATAAAGTGTTCAAAAAGAATAGCAAACCCCGGTTGCCACGCTAGCGGTTTTATATCACTAATTGCCCCGCTTATAAAAGCAGGCGCTATAAAAACGGATATTAAACTCTCGGCGTACTCTCTTACTGGTTACACGGGTGGCGGTAAAAAAATGATAGCCGAATATGAAGACGCTAATCGCCCAACAACTTTTGATTCGCCAAGGCTTTACGGTTTAACGCAATCACACAAACACCTTCCTGAGATAGTGAAAGTTTGTGGTATTGAAAACGCTCCCGTATTTATGCCTATCGTTTGCGATTACGCTTGCGGTATGCAAGTAACCGTTCCGCTTTTTACCAGCGATTTATCGGTGAGCGTTAACGATATTAAAGAAATTTACAAAAATCTATATAACGGAAAAGTCGTTTACTTCGTAGACGATAGCGAAAACGGTTTCTTATCGTCAAACAACCTTTCCGGGCGTGACGATATGCAAATTTCGGTATTTGGTAACGATGAGAGAATTACTCTTGTTTCAAGGTTTGATAACCTTGGCAAAGGCGCGTCTGGCGCGGCGGTTCAAAATATGAACATCGCTCTTGGACTTGACGAAACAATCGGACTTAATTTAGGAGAATAATTATGAAAATTATAGACGGTGGCGTATGCGCCGCTAAAGGATTTAAGGCAAACGGAATACATTGTGGCATTAGAAAGAACCGCGTTAAACGTGATTTAGCGCTCATCTACTCGGAAACCCCGTGTACCGCAGCCGCAACTTACACTACTAATCTCGTTAAGGGCGCTCCCCTTCTCGTAACTAAACAAAATATTTCTAACGGTTACGCAAAGGCTATTATTTGCAATAGCGGTAACGCCAACACTTGCAACGCAAACGGCGTTGAAATTGCAAACCTTACCTGCTCGCTCCTTGCGGAAAAATTAAATATCGACGCTAACGACGTTGTGGTAGCGTCAACCGGCGTAATCGGTCAACCACTCAACATCGAGCCTATTAAAAACGGTATTCCTTCGCTCGTTGAAGGGTTATCAGATAACGGCTCTGAATTTGCATCTGAAGCAATTATGACTACCGATACCGTTAAAAAGGAAATCGCAGTTGAATTTATAATTGGCGGTAAAACTTGCAAAATCGGCGGTATTTGTAAAGGTAGCGGTATGATTCATCCAAATATGGCAACTATGCTCGTATTTATCACTACCGACTGTAAAATTTCCGCTCAAATGCTCCAAAAAGCATTATCGAGTGACATTAAAGAAACTTTCAATATGGTAAGCATCGACGGAGATACTTCAACTAACGATATGGTAACCGTTCTTGCAAACGGGCTTGCTGGTAACGATGAAATAGTTTCTGACGGCGAAGATTTCAAAGAATTTATGAAGGCGCTCAACACGGTTACTGTTAACCTTTGCAGAAAAATTGCCAGCGATGGCGAAGGCGCAACTAAACTTTTAGAGTGCGTTGTTTCTGGCGGTAAAACGCTTGAAATTGCTAAAACGGTTGCTAAAAGCGTAATATGTTCTAGCCTTACAAAAGCCGCTATGTTCGGCGCGGACGCTAACTGGGGGCGCGTGCTTTGCGCAATCGGTTACAGCGGAGCGAACGTTGATATAAACAAAATTGACGTTTACTTCAAATCAAATAAAGGAACTATTGCCGTATGCAAAAACGGTAGTGGCGTAGATTTTAGCGAAGAAAAGGCAAAAGAAATTCTTTTAGAAAATGAAATTGATATTATCGTTGACCTTAACGACGGCGAATTTAATTCTACCGCTTGGGGTTGCGATTTAACTTACGATTACGTAAAAATTAACGGAGATTACAGAACCTAATATGGATAAACATTTTTCTAACGCACAACGCGCGGAAGTTCTTACCCAAGCACTTCCTTACATAAAACGTTATAACGGCAAAACGGTAGTAGTTAAATACGGCGGTAACGCTATGGTTAACGAACACCTTAAAGAACAAGTGATGGAAGACGTTGTTTTACTTTCACTTATCGGCGTAAAAGTTGTTTTAGTTCACGGCGGTGGACCTGAAATTAACGAAATGATGGATAAACTTGGTAAAAAGCCACAGTTCATCGACGGGCTTAGAGTTACAGACAAAGAAACTGTTGACATCGTTCAAATGGTGCTTGCAGGTAAAGTAAACAAATCGCTCGTTACTCACCTTGAATCAAAAGGCGGTAACGCTATGGGTATTTCAGGTATTGACGGCGGTCTTATTAAGGCTACGATAAAAGATGAAAAACTCGGCTACGTAGGTAGAATTACCGACGTTAACGTAACGCCTATCAACGACCTTTTAGGTAAAGGCTATATTCCCGTTATTTCAACCGTTGCAAGCGATCAAGACGGCAACGTTTACAATATTAACGGCGATACCGCAGCCGCTCGAATTGCAGGCGCGTTAAACGCTGAAAGACTTATTATGATGACGGATATTGCAGGGGTTCTCAAAGATAAAGACGATCCTTCAACTTTGATTCCTCACATCACCGTTGCTGAAGCACAAGAACTTAAAAAACAAGGCGTAATTTCAGGTGGTATGATTCCTAAAGTTGATTGCTGTATCGATGCAATCGGCCACGGCGTTAAAAACGTTGTTATTATGGACGGAAGAGTTCCCCACTCTATCCTTATGGAAATTCTTACCGACGAAGGCGCTGGTACTATGGTAAAAGGTAATAACGATGATTGATATTATAAAAGACGATAGTTTATTCGTAGCGTCAACTTACGCACGTTTCCCCGTGGCTCTCGTTAGCGGAAAGGGCGCAACGTACTATTCTGATACTAATAAAGAATATATTGATATGGGCTCTGGTATCGGCGTAACGGCGTTCGGCGCGTGTGACGACGAGTGGAAGACGGCAGTTATTAATCAACTTAATAAACTCGCTCATACTTCTAACCTTTATTACACCGAGCCTTGCGTTACGCTTGCAAAAATGCTCGCTCAAAAAACAGGGCTTAAAAAGACTTTCTTTTCTAACTCTGGCGCGGAGGCAAACGAGTGCGCTATAAAGGTTGCTAGAAAATACTACGAAGATAAATACGGTAAACAAGGTTATATCATAACCTTGAAAAACAGTTTCCACGGAAGAACGCTCGCAACTTTATCGGCAACTGGGCAAGATAAATTCCATGAACTTTTCAATCCGTTGGTTTCTAATTTCTTGCACGCAGACGCTAACGATTTATCTCAAATTGAAAATTTAATTAAGTCTTATCCCGTTTGCGCCGTTATGATTGAAATTGTTCAAGGCGAAGGCGGTGTCAACGCGCTTGATAAAACTTACGTTCAAGGTTTAGACGCTCTTTGTAAGTCAAACGATATATTGCTTATCGTTGACGAAGTTCAAACGGGTAACGGAAGAACGGGCGAACTTTACGCATATCAAGCATTTAATATTATGCCTGACGTCGTTACTACCGCTAAAGGTCTTGGCGGTGGCTTACCTATCGGCGCTTGCATGATGGGTGAAAAGGTTGAAAACGTTTTAACTTTCGGCTCGCACGGCTCAACTTTCGGTGGAAATCCAGTCGCGTGCGCGGGCGCTGTAAGCATTATTTCAAGGCTTAACCCTGAGTTTTTAAGTGAAGTTAAGAAAAAAGGCGATTATATAGTTAGCGAACTTAAAAATTTAGACGGTGTTGAAAGTGTTTCTGGGCTTGGACTTATGCTTGGCATCAAGACTAAAAAACCTATTAAAGAAGTGGTTAACTACTGCATTGAAAACGGCGTTTTAGTTCTCACAGCGAAAGATAAACTTAGATTACTCCCTCCGCTAAATATTACTTTTAGCGAATTAGAAAAAGCAATAAAAGTTATAAAAGAGGCAATTAAATTATGAATTTGAAAGGTAGACATTTTTTGAAGTTACTCGATTACACTCCAGAAGAAATCGAATATCTTATAAACCTTGCGTCAACGCTTAAAAAAGACAAAAAAGCAGGCGTTGACCAAAAAGATTTAAGGGGTAAAAACGTTGCGTTAATTTTTGAAAAAACAAGCACTCGTACTCGTTGTGCGTTCGAAGTTGCCGCGGCAGATCTTGGCATACACCCTGTATACCTTGACCCGCAAGGCTCTCAAATCGGCAAAAAAGAAAGTATTGCAGATACCGCAAGAGTTTTAGGAAGAATGTTCGACGGTATTGAATACCGTGGTTTCGGTCAAGAAATCGTTGAAGATTTAGCAAAGTACGCTGGCGTTCCCGTTTGGAACGGCTTAACTAATGAATTCCACCCCACTCAAATCTTAGCCGACTTCTTAACTATTAAAGAACACTTTGGCAAGTTAAAAGGCATAAACTTTGTTTATATGGGCGACGCGAGATATAATATGGGAAATTCATTAATGGTTGGTTGCGCTAAAATGGGGCTTAACTTTACCGCTTGCGCGCCTGAAAAATACTTCCCTAATAGCGAACTTATTGCAACTTGCAAAAAAATTGCTGAAAAAACGGGCGCTACTATCAATTTTGAAACCGATCCCATAAAGGCAACTAAAAACGCCGACGTAATTTACACCGACGTTTGGGTTTCAATGGGAGAACCAGATAGCGTTTGGAAGGAAAGAATTGAAGAACTTCTCCCCTATCAAGTAACCTCTGAAATTATGGAAAACGCAGGAGCGCAATGCAGATTTATGCATTGTTTACCAGCCTTCCACGACCTTAACACGACGATAGGCAAACAAGTTTACGATAAGTTTAATCTTTCTGAACTTGAAGTTACTAACGAAGTGTTTGAAAGCAGTCAATCAATCGTGTTTGACGAGGCGGAAAACCGCATGCACACTATAAAAGCGGTGATGTATGCAACCTTAGTTAATACCGATAAAAATTAAGTAATAGAAAATGCACGCAACAGCGTGCATTTTTTTATTGTTTCTTTTCTTCTTTTTTAAGAGTATCTTCTTTTCCGCGGTATACCACGAACTTGCAAAATAAAAACTCTAATATAAAGTTACAAAGCATAGTAACTATTAATATTAAAAAGTCGTTTACTCCAACGCTCTCGGCAAGGTTTCCTAATAAGGTTGACAATGGCGTAAACACCAAGTAAAATCCAAACACCTTTGCCATAGCAATTGGAACGTTTGCAGCGGACTTAAACGTAAAACGTCTATTAAAAGTAAAATTCCAAACGATTGATAAGATTAACGACGTTAAATAGGGAATCCAATAATCCTTAATAAATAATTCGAGCAAGGCAAACGAACCTATTTGAATTAAACCTGCAGATATTGAAAATAAAGTAAATTTAATTACTTGAAATACTTGCTTTTTATCCATAACTTTCATCCTTTGTTAAATACTTTTTATATAGCAACGGCGACGCTTATGTTGAACTTTATCGTAACGTCTCCATAAACTTTGAACTGCCGTATTGCTTTCAAGCATAGGACCTGTTTCACAATACTTAACGCCGTTTTTAATTAAATTTTTAAGCAAAGCACAAATTAAAAGCGCAGGTATTCCTTGATTTTGAAGTTGTGGCTCTACCGCTACGAAATACATTTCTAACGTGTCGTTCTTGCCGTTAAGCGCTTTTAGCATCCTTACTATTCCAAGAGGGAAAAGCCTTCCGTTTGACTTTTTTAACGCTTTAGCCGTAGAAGGTACCATTACGCCAAACGCAACTATCTTACCTTCGCTATCTTTTACCGAACAAATGTAATCAAGATTGATAATAGGAACGTTAGAATTAATTACGTTTTCAATTACCTTATCGGTAAGCGGAACTGTTCCGTGAAGTTTAGAGTACGCTCTATCAACTAATGAAAACGCCTCGTAAGCCTCTTTGAACAAAACTTTACGGTCGTTATAAGTAACTATTTTATAGTTGCCTTTTTTAAGGATCATATCAGATATTCTTTCAATCTGCTCGTCAACCTTATCTGGAACGGAAATCCTATATTCAATCCAGTCAACGTCTTTACTAAGACCTAAACGCTCCATGTGGTCTATGTAATAAGGATAATTATAAAAAGTGATTGACAAATTAAGTTCTTCAAACCCTTCTATAAGCATACCCTCGTGATCCATATCGGTAAAACCAACGGGGCCAACAATTTCAGTATAGCCTCTTTCTTTACCCCAAGCAACAACGCTGTCAAACAACGCCTTTGAAACCTCGTAATCGTCAATAAAGTCAAAGCGAGTATATCTTATTGCGTTTTTATCCCACTTTTTATTGTAAGCGTGATTGATAAGACCTGCTATTCTACCAACGATTTTGCCGTCTTTATACGCTAAGAATAATTTTGTTTCACAAAATTCGTAAGATGGGTTTTTATCTTTTGTAAAAGTATCAACTTCATCAGGCTCTAAAAAGGGAACGAAGTATTTATTTCCTTTATATAAAGCAGTTGGAAATCTAACCCATCTTAACAAATCTTTTTTAGTTAAAACTTCTTTAATTTCTACACTCATAATTAAATATCCTTTTCTTTAGTGTTAAAAAAATATTTTTCTTTCAATTATTTCACGAGCGGGTTTATTGATTGCAAGATATAAAAGCAATCCGCCGAGAAGGGATAAAGTGATAAGCGGATAAATCGACCAACCTCTAAACGGAAGAGCGAAAGTTATAGTCATTAAATATTCCATAAGCAATATTAATAAGCCAATCGCAACTACGCATCCGCCAATTATAAACAATCTTCCCTTTTTTAGATATCTAAATAAAGTAACCATCGTGCAAGTTATTATACAAATTCCACCGAGAACGGGCAAAGCAAAAGTGAAAAACCAATTACCGCCTAAAACTAAATTTATATAGAAAACGTATAGTATAACCGCTAAAAAACTACAAGGAACAAAAATTACAGGATTTGGTTTTCTAAACCATATAGGAAGGGCAAACGCCACGTAAACAACTAACAATGCGCCAAAAACGTAACCAAACCAATCTAAATAACCGTTATCGTTAAAATCAGAGAAAAAAGTGGTTACGAGCGGTATTAAAAATAAAATTATAATACCCCCGCTTAACACTTTTGAATAATAAGTTTTCTTTGGCATTTTATTGCTAGGATACAACTTTTTTTCATCGTCTTTTTTATCGTTTATAATAGGTACGACTGTGTTACATAACGGGCATTTCGTTTCATTATCAGAAAGCTTTACTCCACAATTTATACAATACATTATTTTACCTCTCGTTTTGATTGCTTTCTACGTAAACTTCAACTCCTAAACTTTGAAGAACTAAATAAAAATGCCTTTCAAGTTCAGGGTCTTTTATATCTCTTATGAAATTGAGATAGATAGTATCTTTATAGGTAACCATTCCGCAATTATACGGCTGAGTCGCTTGAACGCCAAGAATAAAATCAAACCGTTTAACGTAACTTTCCATAATTTGGGGAATAGTAATTTTTCCTAAGTTTGAAAGTGATAAACAAGCCTTTTTCTCTCCCACCGAATTAAAAATTGCTTTCATTACTAAATTTTTTATCGGTAAAGGAATTAATCTTACTAAAGGATTTTTCTCATCGTTTACGTTAGTTGCAATAACCGTGCTCATGTGTTTAGCGGTAAACTCTGAACCCATCTTGTGTTTTATAACGTTGCAAATTTCACTAAGAGTGTAATCGCCAAGCCTTGGGTTAATTTCGGGAATCGTGTACATTGAGAAATTTCTTAAAGTGTTGCTATTAAATAACGTTCTTAAATTGATGGGAATAAGAAGTTTTATGAGTTTTCGATTTTTTACGTTCGGCTCTTTTTCTTTTTGAAGATTAAAAAGCGCAAGCATCATAACCGCGCTCATAAATACGGTTAAAGTTACTCCGTGCGAGTGAGCAAGGTCTAAAATTTGTTTAACAGATAGTTGAAAACAAGTAAGATTTAAGAATCCGTCTTTTTGCGGAGCACCGTACATGTGCCAAGCGTTAGTATCTTTTCTACTCGCTAAAACTTTGCCCGCGTATTTTGGAAAGCAATCTTCAAGTTCTTCAAAAGTGGGCGTAGCCTTTCTATCCACTATCCCATGCTCAAACGGAATAGTTATACCGTATTTTAATTCAAGGTATTCGGCAAGCAAATTTTTTAGAAAGATTAAAGCGCCAGCCCCGTCCGTTAACGAATGGAAAAACTCAACGGCAATACGATTGCGATAAACTATAACTCTAAACGCGCATTTTCGCATCTCATTATTACTCATATACGCAAGCGGATAACTATATTCTTCTTTTATATCGGGCGCGTTTTCAACTTGTTGTAAATAATACCAAAATAAACCCTTTCTAAGTTTTGACGCTATTGATGGAAAACGTTTAACAACAACGTCTAACGCCGATTTTAATATGGAGCAATCAACTTCTTCATAAAGCGTTACAGACTGCCTATAAACGTTACTCCAATTCTTTTTTCTCGCGGCGGGATATATTTTAGCGGCATTATCAAGCCTAACCCACATTAATGAATTACTTTCTTGTTTTTTCATAAAACTACAATTAAAAAACGTATCACTTGTTAGATTATATACTACTTTACATTTTACTAAAATTTGCACAATAAATCAATATATATAATAAAATTATATAAATTTTGTGCAGGTGTAAAAAAATTAATTTAACTCAAAAGTAGAGATAGGCTGAGATAGACCTTGCTCGGTCATCGAAGTCTATCTCTTGAGCAGAAACGATGATAGACGCTCAAAGCCAAATTGAAAGATATTTTAAGCCGTTAGTTGCGAGTTAGGCGAGGCGTTTGTGTTTTTGCAAAAGGGGGCGACCTTGTTGGTCGTAGGAATTTTGCAAAAATACAAAGAACAAAGCATAACGACGCAAATAACGGAATAAAACTCGTTTTAAGCCGTTAGTTTAGGTGTTAGACAAGGCTCGCGAAAGAGATAGGCTGAGATAGACCTTGCTCGGTCATCGAAGTCTATCTCTTGAGTAGAAACGCAGTATAACGCCTGAAATAACGGAATAAAAAAGGCGTGGGCATCGAACCCACGCTTTTTTATGTCTTAAAAAATTATCTATCTTGTTGAAGATCAAAGTGTACGTCGTACGCCTTTTCTTCATCAGTATATCTACGACGAGTGTTGATTACTTCGCCACCGTTCCACTTTCTATCATTGATATCTTCAGTAGTACCCATAATAGTAATGTTAACTTGTCTACGACGAGCGATAACGTGATCCCAGTCAATAAAGTAAATGTGAGCAAATAAACCAAGGTCAAGTTTACCATCTTTGATAGTTAAAGTTTCGCTTCTGCCGAAGAATACTGAACGAAGGTGACCGTCTGTATTCATAGAAGAATAGTCACCGGGTTCGTTAACGTATCTACCGTATTGAGCGTGGATAGGACCTGGGTGACGATATTGATGTTCTTCAGCAAAGTCAGGGATCATCTTTCTCATAATGTCAAGAAGGTCGTGTTGAAGATATTCAAGGTCGAAAGTATCGATATCGTGTGAACATTCTTGAACCATTACAGAACAAGTAGTGTGGTGAGAAACGATTGCAACAGTACCGTTCTTAATGCCAGAATCTGCTACCATTTCAAGAATTTCTTTTCTAATGTCATGGAAAGTGGGAATCCAACCACGAGATTGTAATTCTAATTCTTTTTGATAAATTTTATATTCCATAGTTTTCTCCTTAAAAAATTTATTTTTTATTTTAGTATATTATTTTTTGCCTTTTAAGTCAAGGCTTTTATAATCTTTTTATAAAAATAAACTTCAGTTTGCCCGCAGTTTACTTGCGAAAATCAATTTTGTGTGATAATATCTTAATATATAGAATTTTAAGGAGATTAACAATGATTAGTGAAAACGCAAAGAACGCAATCTATCAAGCGTTTGACATTGAAAGCGAATGCATCAAAGAAATGAAAAATTACGTTAACGACGAGCAATTTTCAAAAGCCGTTGAACTTTTGTCTAACGCAGTTAGAATAGGCGCTGCAGGTTCAGGTCACTCTGGCATTGCTTGCCAACATTTTTGTCACCTTATGTGCTGTGTAGAACGCCCTGCAAGATTTATTTCGCCAGCCGAGGCAATTCACGGCGCTACCGGTTATCTTCAAAAAGACGACGTTATGCTTTTTGCATCTCGCGGTGGTAAGACTAAGGAACTTCTTCCTATCTTAGACATTTGCAAGGCAAAGGGCGTTAAAGTTATCACTATTACTGAAAATCTTGAATCTCCACTTGCTCTTGGAGCGGACGTTGTTATTAAACAATACGTTAACCGTGAAACGGACAAGCACAATATGCAAGGAACTACCAGCACTACTGCTCTTATCGTTTTATTCCACGCTCTTCAAGCGGCTATTATCGAAGAAACGGGCTACGTTGCAGAACAGTTTGCCCTTATTCATCCGGGCGGAGCGGTTGGTGAACGCCTTAATAAAAAATAATAGGTGAAATTATGAAATTTTTAATTGACGACGCAAACATTGAAAAAATTAAAAAGATTTACGAATTTTACTCAGTTGACGGCGTTACAACTAACCCGTCAATCTTAGCAAAAGCAAATCGTAACCCTTATGAAGTTTTAACTGAGATTAGAGAGTTTATTGGCGATAAAGCCGAACTTCACGCGCAAGTTATTTCTGAAAAAGCGGAAACTATGATTAAAGAAGCGTATAAAATGACTGAAGTTTTAGGTAGGGAAACTTTCGTTAAAATCCCCACTATCCCAGAAGGCTTAAAGGCTATGAAAAAACTTCACGCGCAAGGTTTTAAGATTACCGCAACCGCAATTTACACGCCTATGCAAGCATACCTTGCCGCAAAGGCAGGCGCTCACTACGTTGCCCCTTACGTTAACCGTATTGATAACCTTGGAGCAAACGGCGTTGAATCGGTTAAACTTATCCAACACATTATAAATAACTGCGGTTTCACAACACAAATACTCGCCGCAAGTTTCAAAAACTCTAACCAAGTTCAAGAACTTTGCGCTAACGGTATCGGCGCGGTTACTATCGCTCCTGAAGTTATTGAAAACTTGATTAGAAACGCTAGCGTTAAAGAGGCAGAACAAGACTTTGTTGACGATTTTGAAAAACTTTGTGGCAAAGGCAAGACAATGCTTGATATTTAGTGTTTAGCACAGTTTAATTTTGAATACGACAAATTAAGTCGTTAGTTACAAGTTAGACGAGGCGTTTGTGATTTTATGGAAGGGAGCGACCTTTTTGGTCGCAGGAATTTCATAAAACACAAAGAACAAAGTATAACGCCGTAAATAACGACTTATAAAGGTGATATTATGATTAAAAATTTTATTGTTTCCCCATCACTCCTCGCTACCGACCCGTTAAATTTCGGTAGAGACGTTAAAATGCTTGAAGATGCAGGCGCAAAATGGTTCCACGTTGACTGTATGGACGGAACTTTCGTTCCAAACTTCTCTTTCGGCTACTCTACCGTTTCGGCGCTTAGAAAGTTTACAGACAGAGTTTTAGACGTTCATCTTATGATAGATAGACCCATTAGATACGTCGACCATTATATCAAAGCAGGCGCTGATTATCTTACTATCCACGTTGAAGCAGATAGTGAAGAAAATACTTTGAAAGCACTTGAACTCATTAAATCAAAGGGTATTAAATGTGGTATTTCAATCAAGCCTAAAACACCCGTTTCGGCTATTGAAAAATATCTTCCTATTTTAGACCTTGTTTTAGTTATGACGGTTGAACCCGGGTTTGGCGGTCAAAGTTTTATGCAAGATATGATGCCAAAACTTAACGAACTTAAAACACTCGTTGATAAAGTTAACCCTTCTTGTCATATTCAAGTTGACGGTGGCATTGACGTTAATACCGCTAAGATTTGCAAAGAAAACGGAGCAAACGTATTCGTTGCAGGTTCGGCGTGCTTAAAAGCAGAAGATAAAAAGGCGTTTATAACCACAATCGAACAATAATAACTAGCGCCGTTTTTATCACAAAAACGGCGCGTTTTCTATACAATGAGGTAGGAATTTTATGCAAATGATACTTTTAACGGCGCTCGGCGTTGGCGGAGCAACGGTAATAGGCGCGTTACTTGGTTTTATTATTAAAAACCCATCGCACAAATTAAACGACGTTATTCTTTCTTTCGCCGCGGGCATTATGCTTTGCGCTGCGATTATCGGGCTTATTATTCCGTCGATGGAACTCGGCGGTAAATACGCCGTTTTACTCACTATTTTAGGAATAGTTGTTGGCGCAGTCGTATTAAACTTGATAGATAAACTCGTTCCACACCTTCATAAAATGGCGGAACTCGATCAAGAATCACACCCAGATAGCACCGCTAAATTCAATAAGGTTATGCTTTTCGTTATAGCGATAGCAATTCATAATCTCCCAGAAGGTTTAGCGGCGGGCGTAAGTTTTGGTAACGACAACGTTAGCCAAGCCTTAACCATAGCAGGTGGTATTGCTCTTCAAAATATTCCTGAAGGTATGGTTATAATAGCTCCTATGCTCGCAACGGGCATGAGTAAAACCAAAACTTTCTTTATTGCGTTGTTTACTGGGCTCATAGAAGTTGTAGGCACGCTAATAGGTTTCTTTGCCGTTAACATTTCAACTGCTATTTTACCGTTTGCGTTTGCCTTTGCAGGCGGAACTATGCTCTACGTTATAAGCGATGAAATGATCCCTGAAACTCACTCGCACGGAAATGAAAGGCTTGCAACTTACACCTTACTTATAGGTTTTTCGTTAATGCTCGCATTTGACTTTTTTATAGGGTGATTTATGAAAATTACCGTATTGACTGAAAATTCAACCGCAAATGAAAACTTAATAGCCGAACACGGGCTTTCATTGTTTATTCAAACTAACGATAAAAATATACTTTTTGACTTTGGACAAACTGAAACGGCATTAGATAACGCTAATAAACTAGGCATTAACTTAAATTGCATTGATATCGCTATTTTATCTCACGGGCATTACGACCATAGCGGGGCTATAAAGAAGTTTTTAACGCTTAACGACAAAGCGCCCGTCGTAATGCACAAAAACTGTTTTAACGACCATTTTAACGGCACGGAAAAGTATATCGGTATCGATAAAAGTCTTTTAGACAGCGATAGATTAGTTTTGATAGATAACGATTTGAAAATCGATAACGATTTATCAATTTTAGTTTCTTCTAAAAGAGAAGTTTACTACCCTATTGATAGCAACGGTCTTAACGTTTGCCGTAACGGCGAGTTTATTCCAGATGACTTCACTCACGAAATTTATCTTATGATAGGCGATATTTTAATAAGTGGTTGTTCACATCGCGGAATACTTAACATTTTGAAACAATTTGAGCCAAGAGTTTTTATCGGTGGACTTCACCTTGTAAAATATGAAGTAGGCGGAGAAAAGTTAAGTTATATTGCAAGTGAAATTGATAAACACCCTACCGTTATTTATTCCGGGCATTGCACGGGCGAAGAGCAATACTCTTACCTTAAAACAATTTTGAAAAATAAACTTTATCCCTTATCTACCGGACTTGAATATAAACTATAAGAAGTAAATCTTTTGCTAACCGCAAAATCTTTTGCAAAACTAAAGTTTTGCTCTAAAAACTTGCGTTTTTATACTTCAACTTTGAAATATTGCGAAGTTGTAAATCTTTGCAAGCAAATTTCCAACTTCTTATATTATGAAATATAACATAAACCGTATTATCGGAGGTTTTTATGCCTTATTTGTTTTTATTAATCGCTAACGTTGCAGGCATTTCAAAAGTAATCGCTATGAAAAATAGCGGTAAAGTTTGCCCCGGCGAATATAACAGCGTTAGAATAAACACTCTACGCTCAATACTTTGCGGTTTAGTTAGTCTTGCAATCTTTTTTATATCGGGCGCCAACGCTCAATCAAACGGTTGGTGGATATGGCTTATTTCAGGCTTATCTAACGCACTAATGATGTTTTTATGGGTGGTATGCAGTCAAAGCATAGGTCTTATCTATTTGGAAACTTTTTCCATTATAGGCTCAACGGCAATCCCTATGTTGATTGCGCCACTTTTATACGAAGGCGAAAGCGTAAGTCTTCTTCAATGGCTTGGTTTTTTGTGTTTACTAATCGCCGTTATAGCGTTATCGTACAAGTCTAAAAAGGGGGAAATCCCCACCGAAACGAAAACACACCGCAAACTAAGCATAATTCCTATAATTTACGTTTTGCTTTTAATCCTTTCGTATGTTGGCACGAGCGTAACCCAAAAACTTTACCCAACAATCGTTGGCAAAGAATACACAGCATATTTCAACTTAATGACTTTTTCCGTTGTTTTGATTTGTTTTTCTTCAGTTTTAATTTTTGGTAAAGCGTTTAAGAAAAAAAGTTTTTTACCCGAAAGTTATTCATCAAGTAAAAAATTATTCGCTTATATATTTATAGCGGCAGTTATGATTTACGTTTATCAATACTTTTCAACCGTTGCAGCAAGCATGCTCTCATCTGCCATATTCTATCCGCTTATTAAAGGCGTTGCTATGTTGTTAACTGCAGTTTGCGACGTTGTGATTTACAAGCAAAAACTAACCGCAAACAAACTTATAGGATTATTTTTCGTTTTCTCAGCAATACTCCTTATAAACATTTAAGTAAAAACGGCTCAGATTATATCCAAGCCGTTTTTTTATTGAAATATTTTCGGGATCTTTAATCAAATATTCAACTCCTTTGCGCACCAACGAAAATGCACCCGTTTGGGTGCATTTTCGTTGGTGCGGCTGACAGGGGATTCCCCTACTAGGGGAAATGTCCGTAAGGACAAAAGGGTTGCGCCACGCTAGTGGCTGAACCGTAGGTTCAAGTCCTGAGCGCAAAAAAAAGAACGATTTTTCAATCGTTCTTTTTTTGGTGCGGCTGACAGGACTTGAACCTGCACGAAGTAGCCTTCATAAGATCCTTAGTCTTATGCGTCTGCCAGTTCCGCCACAGCCGCACGCTGTAAAGCATATGTATATTAACATAAATTTTTCAAAAGAGCAAACGTTTTTAAGCGGTTTTTGAAAAATCTTAAAAAAGTTTTACAGTAATTGTTTGGTTTTTGATTTTTTAGACGTATTTGCATTTTCCGCTTGGCGCTCGTTTGCTATATGCGTCTTGAAATCAAATTCCGATTTTACTACGTTCTTCTTAATGCTAAATAACATTGAATACTTCTTTATTCCCATATCAATGAGCGCCTCGTGAGCAAGAACAACGTGTTGAACGTGAGAATATAAGGTTTGCTTTTTGCCCTTTTCATCAACGTAAAAAATATCTATATCCCCGTCAAAATCTTCGTGAGGGCGAACGTTTCTAAACTCTTCAAGAGTTTTTATATTCTCACTATCAAGTTTACTTGCAGGCAAAGTTATGGTCGCCCTAAACGATGATATATCTTTTAACTTAACGGTTTTCCCCATTACGGTAACTTCTTTATCGCCTATTATCAAAACGGGCTTTCCGTCCACCGGGAAATTCTTAAACGACGCCGGTATTAACAAGATAGGTATTAAAGTAAAGAGCAAGAAAAATATCGAAAACGGTATATCTTGCTTAACCATAAAAATAGACGCCGAGCCTATCATAACAACTATAAGCAACGCGCTAAGCGTTATTGCACTACGACGTTTTTGTCTATTGTATTCTAAATCTGCATAAAAAATCTTTTCCATAGCTAGTATTTTAACTTAATTAACAACTTTTGTCAAACCTATTCTCACTTTTCCGCGAACGTAATTGTAATTATCGGTATGAAGTTTTATTGTTTTTGCTCGCTCGCCCAACTTCTCTACGATTAAATATGCTTGGCTCTTAATCCCGTCTTTTGCAATTTTTATCCACTCTAACTCTCCGCTTTGTAAAGTTTCATCTTCAACGACTTCTACCTCTGGCGGAGAAATTGTTTCAAGTATTTTATAAACCCTTTTGTAACTCTCAATAGGCTTTTCACCATAAATGGTGAAAGTAATAGCATTACCGTCCGCCTCGCCTTTTATATAAACGCTACCACCCGTTTGATTAACAAACGCTAAATCGCACGCTCCCCACGAAACCATAGCGTCAAACGACGGCTCGATATAACTTGGAACAAGGCTGTGGGCGTATCTTTTAGTAACCGTCAAACCAGACAGTAACGCGCAGTTATATAACGTTGTTGAAACTTGGCAAACGCCACCGCCTATCCCCTCTTTCAACTCGCCGTATTCTATCACCGGCGCGGGCTTAAACCCGTTTTCTTCTATCCTTTCCCCTACCGCTTTGTTAAAGGAAAACTCTTTACCTTTTTCAAGTTTGAACCCATTTATTTTTTTAGTTGCGAGTGCTATATTTTGCTTTCTTCCTATTGCCGAGTTTGTGTAAAAGGTAGAAAACTCCGCTCGCTTATAGGTGTATTTTTTCAACTCGTCAAGCGTAGTTTTAGGCTTAATATCAATAAAAGTTGCCGTAGCGCTAAACTCGCCAATTTTAAGAGCCGAATTTACGTCGTCTATTAATTTTTCTATATCAACGCCCAAACCCTTTACTTCCCTTTCAAATTCAAACGGATTGGATTTTTCGGGGCAAAAACGTAAAGTTGCATCAATAGGAGCAATCAACGTATCATAATAAATTTTATCGACAACGCCTTCAAGGCAATTTATATAATATCTGCCGTTATAATAGCAAAGTTCTTTTCCCGATAACGTATAAACCTTATCCTTAGCGTAAATAGTAAATTCTCTTTCACTTGCATAAACGTTAATTTTTACACAAAAACAAGCGACTATAAAAAATATAGTCGCTAAAATATTAAGCAAAATTAAAGTTTTTGATTTTATCGCACGCATACTCAAAGTATGCGCTAAAAAGCATTATATATACTCTTTCATAAGTACGGAGATTTCTCGCTTTTTATTTTTGATTATTCCGCTATCTGAAAGTTTTTTAAGTTCACGCATCATAGCCGAACGATCAACACACAAAAAATCTGCAAAACTCGTTAAAGACATAGGCAACGTAATCGTAGTTTGCCCTTGCGTTTTAACAGCAATACTAAGATAAGACAAAATCTTTTCGCGTATTGTTTTATTAGATAAAATTTCCACCCTTTGCGAAAGTGTTCTTGATTTTTCAACAACTATTGAAAATAAATTTTCAACGAGAACCGAGTGATACTCGCAAGCCTTTGAACAGCGCTTGAAAACGTTATTGTAATCGTAAAAAACAATTCTGGTCTTTTCAACGGCGTGCGCAGAAATTAAATTGCCGTCAGACTGCGAAAAGGCAAAAACGTTTGAAAACACCCCGTTCTTTTGAATATGGTCTAAAATTATTTGGTTGCCGTTTCTATCAATCTTTTTAACAACCACTTTGCCTTGCAAAACAACGCCTAAAACGGGTTTTAACCCACCGAACGAGTAAATCTCTTCCCCGGCTAAATATTCCGTTTGACGGGCGCGCAAACACGTGCTTAACTGTTTTAACTCTTCATCTGAAATCCCAACGAAAAGCGGACATCTTAAATTTTTCACAACTCACCTATTTGTAGTTTCTGCAACAATTTTTCAAGTACATATTAACACAAAAAGAGATTAAAGTAAACAGTATATTAAAAATTTAATAAACAAAGTTGTTTTTATTTGACAAAAGATTTTTACTATTATATAATAATTAGGCTTTATGAATAAATTTGCGCCGTTAGCTCAGCTGGATAGAGCGTTGGTCTACGGAACCAAAGGTCAGGAGTTCGAATCTCTTACGGCGCGCCAACAAAAAGGACTAACCCTTGTGGGTTGTCCTTTTTTGTTTTGGTAAGCCGTAAGAGAGAGAACTCGTTCGGCTGTCATTTGACGGGCTTGCTATGATGGGCTAAGGTCTGCCAGGGTGTCCCTACTTTAGTAGGGTGTGGCAGTATCTCTTACGGCGCGTATTAAGTTGCAATTTTATAAAAGGTCAGGAGTTCGGCCGTCATATGACGGGCTTACTTTGATGGGCTAAGGTCTGCCAGGGTGTCCCTACTTTAGTAGGGTGTGGCAGTATCTCTTACGGCGCGCATTATTGTTGCAATTTTATAAAAGGTCAGGAGTTGAGTTTCTATATTTTGCTTAAATTTTGCGCATAAAATAGGCAGGCGTCTTTATCTTAGACGCCTGCCTTATTTTATTTTGTTATCTAGTTAATTTGAGAGTTATCATAAACGCATTGTAATCATTTATAGTTATGTACATTGAGTTTGTGTCAGCATTATAAGAAATATCAGGGAATACTACCGGGGCGGGATTACCATAATTAGCATCTAAGTTACCGTCATACGAAATAAACCCTTCATTATCTCCGGTTTTATAGAAAAACCACGTTGCTTCACGTTCCATAATAACGTCGTAGGTATAGGTAAACTTCTTATCAAACTTAAGATAGAAATTAGCAAACGTTCCCTCTTGGGTAAATTTAGCAAAAGCGTTGCTTAAAATAGTTTCTTCATCTTCCGCATTATATATTTGTTTAAGAGCATCTAACGTATAGTCATCAATTTCGGGAGAGAACTCAACTTTAGTTATTTCTGCAAACTTCCACTCCCCTGAAAAATGGCTATCAGGTTTATTGCAACCAACTAAGCAAACTACCATAAGTGTTAAAATCGTTACTATGCTTAAAATTTTCTTCATAATAAATCTCCTTTTTATTCAATAGTAAGAATATCTAAAAAGCCCGTAATATCAAAAACTTCCATAATGCTATCGTTTACGTTAGTTAATTTCATTGAGCCTTTAGTGTTCATTATTTTTTGCGCTTTTAATATTACTCTTAAACCCGCAGAAGAAACGTATTCAAGCCCTGCCATATCAAACACTAATTCTTTCACGTCTGAAATAATAGCGTCGATTTCTTTTTCAAGTTCAGGTGCAGTTTGAGTGTCAAGCCTACCTGCTACTATAATTTTTGCATTTTCTCCGTTTAATACTTTTTCAATAGTCATAATATTTCTCCTTTATATATAAATTTTTATAATTTCCAACTTTCAATCGGGGTGTATAGGAAAGACAATTCTAAAATAGGTGGATCGAGGCTTTCCGCTAATTTTTTTACCTCAATTTTAATATCTTTAGAAAAATCTAAATACCAATCAACCGTTTCTAAAACGTATTTTCTTCTAAATTCCACGCTTGTTACGAGCGCGCATTTTAAGTTATGAAGTCTATCCGCGTTTTTAACGGCAAAGGCAATGGGGTTATTTTTAATTCCGTCGATATACTTTTTCATATCGTAACCCTTTTCCTTAGTTAAAAGTTTTACCGCGGTTAAAACGCTTTCATTAGAATAACTTAAAATCTCATCTTCAGTCGCGTTTGTATCTTCAAGTAAATCGTGAAATAGCGCCGTTATTTGATAATCTTCGCCATAGCCTTTTTCTTTTATCATTTGCCAAACGGCTATAGGATGAGTGATATATTCACTTCCTCCAATGCGCTTTTGCCCTTTATGTTTTTGTCTAGCAAACTCCAACGCGCGCGTTACTTTCTCGCTGTCACTCATTAAATATCTTCCTTTTGTTTAAGCAAAAGTTTTGCTTGCTTTTCTGCCTTTTCTTGATCTCTTAAAGAAATTTTTAAGAACTCGGCGATTTTTTCGAAAGTATAATCTTTATTTATCAATTCCGCACGGCAAAGGAAACGAAGAGCAACGCTTGAGGAAACAATGTCAAGATCGGCTACGGATAACGCCTTGGTTGCAAGTTTAATTGCAAGATCGTAATTTTCCTTAACCATAATTTCTATATCGCCTAATTTTTTTATTCCTAAATACGCAAGTTGCGGAATATAACTTTCAGGATCAATATTGCTTATTTCAGCACCTGCAATATCCGCTATTTCCTTTATTAACTTTTGCATATTTTTATTATGTAAAACGTATTCGTTAAGCGAAATCATATTGATAATAACGTCATCGGCATCGTCGGTTATTATACGTTTTCTAATATCTTCGGTATAACCAACCATATTGTCACGCGCGCGAACAAATTCATCATCGGCAAGTTCTAATAAGCCTGCGAGGCGGGCAAATTGCCTATTGATATCCCTTGGAACACCAAAGTCACTCTTATAACCTATATCGTGATGTATCGCCGACCAAGCGTGTTGGAGTATCGTTCTAATTTGAATTTCAAACTTCTTGCCACAAATTTCATCAGGCCACTTATCGCCAAACGGAAGAGAACAAATATAGTGTAATGATAAATAACCAAAGGCATTTTCTTTTAATAAATCTTTTTTATTAGAAGAATTTTCCCAGTCAACCACAAAACTTTCTTCAACTTTTTTGCCTATTTTGTCTACTTCGTCTGACAAAAAGGTTATAACACGACAACCGAGAATATCCGTAATATCTTCAAAAGTGTTATATCCGTCACCCTTTCTTTCGAGTTTACCCGCTAAACTTTTTTCTTCCTTTACGCGGTGTTCAACCGCTAAGACGATTAAGCCTAAATCTTTTGCTATATTTGATAACATTTCATGAACAACGTCACCAAGTTTTACAAAATGCTCTTTTTGTTTTCTGTAATCTTCTAAAATTAATTTACATTTCAAATTCATAAAATCACCTTTATTAGAATTTTTTTATAATAACTATATTTGCTTGCCTACCCTTTACACCGACTATTACGTCGTCTGCAAAAGACGTTATAATGGATTTTTCAAGTTTATCCCATTCTTGTTTCTTTTCTTCTTTGTCAACGTTATTTTTGTATTGTTTAAGACTGCAAACGTATGAATAATCCGCACGTACTAAATATTCGTTTGCAAAGTTGAAAAGCCCTGCCATATCGTAAAGTTTAGCCCTTTCACTATCTAAAAAACAATCTTCTATTACCGAACGTATTTTTCCAAAAAAACCTTTAGTAGCGGAGTTCTTTTTGTTTTTTGCAATTTCAACTAACGCCTCTTTTTTGTTTGCCGTAAACTCTTCAAATTCGATTAAAACGTTTATTTTACAAACGCCCTTTTCAAACTCTATCCAAAAATCACCATCAAACTCATCTACGACGTTAGGTAGCATAGCGTCAAGTTCTTCACAAATTAAACGCAACTTTAAGGTTTGATTGCTGTTAAGTTCGTTATATACGGCAACTTTTTCACTTTCTCTTAAAATAGCATTTAGGTCTAAAGTCCCTTTTTCTATTTTGCATACGTTAGATTTCATAATAATCACACTTCTTTATCGTTACTCAATGGTTAAAATGTCGGCAAAACCCGTGATTTCAAAAACTTCCATAACCGCTTCGCAAACGTTTTTAAGTTTCATTGTTCCCACGCTTTGTAATTTCTTTTGAGCGCTAAGCAATACGCGTAATCCTGCACTAGAAATATATTCAAGGCTCTTAAAATCAAGGATAAGATTTCTTATTTCGTCTAAATTTTCATTGATTGTTTTATCAAGCGCAGGTGCCGTGATAGTATCTAACCTACCAGTTACTTCTAAAACAGTTTCATCCGCGCTTTTTTTAATTTCAATAGTCATTTGTTTTCTCCTTTATATTTTCTTTATCATAGTTAAAATATTTTCGCCGTTTTCATAAGAATAAGTTACTAAATCCATAGTCTTTTTCGTTATAAAAATACCAAGCCCACCAATTTTACGCTCTTCGGCAGATAAAGTAATGTCGGGATCCGGCTTTTTAAGTGGGTCGAATTGAATACCTTTGTCAGCCATACGGAAAGTCATCTCGCGCGTTTCTTTATTAAATGAAAGAGTAAACTTTACGTCGCCTTGCTCATTTCCATAAGCATAATGTGCAACGTTTACGAATACTTCTTCAATAGCAACGCAAATTGACGTTTGCAGTTTCATCGAGCACTCGTATTTTTCTAATATTTGCTCGGTAAAAGCAAGCACGTCTGTTAACGCTTCGGTTTTAGCGGGGAAGATCTTAGTTTCCATTAACGCATCTCCTTTATTAACTTTATAGTCAAAGACAAGCATTGTAATATCGTCAAATTGCGGTGCTGCACCTACAAATTTATCAATATCCTTTTTCAGTTTAGGTAAAAGTTTGGTTGGGTTAAGTTCAATGCTCTTATTCATAAACGAAAGAAGTCTATCTTCGCCGTAAAGTTCGTTATTTTCGTTCGTTGCTTCCGTAACCCCGTCCGTGTATAAGAATATTCTGTCACCAGCGTTAAGCGTAAGTTCATTAACGCGATAGCGAACGCCTTCCATACCAGCAAGAACAAAGCCTGCGCGAGTTTTTAAGTACTCAAACGTTCCGTCGGCACGTTTAAGTAGCGGTGGATTATGCCCCGCATTAGCAAACGTTAATTTACCACTAGGCAAGTCTAAAATGCCCATCCATGCAGTAACGAACATACCAGACTCGTTATTTTCGCAAAGTTTTTGGTTTGCTTTTGTAAATATTTCGTTTACCGCCATACCGCTTTCCGCTAAGTCTTTAATTATAGTTTTTGCAGTCATCATAAACATAGCGGCGGGAATACCTTTACCGGAAACGTCTGCAACTAAAAATGCAACCGTATTTTCGTTAAGTTTATAAAAATCATAGAAGTCGCCACCCACTTCTTTTGCGGCAATCATCTTAGCAAAAATATTATAATCTTCACCGCTTGGGAAATTGGTTGGAAGTGCGGAAAGTTGAATTTGCTTTGCGTATTCTAATTCCTTATCAATACGCGCCGCTGCTTCTGCTATATAGCGTTTTAAGGTAGCAACGGTTGAATTTATATCATCGGATAAAGATGCAAATTCTTCGTTAGCGCGAACGTCAACCGTAACTTCTAAATTACCGCCCGAAATTTGCGCTAATTTAGAGTTGATAACGCGTAAGTTGTTTATAATTATTTTCTTTATTAACAAGTATAAAAGTAGGAATAATGCAGCAAATATTAACACTTGCATAAAGGTACTAAGCATTATTGAAACGTCACGCATAATGTTAACTTCTTCCATTGGCATCGCCGCAATAATGCAATAACCTTCTTTAACGGTGTAAACGTAAATGTATTTGCCTTGACTTGTTTTATTGTAAGGATTGATTATTTCCGTTTCAAAAATTCTCTCTTCAAACTCACCTTTTTTCATATTTTCAGAAGGAATAATGCCTATTTCTGAAACGTAATGGTTATTTAATGCTGTTTCTGAAACGATTTTTAACTCTTCATCACAAACGGCAATAAAACCTGTTGCGCCAACGTGACGGTTTTTAGTAACGTCAATAATGAAACCGTCTAACGTTGAACGGAATTGCGTTTTATCGTAAGCAACTTGAATAAAGCCGTCTTGAAGTTTTAACCCCGCATATTTTCTATATTCGCCTATGGCGTTTTCAGTATAATCTTGCACTAAATACTCTTTCCCTTCTAATAAAGAAAGAAATTCCTTAGGTTGCTCATTGTCCGTATTCTTAAAATTAAATCCTTCTTTACTTTTGTCGGTACTCTTTTTGATAACACCGTCAGCATCTACGATATTTATTTCACAAATTTCATATCTATTACCATCTTCATCTTCGCCTTTAAGTAAGGAGTTTAAGTCAATGGCGTTATTTTCTCCGTATTCTTTTTTAACCTTTTGAGCAGCGCTCAATATTGCCCGCTCTGATTTTGACTTTACGTCGGTAACAACGTCAGTCATCGTGGTTGTAAAATTTTCTTTTACTTGTGATTCGGCTATACCCGTTTGTAGGTTATAAGTAAATATGCTTGTTACCGCGTAAGCCAAAACTATACAAACAAGTAACCAACGTTGAAAGGTTTGCGCAATTCCTTTGTCTTCACCAATTTTAATAATTTTTTCTTTACTTATTAACGCTATGATAAGTAGTGATAAACCAACAGACGTAGCGTTAGCAACTATCATAGGAATCGTGCATTGTTTTACAAATAGGAAAGCATCGTAAGCTTTATCCATATTCGTAATGAAAATCATAAGCATATGGAACACTTCTAACACGAGAGCAATACCAATTGCCGGTATCCAACCTGCCTTTTTATCGTCAAACATAAATTTGCGTAAAACAGCCGAAATTACACCTGCTAAAAGGGTGGATATTGAACAAGCAACGGCTGTAAACGCGCTATCAGGGTTCCAAAGTACGGTAAGCGCACGGAAACCGCCGCCGATAAAGCCCGAAACAACACCTGCAATCGGCCCGAAAATTAAGCCTGCTGAAATAGGCGAAGCGTCCCTAACGTTCATCGTAGCGCCCCAAATTTTCACACCAAAACAAGATGCGTATATTGCAGATGCGCCGAATAAAATACCTATTACAAGTTCTTTATATATTCTTTTTAATTTTGAAAAGCGTGTTTTCTTTTCTAGAAAGTAAACGCCTATTACTAATAGCACGTTTAATAGTGCGGCGGAAATAAATTTAATATATTCCATTTAATATCTCCTAAAGACCTATAAGTTTACTAATTAAATCGGAAATAAGATTTCCTACAACGCCAAGAAGGGTAAGCAATACAAGATATAAAAACATACTGCCACGACTTACCGAATTTTTAATAACGTTGTAATAAAAATTAAAATGACCTCTAAGATTTGTTTCTCTATTTTGTTGCCATTGATAAGTTATAACGTCTTCACTTTTGTAGCCTTTTGGCAAAAATTCTTTATATAAGTTTTCTTCTAGCCTACGAATACGGTAACAACCGGAATCGTTAAGTTCATAACTTTCGTTAATAGAAAGCGTAACAACCGCCTTTTTTAACTTTTGGCGATGAAAAGACCCTATTTTCGTAATTTCTTGAGGTAAGAGCCTTGATTCGTTAATTCGTATAGAATAACCGAATTTTTCTGCAACGATAGGCGTAGTTATTAAATCTTTAAGCCTTTCCATTGCATTATTCATATCTTTACGAGGCGCAAATATTTCATCTAAAGATTTATGAGGCATTCTCCAAATAAAATACGCTTCGTCGTTGTCTAAATAAGGACGTAATTTTTCTAAGTCGATTTTTATAATCGTTCCTTCGCTTAAAACGATGGTTTCATAGCCAAGTACGCTTACGTGAACGATATCTACAATTTTGCCATTATAAGCAATTTCTGACGTGTATTCGTTCTTTTTATATTCAATAATGCAAGACGCACTAAAAGTTGCTTGCAAAATATTTGTATCGTTAAAAAGAAACGATACGTCTTCGATTTCTTCATTTTTAACTAAAAACGGAACGTAAACGTTTAATGATTTACTTGCCAATACTCCGCGTATTCTAACGGCAAAATCAACGTAACTTTTTCCTTTGGGGTTAAGCCAATCGTTAATATATATCGTGCTAACGTCATCGCCGTCAATCCACACCGCCCAACCGTCGTCGGCAAATTTCCTTTGTTTTTTTGGCATTTTTTTACTCCTTTTTTCAGTAAATATATTATTTTTTTACGTGTCATTTATTAGTTGCATCTAAAAAATAAATACGGCTATCGACTTCAAGTGGCTTTTTAACTATAACCAATAGTTCTTAAAGCCGATAGCCTAAATATAAAAACCAAGTTCTTTATTAAAATTATAATATTGAAATTATTAAAGTCCCATTGGACCGTATGGACCAAAAACTTGAGCGTATGCGTTAAAAAATTCAACCCAGTAGTTTTCTTTAGCAACGTCATACTTATCTAAAACTTTATTTAAGTCAGCAGCTTTTTGGAAAATTTCCTTGATTTGTGCTTTTTCTTCTTCAGTATACATGTCGTAGTTATCTAATATATCTTCAATAACTACTTTGAACTTTTTAACTAATTCTTTCTTTTCTTTTTTCATTTTTTGTTTCCTCCAATTTATATTGTTCTTGGTTTTTTATATTTAATTATTTTCATCACGAGGTTGTCTTACCATAGCGTAATGCATAACGTCTGTTTTGGGAACGCATTCTCCCCTTTTAAGTTGGAATCCGTAATGCTCGTATAAGCCTACGTTGCTTTCTTTATTAGTTTCTAAATAAGCTACCATTTTTTCATCATCTAAAAATTCGAGCATAGGCTTCATCAACTTGCTTGCTATACCCTTTCCTTGAGCTTCTTTTTTAACGGAAAGATTAAATAAATACCAATCGTAATTATCGGTAAACTCTTTCTTCAAATTCATAGCGTAAGTTTCGTAATTTAGAAGCCTACCTACTAAGCCAAAGCCCGAATGAAAGAATAATTCAAGACCACCACTCAATAAAAACGGCATAGTCTTATTACCAGTAAAACCAAATGGAAGCCAAGCGGCAAAACCATTCATTTCTTCACTATCGGCGTAAATAATCGCATCTTCAGTCATTGTTTTTAAGGAAATTTGCATAAGAAGTTTAGACGCCTTTTTATCGTATTTACCCTTTGTAAAATAATTGTGTAAAGGGTAATCTTTATATGCGTCTGCAGCAACTTCTGCAAGTCTATCTAAATCTTTTTTTTGTACGATATACAAGCCTGCTTTTTCTATAATTTTTTTTGCGAGCGGAATTTCAATTTTTCTAACTAATTTATCCATTATCACTCCTTAAAACAAAGTTTATCGCCTACCTTATTTGCGATTCATTTTCAAAATAGAAGTTATCGTTTCAATACCTGCGGGGCAAACCTTTTGGCAAGACAACGCTTTTGAACATCCTTCCGTAAAATGCTTTTTGTACTCTTTGACTATCTCAGGTTTTTTATCCGCCGTTTGACTTGCAAGCAAATAAGACTCGTTTGCAAGAATTGCGCCGTAAAATTCAGCACCCGGATGATAATTTGGGCATACTTCCAAACAAAGCCCACATTTTAAGCATTTTGCCACCGAATATTGTTGTTTATAATCTTTTTTATCACTTTTAGCAGTGTTTTCAAGATATGCTTTTACTTTGGTTAGATTTTCATAGATAATCGTTCTATCAACTACAAGGTCTGCAATTACCGGGAACTTGCTCAATGGTTCTAAGATTAATTCATTACCCTTAATTTCATCAGCATAAGTAGCGCAAGCAAGCCGTGGTACGCCGTTTATTACCATTGCGCATCCGCCACAAACAGATTGCATGCAACTGCACTCCCAACGAATTCTACTAGTCGGATTTCCTTCTATATCAAAAAGATCGTCAGCATAATTTAGAGAGTCAAGTATTGCAGACACGGTTACGTGTTCTTGACCGTTATATTCAAAAGTTTGCCAATAAAACGGCTTATCGGGGGATTTTTGACGTTTAATTTTAACTTTCATTATTCACCCTCCCTTTGATATGAAACACGGTATTCTCCATTACAATAATCGCAAACGGAACTCAATTGATATTCTTTACTTGTTTCAGGATAATCTTCCCTAATATGCGCTCCGCGAGTTTCCTTTCGAGCAAGCGCGCTTGTTAAAATAGCGCGCGCAAGAATTAACATTGGTCTTAAACTATAACCAATGTAAACGGATACGTCCGAATCAAACACTAATTTATCACTAATAGAAAGATAGTAGTCAATGCTCTTTATTCCTTCGATAAGTTTACTTTCCGAACGAGTAATTCCAAGGCAATCGTTCATTGTTTTTGCAATCTCGTGGCGAATATATACTGCCGAAAAACAACTTCTTGACAATAATCTTTCTTCAAGTATTTTCTCTTGTTCTAATAGGTATTTGCTAAAATCTGGGCGAACGCTAATTTTAGGCAAACTCGCTATACTATCCGCCGCTACTTTTCCACTATAAATCGCAGACAATAAAGAATTTCCGCCCAAACGGTTTGCACCGTGATACATTGACGCACTTTCGCCTACGGCGTACAAATTATCAATAGAAGTCTTATGATTATAATTAACGTAAAGACCACCCATAAAGAAATGAACGGAAGGATAAACGGGAATACTTTCTTTATACACGTCAATCCCTGCGTATTTACGGCAAATTTCCGCAACCTCAAACAAACGAGTTTTTATAATTTTTTCACCGAGAAATGAAATATCTAGGTAAACTTGCGAAGGCGCGTCGTATATACATTTAGAAACTACGTCTCGTGGCATTAAATTGCCATTTTTACCATAGCGCTCTTCCATGAAATATACTCTTTCGCCATTTTCAAGGTAATAAAGCCTACCGCCTTCACCACGCGCCGCTTCGCTGATTAACATTCTCTTTTGTGGCGTTTCAACCGTGGTTGGATGATATTGAATAAACTCTAAATTTTTTAAGCGAGCGCCCTGCTCGTAAAGTTTTGCAACGGCATACCCGTCACAAAGAGTAGACCCCGTTGTCTTTCCAAATAAAAGATTTTGACCGCCCGTAGCGATTACGACTGCATCGGCAAATACAGTTTCTAATTTGCGCTCTTTTTCGTTATATAACGCTACGCCGTAGCACTTTCCGTCTTTGATAAGCGCCGAGTGAAAATGCCTACCCAAAAGTCTTTTTATAACTTCCCTTTCTTCATATTTTCTCGTTTCTCTAATAAGAGCCGTCATTATTTGTTTGCCGGTAGACGCGCCCGCGTAAGCCGTACGATTTTTACTTTGCCCACCGAAAGCCCTAAGCGACACTTCGCCACTATTTTCTCTACTAAAAACAACGCCAAGACCTTCAAGCCATTTAACGATATTCGTTGCATTAGAGCAAAGCCCTTTAACTTCTTTTTCTCCGGCAATATTACCACCGTTTTTAATCGTATCGCTAGCGTGAAGTTCAAACGAGTCGTCTTCTTGTAAAGATGCATTAATACCGCCCGCCGCCATAACTGATTGCGCTCTTTCAGACGGATACGGAGATACTATGGTACAAGTTATACCGCTTTCTGCAAGTTTAATAGCACAACTTAAACCAGAAAGCCCACTACCTATAATTAAAACCTGTTTCATTTTACTACCCCCACAAACAAGCAAAGATAGAAACCAACTATACACGCAATCAAAGTTAAACCGCAAATTATTTTAATAGCGATATCTATAATTTTTATAGACTTTTTATTACCTATTCCAAGGGTAATAAAGGCTTTACTTGTTGAAACGGAAACGTGCGCTAATGCAACTATAAAAAACAACGGATGTAATATTGCGTGTAAAATTTTTGGTTGAAAATGATTTAACGCACCTGCAATATGTAAGCCTATAAAAAGAATAAGCAAAATACCACTAATTCGTTGTACAATCGTTTGCTTGTTCAATTTTGGATAATTATTACTATTTCTTTTTTCTGCGCCTTTATGCCCCAAAATTGCAAGAACAATGCTAATAACTGCATGCACCGTCATCAGTACCACTAAAATTCGTGAAGGATAAGCGCTCATTTTAGCAATCCCCGCCCTAAATAGCATCCATACAGAATAAAATATTGCGTGAACTAAAATTAAAATAGTACTAATTAAACTTAATACCGCATTAACTTTTCTCATTGATACCTCTATTTATTATTCTTTGTAATCAATTTATTCCCCCAACTTAGTTGGGCGTTATTTAACTGTTTTGATTAATGTAGTCTAAAAGTTCCTTTGCAACTTCTTGAGCGTTAGCAACAAATTTTAATTTAACCGTTTTGTGACCGGGAACGTCTAAACTAATAGTACCGTAGTCATACGAGAATTTTTGAATAATAAATTCACGAATAAATCCTGGTTGGAAAACGTGTGGAACGTCAACGTCCATATAACAGTACGAAAGGTCTACAAGTGAAATTTTTACTTCATTTTTACCGTAAAAATACACGTATTCGCCATCTGTTTCCGCTAAAACACTAGGAAGTTTATTATATTCGATATAAGGGCGAATAAAGGTAAAATATCCGATTAAGCCAAAAAACAACACAATACCAATTACGATAACAAGTATCGTTGGGTTTAGAAATAAAGATGGGTCTAAAATAAGAACTGTAACGGGCATCACCAAAGCAAGGGCAATATAAATTACCGCGTAATAAATAAGAACGAACTTTAATAACCCAAGTTTATCCATTTTCGATACGAGAACTTTCATTTTTTACTCCTTAATTTTTTGTTTTCTTGAAATTCTATCAAGCCCATAGAAAACAAAGCCCATTGCAATAAATGCAACTGATAATATCGCAATCCACATTAAAACTCCAGGAACTCCTTGCGTTTCAAGGTTTACGAAGAAATATGGGTAAATAAGCGTTGTGCCAGTAGGAGTTAAAATAGAAGTATTAAACCCTAAAATAGCCGCGTGAATTAAAAGGAATATAGCATAGCCAAGTGGAAAACTTATTGATGCTATAGGATAGCGCCAAGTAGTCTTTTTCCTTTCATAAAATAAAAACCAATCTGCTATGTACATAAGCGGAAGAACAACGTGGAAACAAATACTACCTATTCTCCAGTTAAGTTGTGGGTTACGGTCTGCCGCCCCAGCAAGCACAAAGTTAAACACAAGGAAGGTAAGAACGATTCCAAGCATACCGATAAACTTCAAAATTGGAGTTGCAGTAACAAAGCCGTCTTCCTTTCTTTTGATAGTTTGAACAAGCGCCGTAACCATAACGCCAAGACACAAGAAGTTGCTAAGGTTAGTAAAGTAAACGTAAAAATCCCATCTAAACATTTTAATATCGTCAAAAATACCAAGACAGGCAATACATCCAACGAGCCCCAAAGTGCAATAAACCGTTTGAAAAATTAGTTGAACTGTTCTGTTTTTAATCATAATTATTCTCCTTTGCTTAATAAAACGTTTAATTAAGAGTTTGCAATAAATTTCCGGTGAAAACGCAATAAGATATTACAGTAAACAATATTGCAACAACGCCTAAAAATTGAATAGCGAAACTCAATTTACTTTTTCCTTTTTTACGAAATGCAACCGATAAGCCAAGACCAAGACCGCAAAACAATGCAGCCGAAGCGTTCAAAAAACTAATTATCCAACCGATAACGCCCAAAAAACCTTCGTAATTAGGGCAAGAAATCAATCCGAGAAATAAATACAACGGGGATATTAAAACGTAACCAACCGTCAAGGCAAAGTTAGAAATTACACCCGCTCTATCAAGATTATTGTAGACTACTTCATCGCTTTTTTTCGTTAACGCACCAAGAAGTACGAATAAAAGAATACCCGCGATTATACACAAAATTAAATAGTAATACATAAATTTTTACCCCTATTAAACTTTTAGTTTAATATATACTAACAAATAGCGCGTTACAAAAGTGTTACAAAAAAAAGAACGGTTTATAAAACCGTTCCTTAATTTTTATATATATTTTTACTAAATTAGCAAATTATTCATTGTTATCTTGTTGATCTTTCGACTTATTGCCACGTTTCTTTTTCATAATGAAAAGACCTATAACAACGCCAATCGAAAGCACTGCAAACGCAATAATAACAAAAATCGAACCTTTACCTATCATAGACGCAATTGAACCTTGATCACTCTTATCTCTCGTTTGAAGTAAATAAATGTAATCACCGAGCGCTCCGTCGTTCAAATCCGACGCTTGACCGTGTTGATTTAGAACTGTTTTTACAACGTATCTATTACCTTCACCGTGAGACCAATTTGCTATACTTTGGCTCGTTCCAAGCGAAGTAATGGGATTACCTGCGCTTGCGTCCTTTGTATAAAAAAGATATATATCATCTGCAAAAACGTTCGTATAGGAATTTAAGTTGCCTTCTATCTTATAATAGGTAGCGCCGTCTTTTATAAAGCTTGCGTAATCTTCGTCGTGAACGGCGATAATGTTGCGAATTGCTTTATTGGGATCGGACGTTCTCTTATAACCAAGATATACGTAATCACTATGCGCCCCGACACCATAATTAAGATCTTTAGTGAGCATATAATCGCAACCAGCAGCAAGAAGCATCGCTTTCGCTTCTGCATCATTACCCCAACCAACTACGATTTCACTTACGTACTTTGGCTCTTCATTAGCGCGTTTCATATGAATAAACCACATATTACCAGAATGTTCATCCATATCGTCATATAACGCTTTTCCGTTTTGAGTTCTTACCGTTTGCCATCCGTCAATTATAGCGTTATTGTCAATTTTTATATCGAGAATAGAACTTCCAGCCGCAGGATTTGTCGTCGCATAAAGATATACGCGCTTACAAGTTTTAGTGACGTAATCTTCTTCGCAGAAAATATTTACGTCGCTTACAAGTTGATACTTAACGTTGTTTTTTACGTATTCCGCATCAGGCTCTTTATCAGTTTCACCCGCATAATATAAGAACATATCGGTAATAGGATCTCTTACCGAAGGGTCTTTTGTATAACCAATATAAGTCGTATTATCACTATCTTCAAGGTTAAGATTTTTATTGATAACCGTATGCGCTCCGATTATTGCAAGATTATTCATAAGATAGGAAGCGTCAAGAGCATCGCAACTAATATTTTCCCCATCAAGCACTTTTTCTTTACTAGTAATATACACTGACGTAAGATACTTTCCTTCTTGGTAGGCATTTCCACGCACGTACATATAGAACGGTGACATAGCCATATTCATTGTCTTACCCGCACTATATCCATATTGGTAGGAATAATTAAGCCCACTTGTTATATTAACAGGCTTTTCACTATTCGAAAGGAAGGAGTTTATTGCCCTATACCCCGTAGGCGCTTTTTCAGGAATAACCGAGAATCCTAATACGTCGCCCGGTTTCAAAGGCGTATCTCCATAACCGGGACCCGCTACGTAAAGCCTTGCATCTTTCGAGCGGATATTAGAATCAAATAAAACTCTATCGTTATGATCAACAACGTAACGCGTTGCAAGTGTATATCCCTTTCCGTCATAAGTTATAGTTTCGGAAAAATACTTACCCATCTCGCCACCAGTCGTCATTGAACCTATACCGTAAATAGCGCGATAAGGATTATAGGTAGTGGTAAAAAGTATTGCACCCTCCACTTCTTTAATGCCATCACTACCAGCGCAAGACCCTTTCATCGTGGCAAGCATATCGTATTCCATATCAACGGCAGCGCTAGAAATACTTTCAACGTCGTTAAAATAACCTTCCCAAGAAACGTCGTACATCATTGCAAGCCCGCCAATATATTCCGTACCGCTAACGTATGCTTTACTAGGTAAAAAATACAAATAGTAAGGCTTATTCTCATTTATATACTTTAATCCGCCAACGTTGAGATTTACAGCCGAGCCTCCGCTAAACAAGTTGACAGGTTCGTAACCAACAGGTGCGTCCGCCCTATCGTTAACTACTGTGAAATCAGAAGTTATTGGCGAACCAAACGCGCTAACTCTCGTTTTGTAAAGAGTAAGATCGCCCGCCGTACCGCTTTCCGCATACGTCAAGGTTCCACCACCCGCGCTATACTGCGTTGAGTTGTAACCATAAGCAAATCGAATATCGGTAAGTGCGTTTGCCGTTTTGTTCGTCGTTTTGTATCCAAGATAGGTGCAGTAGTCCGCATCAGGGGTAAGGTTGACGTTGTAAAGAACGTATTTTTCGTTTTTTAGTTTAAGTTTACAGTGTTCTTCGTCTTCAGCCGTGAAAAGTTTTGCGTCTGCAAGATACTTACCACGCGCAAAATCCCCAGTTAAATCTTCTTGACGGTAACTAACGAAAATACCGTCTACGTCGTCGTCAAAGGCATAGCGATTTAAGTTTTCACAATTGACGTTACCAAACGCGCTAAGCGCACCATAACCTTCGTCAAGGCGCCCGTCGCCAGTTCTAACGATAAAATCCGCTTCAATTGGCGCACCTGCCGCTTTATCTCTTGAAATATAAGGAG
>SVHZ01000051.1 GCA_015055525.1 Clostridiales bacterium
TTGATGAGAGTATAAGCGATATATTAAACGGAATAAATGAGGGTGACTTTATCGATTTAACTAATTTGTTAAACGACTTATTTAACGATGATAAAACGATAAAAGAGTGGGTTATTACTTTTATAACCGGTGAAAATATTCTTGATTTAAGTAACTTGAAGGAGTATATTTCAAAATTATTTTCAAGTATAGTTGGGTCAATATTAGAGTTAGTTTCATACGTGTTATTTATTGGTATTGTCTATACGGTAAGTAATATAATAATTTGCAAAAAAACCGATAATACCGAAAATAATATAATTTATTTCATTTGTTATTTTTTAGTTGTTACGCTGTTTGTCGTTATGATTTCAAAGATTTGCGAATTGGCGTCTAAATCTATTGAAAATATGAGTAAGACCGTTCAAGTTTCGTTTCCATTGTTAGTAACGTTAGGTGAATTTTGCGGAGGGTTTGGTGCTGGGCTTTATAAGCCAATGACTGCTATTTCTTCGTTTTTAAGTTCAGTTTTATTTGCTAATTTGTTTTTGCCTTTAATTTCAACTTGTTTTACTTGTGTGATAATTGGAAATATTTCTCCTCAGTTAAAACTTAGCGGATTAAGTAAAACTATTTTGTCATTTATAAAATGGATAATTGGAGTTATTGTTATTGTTTTTACGTTAGTTATAGCAGTTCAAGGTGCGGTAAATTCGCAGTTTAACGGATTATCTTTTAAGATTTTTAAGTATGCAACCGGTTCAATGATTCCAATAGTTGGTAATTTTATAAGCGGGGGGTTAGATACGCTTGTATCTTCTGCGATCATAGTAAAAAATTCATTTGGTTTAATACTCATCGTATATCTATTATTTATGGCCTTGCGTTCGGGAGTTGTTATTTTGCTAAGTTCTTTTATTCTTCGTTTTTTTATATCGCTTTCAGAACCCATACTAGATAGTAAATTTGTTAATTTAAGCACCGGAGTTTGTGAAGTTTTGAACGTTTTAACTGCAGTCTTATTTATATCTGCCTTTTCCTACGTTTTAGTTAGTTTAACGATTATAAATTCAACTTCATTAATTTTTTAAGATGAAAGATTATTTAATAATAAGTTTATCTATTGTGGTTTTACTTGCGTTTTTAGATATATTTATATCTAAAACAAAAAATGGCAAAGTGGTAAAGAGCGTTATATCCGTTATTTCGGTTACGATGTTACTTACGCCGATTGTTTCTATAATAAAAGGTGATAGTTCTTTGTTGGAGGGCGGTTATTATAACGAATATTTAAGCGAGTATTTAATAGAACTTGAAAAAAAGGTTGTTGTTAATAAAATAGATAGTGCGCTTGATAATTTAGATTATTTGATAAGCGATTTTGAACTTGAATTTTCTAATGAAAACGATTGTGTGATTTTAGAAAAAATTAAATTAAAAGTCATAAATCAAAATTACGAACATATAGATATTTTAGAAACTGTTAAAAACTCCTTAAAAACTGTTGTTGATGTGGAAAAAGTGGAGATAAATTTTGAAACCGATTGATGATAAGCCTCAAAATAAAAAGTTCAAAATTAAAAAAGAATACTTATTTATAGTAATAGTATTTGTTTTAGTGGCCGTTTTGTTTCTATCAAACAGTTTATTAAGTAAGGATTTATTTTCGTCAAGTAAGAATAAAAGTTTAGATTACGCCACAACGATTGAGAATAAACTTGTAAATTTGCTTTCTAACGTAGATGGGGTTGGAAAAGTAAAGGTTATGGTAACGGTTGATGGGAGCGCTAGTGAAGTTGTTCTAAAGGAAATTGAAGAAAAGGTTGAAAATGGTATTAAAACGCGCACGGAAAGTGTTGTATTAGTTGGTGGAAAACCATACGTTTTATCTACTGAAAACCCTAAAATTAACGGTGTTTGCGTAGTTTGTGAAGGTGCAGACGTGTTGGGCGTTCAGGTAAAAATTATAGAAATTTTAACTACTTCGTTAAAATTAGACGCAAATTGCGTTCGAATTATAAAAATGAAATAAAAGGAGAATTAAAATGTCAAAGAAGAAAAAAATCATCATACTTAGTTCAATGATAGCGTTACTTGCGGTAACGGCGGTGTTTAATTTTGTTCTTGCCGGAACTGATTCTATGCCCGATGCAACTAGCACGAGTTACTTTATTGAGTACAAAACTGAAAGGTCCTCATCTAGAAACGAGCAAATGTTGCAACTAGATAAAATTATAGCGGAATCCGAGGCAAATTCGGACGTAAGAGAAACTGCGCTTACTCAAAAATTGCAACTAACGGCATTAACTGAACAAGAAATGAGGTATGAATCCTTAATAAAAGCCCACGGCTATGAAGAGGTTGTGGTTACTATGAACTTAAACTCTCCAAACGTCAACGTTGTGGTAAGAGATACCGACTTTGATCAAACTGACGCCGTTAAAATTTATTCAATTTTAACAAATGATAGCGAAATTGATGCAGAAAATATAAATATTATTCCGTATCTTTGATAAAAACGCTATGTAATTTCAAAAAATTATGCTATACTAATAACAAAGTTATTATTTAGCGAGGTTTTTATGAAATCAACTAAACTCATTTCAAACGGAGAAGGAAACGGAAAAGTAGTTTACAATTCAGGTGTAATTAAAGGTATAGTTGTTCTTGCTGTTTCTGAAGTACAGGGCGTTGCAATAAAAACAAATGGCAAGAAAGATAAACTTGACTATATTAAGATTGAATTTAACGGCAACGTCGTATCGGTTGACGTTACTATTGACGTAATTTACACTAGCAATATTCCTGACTTAGCGTTTGAAGTTCAAGAAAGCGTTAAGCATAACGTTGAAGCCATGTCTAAATACAAGGTTAGTGCCGTAAACGTTCACGTTGATAGCGTTTATTTTCAAGACGGGGTTACCGATCAACAATAGTTATAAAACTGCCACAACTTAGTTGCGGCGGTTTGTTTTATATTTTTACAAGTTTAGGTGTGTTATGAGAAACAAGGCGAGAGAGGCAGTATATAAGTTACTTTTTAGCAATCAATTTAATGATAAATACGATGAAGATTTCAAGTTGTTTATTTTTAATGAAGAAAATCTTACTGAAAAAGACGTTGAGTTTGCAAATCAACTTTTAGAAAAGTTTATTAGTAATGAGCAAGCGGTAAATTCCGTTATATCAGAACTTTCAAAAGGCTATAACTTTGAAAGAATTTATTCTATGGACAAGTGTGCTTTGCAAATTGCAATAACTGAAATGACTTATATTGATGAAATTCCACTTATCGTATCTATAAGCGAGGCAATGGAACTTATAAGAAAATATTCAACTAAGGAAAGCCCTAATTTTGTTAATGGAATACTTGCGGAATATAAAAAGCAATTGGAGAACAAATAATGAATTTACTTGACGGAAAGTTGTATTCAAAAGAATTAAGGTTGGAAATTAAAGAAAAAGCAGACGCTTTTTTCAATCAGTTTAATAGGAAGGTTGGTCTTGCTGTAGTTATTATTGGCGAAGATCTTGCATCTCAAATTTACGTTAACAATAAAATTAAGGCAACTGAAGAGTGCGGTATGAATTCCTTTACCGTAAGGCTTCCGGAAACCGTTTCGCAAGAAGTTGCTGAAGAAGAAGTTAAAAAACTTGCTTCTAATAATGAAGTTGACGGTATTATCGTTCAACTTCCGTTACCTAAAAAGTTTGATAGCGCTAAAATTTTAGCACATATTCCCGCTGAAAAAGACGTTGACGGTTTGTGTTCGTTAAATCTTGGCAGGCTTTTCAAGGGTGAAAAGTCCCTTCCGTCTTGCACTCCCTACGGAATTATTAAACTTTTGAAAAGGTATAACGTAGAGTTTAGCGGTAAAACTGCCGTAGTTATAGGAAGAAGTAATATGGTTGGAAAGCCTATTGCAGCGTTATTACTTCACGAAAACTGCACCGTTACCGTTTGCCACTCTAAGACTCAAGATATTGGCGCGGTTGCAAGAACTGCGGATATTTTAGTTGTTGCTATTGGCAAGGCTAAATTTGTAACCGAAGATATGGTTAAGGATGGGGCTGTTGTCGTTGACGTTGGTATGAATAGAGAAGATGGCAAACTTTATGGTGACGTTGATTTTGAAGGCGTATCAAAAAAGGCGTCTTTAATAACTCCCGTTCCGGGTGGGGTAGGACCGATGACGGTTACTATGCTTATGTATAACACGGTTGTTGCTGCGTTTAGGAGTGAAGGCGTTGATGAACTTTGATAAACGTTATAATGACTATAAGGAAATATTTGAATTAGAACTTTTTCAACGAATAGAGTCTATCAATTCTTCTAATCAGACGCTAAAAGACGCTATGGTTTATAGTCTTACAGTTGGTGGTAAAAGAATAAGACCTGTTATAATGCTTGCCGTTGCCGAACTTTTATGCGTTGAATTTACTAAAGTTTTGCCGTTTGCCGTTGCGATTGAATGTATTCACACTTATTCGCTTATTCACGATGATTTACCAGCTATGGATAATGATGATTTTAGGCGTGGTAAACCAACTTGCCATAAAGTTTATGGTGAGGCTATGGCGATTTTAGCGGGTGATGCGCTCTTAAATTACGCTTATGAAATTTTATTAAGGTCAATAAATGGCGATAATTCTCTTTCGGCGTCAAGATTGCTTGCTTTATACGCTGGCGCGTTTGGTATGATAGGCGGTCAAGCAATTGATATCTTGTCTGAAAATTCAGGCGATACGAGTGAGCAAACTCTCTTTGAAATGCATGCTAATAAAACAGGTAAGTTATTGCTTGCGTCAACGCTTATTCCAAGTTGTTTGGCGGGTAATGAAAGTTTCGATAAATTAAGCGATTTTGGTAAAAATTTGGGTTTGTTATTTCAAGTTACAGATGATATTTTAGACGTTACTTCTACTAAAGAAAAACTTGGAAAATCTATAAATAAAGACGAGAACAGCAAAAAACTTACCTTTGTAACTTTGTTTGGGCTTGACGGTGCAAAAGAGCATGCTGAAAAGTATTATAATCAAGCGAAACTTGCAATATCTGAGTTTGAAGAAAACGAGTTTTTAATTTCACTTCTTGACTTTATCAAAGGTAGAGACCATTAAGATGAGAATTGATGCGTTGCTTTATAAAGAAGGGTTGTTTCCGTCAAGGTCTAAGGCAACTCAAGCGGTGATTGAAGGATACGTTTTATATAAAGGTAAGCCTTGCTTAAAACCGTCGACTGACGTTGAAGATGTATCTCTAATTACTATAAAGGAAAGAAGTGAAACCTTCGTTTCAAACGGTGGTTATAAACTTTTTAAGGCGTTGACTGATTTCAAACTTGAAGTTAGCGGACTAACTTTTGCAGATATAGGCGCGTCAAACGGTGGGTTTACCGATTGTTTGTTAAAAAACGGCGCAAAGAAAGTTTATGCGGTTGACGTTGGCGAAACGCAACTTGAAAAATGTTTAATTGAAAACGAAAAAGTTATAGTAAAAGACAATACTAACGCTCGTTTTTTAACTGCCGATCAGTTAGGGGAATTGGTTGACGGCGTTACCGTTGACGTTAGTTTTATCTCGTTAACTTACGTTTTGCAAGGCGTTAAAAACGTTCTAAAAAAAGGTGGTTTTGCCATTTTACTTATAAAACCGCAGTTTGAGTGCGGTAAAGAATATTTAGGCAATAGC
>SVHZ01000014.1 GCA_015055525.1 Clostridiales bacterium
CTTTGCAATCTCTCTTTGGAGTTCAACGAGTTTTTCTCTTACGCATTGATGCGCAGAAACTGCAGACGCCATCATTGAAACGTGATTTTCTCGAATTTTTTCAGAAACGTCTTCATCGCCTAAAAAAGTTCTTTGAGCGCCGTCAACGTATTTTACCTTAATATCGACTTGATCAACAACCTTACAAACTTCTTCTTCGTTTTTACAGTCAGCGCCAAGCCTTGAAACCTTCAACGCAAACGCTCTATACATTGCACCCGTATCAAGATACAAAATATTGAGTTTTTTTGAAATTGCCTTTGCTACGGTAGATTTACCACTACCCGCAGGACCATCTAACGCTATATTTATCATAAGCACCTCTAATTTATTCTTGTATTCCGGCAGAATAACCGGTTGAAAACGCTATTTGAAGGTTAAAACCTCCGGTAAACGCGTCAACGTCTAATACTTCCCCAACAAAATACAAGCCTTTTATAATTTTACTTTCCATTGTTTTAGGATTAATTTCCTTAACGGAAACACCGCCAGAGGTTATTACCGCCTCGTTATACCCTCTTAGCGAAGACAGTTCAAAAGAATAGTTTTTAAGGGTTTTAACGAGCATTTCACGCTCTTTAGCAGTAATTATTGAAACTTTTTTATATTCAGGAATTTGCGTTCGCTTGATTACAAGCGGAATTACAGCCTTTGGAAGCAATCCGTCAAGCGAATTTTTGAATTCTTTATTTTTGTTAAGTGCAAAATCTCTAAGCACTCTATCATCGAGTTGTTTTTCCGAAAGCGCTGGCTTAAAATCTATTGACAACGTTATTTTTTCAGTAGATTTTCTCGCTAAAATTGCAGAGCAAGTGAGAACTAACGGTCCCGATATTCCATAGTGAGTAAAAAGCATTTCACCTTGTTCAGAATACACGTCTTTTCCATTAAGTTTTGCAGTCAATTTAACGTTTTTCAAAGTTAAGCCTTGAAGTAATTTATAATCGTCGCCTTTAAGGTTAATTCCGCAAAGCGACGGGTATAGCGAAGTTACGGTATGCCCAACCGATTTTGCAAACTTAAATCCATCTCCCGTGGACCCCGTTGAAGGATATGAAAGACCACCCGTTGCAACGATAACTTTATCCGCAAAATATTTGGTTTTATCGGTAATTACGCCGTTTACAACGCCGTTATTAACTATTAAATCGGTGACTGTTTCGTTAAACTTTATTTCTACGCCAAGCCTACTTAATTCGTTTTGTAAAACCTTAATAACGTCACTAGATTTATCACTCAAAGGAAACACCCTATTACCGCGTTCAACCTTAATTTTAAGACCAATTTCTTCGAAAAAATTCATAGTATCGGCGGGGGAAAAAGCATTGATACTACTCATCAAAAACTTGGGATTATTGACTACGTTTTGCATAAACTCTTCAGTATCGCAGTCGTTAGTCAAATTACATCTACCCTTACCCGTGATATATATTTTTTTACCTAACTTTTCATTTTTTTCAATTAAAACTACTTGGTTATTTAATCTTTGTTGCATAATGGCGCAAATCATACCGGAAGCGCCACCGCCTATAACGATAACTTTCATTAAAAATCTATATCCTTGAGTATTTTAAGCACGTTAAAATCTGTAATATTATGAGAAAGCGGAGTAATAGTAACGTAATTTTTGTCAGAATAATAAACGTCCGTACCAAAATCACTTTCAGTAGACTGTATAGGCTCTCCTATAAGTTTATAAACGTTTTCTTGTGTTTTTATATACCCGTCCGTATACTTTCTGTTTCCAACGGAACAAAGTTTTACGCCTTGAATTTCATCACAATTAACGTTTGGAATATTTACGTTTAGAACGTGGTTTTTATCCGCCATTAAAACGAGATTATTGAAGATTTTATCGATGATTTTACCAGTTTCTAAAAACTTAAAATCTTTTAGCGCAACGTTTGAAAAAGCAATCGAAGGTATTCCTTCAATGCTTGCCTCAAAACAAGCGTTAACAGTTCCGCTATAAAAAATATCGCTACCCAAATTTGGTCCGCTATTTATTCCTGAAACAACTAGATCAAATTTAGTTTTATGCATTGTAACGGCAAATTTAACACAGTCGGCAGGAGTTCCCGATACCGAATAACAATCAACGTCGTCTATCGCGTTAACCTTTTTAATCTCCACGTCTTTATGAAAAGACATAGAACGCGAAAATCCCGAGCGGTTTCCCGTCGGGGCGTAAACTGTTAAATTATGTTTACTTTTTAGAATAGTAGCGAGGGTTAAAATCCCCTCGCTAAATATTCCATCGTCGTTACAAATTAATATATTCATTATTAAACGGGATAAACGTTTGATTTTGCAGCGTCTGCATCAACTTTTTGTTCTTTAGCAAGTCTATACTTGAAGAAATTGATAGCAACTTGGTTAAAGAGCGCGTATGAAAGAACGTCTTCTTCTTGAGTATAATATTCTTTCATTTCTTCCTTAAACTTTTCGTATTCAGGCGCAATATCGTCTGCAGGACGATAAGTAATTCTCTTTTCATCCCCAACAACTTTTTTTAAGATTTCAGGATCAGGTTCACCAATAAGTTTACCATATTCACCCTTCATTAACGCCTTAAATTCTTTTGTAACCATCTTATAGCGTTCGTTTTGTAAAATATTAAGAACTGCTTGAGTACCAACAATTTGTGAAGACGGCGTTACAAGCGGAGGATAACCAGCGTCTTTTCTAACGTTGGGAACTTCTGCTAAACATTCAGTAAGTTTATCAAGTTTACCTGCTTGTTGAAGTTGTGACATAAGGTTAGAAAGCATACCGCCTGGAACTTGATAAATAAGAGTATTAACGTCAATACCCCTAACTTTCGGATTAAGTATACCGTCTTTTTCAAGTCTTTGAGATACTTTCTTGAAGTGTTCGTTAATAGGAACGAGTTTTTCAATATCAATACCCGTATCGTATTCAGTACCTTGTAACGTAGCAACGAAAGGTTCTGTTGCAGGTTGAGAAGTTCCGTTACCCATAGCAGAAAGCGCACAGTCAACGATATCGCAACCCGCTTCGATAGCCTTTAAGTAAACCATTTCACCAGTACCGGTTGTATTGTGAGTGTGAAGGTGAATTTTAGTGGTAGGTTTTAACACTTCTTTCATACCTTTGATAAGATCGTAGGTCGTGTAAGGAAGGATAATGTTTGACATATCTTTAAGACAGATATTGTCAGCGCCCATATCTTCAAGCGTTTTAGCCTTTTTGATAAAGTATTCGTTTGTGTGAACGGGGCTTGTAGTATAACAAATAGTTGCTTCACAAACAGCGCCGTAATCGCCTTTATATTTATTGATTGACTTCATAGCGCATTCTAAGTTTCTTTCGTCGTTAAGCGCGTCGAAAACTCTAATAACGCCAATACCGTTTCTAATAGACGCTTCAACAAATTTATCAACAACGTCGTCAGCGTAGTGCTTATAACCTAAAAGGTTTTGACCACGAAGAAGCATTTGGATAGGCGTCTTTTTAATATATTTACGAAGGGTGCGAAGTCTTTCCCACGGGTCTTCGTTTAAGAAACGAAGGCAACTGTCAAACGTTGCGCCACCCCAACCTTCAAGTGAATAATAACCAATATCATCGAGTTGTTCGAGCATCGGGATCATTTCGTCAAGACGCATACGAGTTGCCGCTTGAGATTGATGCGCGTCACGAAGTATTGTTTCTGTAATTAAAACTTTTTTAGACATAATTTTCTCCTATAATTAAGCAAACATCGCAAGAAGTACGCCCGCAGCAATAGCAGAACCAATAACGCCTGCTACGTTTGGACCCATTGCGTGCATGAGTAAGTGGTTATTTGGATCTTCTTCTCGACCAACGTCTTGAGAAATTCTCGCTGCCATCGGCACGGCCGATACGCCCGCAGAACCAATAAGCGGATTAACTTTACCACCAGTAAGTTTGCACATAAGTTTTGCAACTAATAAACCGCCAACAGTACCCATCATGAACGCAACTAAACCTAAACAAATGATTAAGAGCGTTTGACCAGATAAGAATACTGAGCCAACTGCTTTTGAACCAACCATCAATCCAAGGAAGATTGTAATAGTGTTCATAAGACCGTTGGATGCAGTTGTAACAAGTCTTTCAGTAACCCCTGATTCTTTGAGCAAGTTACCAAACATTAACATACCTAACAAAGGTATAGCATCTGGAAGAATTAAGCCGACAACTAAAGTTACGAGTAATGGGAAAATAACTTTTTCAACCTTTGAAACTCGTCTTAATTGTTTCATTTTAATTTGCCTTTCCTTCTTGGTAGTCAAAAGTTTCATAATAGGCTTTTGAATAAGAGGGATAAGCGCCATATAAGAGTACGCTGCAATAGCGATTGCAGGAAGTAAATGCTCTGCAAGTTTCTTCGTAACGTAAATTGCCGTAGGACCGTCCGCCCCGCCGATAATACCAATAGCGCCTGCTTCTTGCGGAGTGAACACACCGCTAACAACCGCGCCAAAATAAGTAAGGAATATACCAAGTTGAGCAGCAGCGCCGATAAGCATACTCTTGGGGTTTGCAATGAGCGGACCAAAATCCGTCATAGCGCCGATACCAAGGAAAATGAGCGGTGGGAAAATAACCCAGTCAACACCTTTGTAAAGGTAATAGAATAAACCTTCGTTTCTTATAACTTGTTCAGAAGATAAAGTTAAGCTATTTGCTAAATAAGTTACGTTATTAGTTATAATAGTAACGTCGTTTTGCGCTAAATAACTAGATAATTCTTCCGCCTCGGAAATACCGCTTAACGAGAAAATATTCAAAAGTTCCGATAAAGTTCCTCTTGCTACTTCAACGTTTGTCAAACTATCGGTAACGATATAACCTTTTTCACCGAATAGTATTCTATATGCGCCCGGAACGTTTACGATAAACATACCAAACGCTATAGGAAGAAGTAACAAAGGCTCGAATTTTTTAACTATCGCAAGATATACAAGCACGAAAGAAATAAGCACCATCACTATATTTTGCCAGTTAGCAGTACCGTCCACTAAAGAGTAAATACCAGTACTATGCCAAAGCGCTTCAAGTGACGAGCCTACCTCTTGCCAGAACCCTGCGCATAAAGATAATAAGCCCATATTTGTCTCCTATTAACCGATAATAGCCATTACGTCGCCCGTGTTAACGTTAGAGCCAACGGCAGCCTTAAATGAAACAACACCGTCACAAACAGCGGTAATATCGTTATCCATCTTCATTGCTTCAAGAACTACAAGAACGTCGCCTTCTTTTACGGTTGCGCCTTCAGCAACTTTGTATGCTTTAATCATACCCGGCATTGGGGCTTCCATCTTAGTACCACTCGTGGGAGCAGATGCCTTAGGTGCAGCCGCAGGAGCGGGTGCAGGTGCAGGTGCTGCAGCGGGGGCTGCTACGGTTACAACCGGAGCGGGTGCAGATTGAGTTGCGCCGATTTCTTCAACGCCAACTTCATATTGTTTTCCTTCTATAGTTACAACGAATTTACGCATTTTATTTCTCCTTAAAATCTCTTAATTTTTTTAACAACAAAATCACATTTTGACTGTGAATTAAAGTAATACGCCGATATTGCAGCGATAATTGCCGCCTTAATATGAGCGGGAATTTCTTCATTTTCAGGTTGTTGTTCAACTACTTGTTGAGTAACAACAACTTCCTCTTTCTTAACTTCTTTCTTGCCAGTACCGATAATTTTACCGCAGATAGTAACTGAAAGTATTATTACTAACATACCTGAAAAAATAACGATCATGCCAAGAACTAAAACGTACAAGCCGTTAATTACTGGATTCTCCATAAACACTCTCCTTAACTTAAAATCATTTGAAGAGCCGATATAACGTATTGACGAACAAATTCAGGTTCAATAACGTTGTCAACACAACCGAGTTTAGCGCTATTGAAACTATCTTGGCTATCAGCGTACTTATCTTGAAGTTTAGAAAGTTCTTCACCATCAACAGTACCGAAAGTTGCGCTTAAACCTGCAAACCCATCCATAAGTGAAATCTTAGAACCAGCGAAAGCGTAAGTATAATCGCTACCAAACGCTTTTGATGCAAACGCAGTATAACCTAAACCGATTGCCTTATTGTAAACAACGGTAACACGCCTTGCTTGAGATAATGCGCCAAGCATATTCATAAGTTCGGTCATAACCGCAGTATTGCAAGTTTGAGCATCTTGTTTTAAGCCGTTAGCGTTTACGAAGAACACGAGCGGAAGTGCGTTATCTAACGCAAAGTTTACAAAGTTCTTAATCTTAAGAACTACGTCAAGCGTAATATCAACGCCGTTTTCGCCACCGTCCATTAAAACGCCTGCCGTTGCAATTCCGCCTACTCTACCAAAACCAACTTTAACTTCACTAGCAAAATCATCGTTCATAGAGATAAACGAGCCAGCGTCAAACGTAGCGTCAATTAAACCTTGAACGTCTAGAGCTGCGTTAAGAACGGGAGAAGTGCGGTTCATATCATCGATAGAATCAATTTGAAGTTCAGAGAATTTAGGAAGAGTTGTAAGAATTTTAATAATTTTATCTTTAACTTCTTCAAGTTCCTTAACTTCAAAGGTTTTAACCCCATTTTTAGCCTTAGCAACAGTATCTTTAGTTTCGCCTTCTTTACTTGCAGAAATTACCGCTGGGCTTGCGTAAGAAACACAAGCGTTACCAACTACGAAAGTAAAATCTGCGTTATCTGCTAAAATTGCAGAAGAACCTAACACGTCGCCAACTGCGATTGCGAATTGAGGCGCTTGATCTTTAAGGTTGTTTGAAACTCTTAAAAGTTCAGCAATGCCTTCTAAAACGGCAACGCCTTCACCAACTTGAACACCTTTACTATTTAACAAGTAAACAACAGGAAGTTCTGAATTACCTGCTTTATAAAGACATTCGCAAATTTTTGCACAATTAGCCTTTGATAAGCCTCCACCCATAACGTCGGGGTTTTGCGCTACCACGTATACGGGATAACCGTCGATAGTTGCGTAACCTGTTACAACGCCAAGACCATCTACGTCTTCACCGTAAAACTCATTTTTTACAAAACTGAAAGCATTGAGTTCAACAAAACTACCTTCGTCAATAATTTTGAAAATATTTTTCTTGACGTTAGCAGTCTTTTCATTAAGCTCCGCTTTTCTAGTTTTGAGTATATCAATGTTATTCATATATGCCTCCAAAACGTATTTCTTAATAATTATATAATATTTATTATATAATTGCAATACATTTGATTAAATTAGTTTATGAAATTTTATTCAAAAAAGAAAAAGCGGACTGAAAAGTCCGCTAATTTTATTTAATGTTGCAAGTGTTTAAGAACTTGTTAAATGCGAGCATACCCTTACTATCTTTGCTAAACACCGAAGTGTTATAAAGAATTTGAGCGCAAACGTTGTTAACGTATTCGGTAACAATTAAATTTGCTTTCTTGAGGTCCTTAACTCTAGGATGTTTTTTCATAAGATATTCTATCATCTCTTGATGAACGTGTAAATCGTTATCTTCTTTTGATATTTCTTCTTTATCATAAGCAACTTTATGCGCCAAAATTTCTTCAATGCAAGCAAGTTGCCTTTTAAGCCTTGCAGGAAGAATATAAAGACCCATAGCCTCAATTAAGCCAATACCCTCTTTTTTTATATTGTGATATTCAGGATGAGCGTGATATATACCATCGGGATACACTTCACTTGTAAGATTATTTCTAAGTATTAAATCAATGCAGTATCTACTGTCAGGCAAAAACCTAGCAATAGGTGTAACCGTACTATGTTTAACCCCGTCGGTTTCACATAATATTCCAGCAGACTCGTCTGAATAAGATTTCCAGTTTGAAATCACGTCGGTTGCAAGTTGTTCAACCGTGTAACGATTAAATCCGCTAATTCTTACGGTCGAATTGTAAAAGTCAACAATCTCAACCATAGCATCAGGATAATCGCTACAAGCAAGCGTTTTAAGCGCCTTTGCTTTTTGAAGGGGCATTAGATGCTTACCGCCTTGATAATGCTCGTGATTAAGTATCGATCCACCAACGATAGGTAAATCTGAATTAGAACCAATAAAATAACCGGGGAACATTTCTATAAAATCAAACAATCTTTCAACCGTACGGCCGTCAACGTGCATTGGAACGTGTTTTTTGCTAAAGAGTATACAATGTTCGTCAAAATATAAATACGGCGAATATTGCATAGCCCAATCTTCACCGCCAAGCGTTAAAGAAACAGTCCTTAAATTAGAACGAGCCGGATGAGTTGCAGTACCGTAAAACCCTTCGTTTTCTTTACATAAATTGCAAGCAGGATACTTATCCCCGCTCGGAGCGGTAAGAAGTTTTGCTATGTCTTTATTGTTTTTTTCGGGCTTACTTAAATTTATTGTAATTTCAAGCGGATAATCTAATTTTTCAGCATCCCACTTGATATTTTTATCGATAGCAGTCTTTCTTACGTAATAATTTTTAATGGAAAGATTATAAAGATAATCGCATGCAGATTGAGAGCCGAGTTTTTCCTTAATCGACATAAATACGCTGTTAATTTCCGACGGCTTTGGAGTTAAAACACCGAAAACGTAGTTTGCAAATAAGTCAGCGTCTTGCTCGTCACAACAGATGCCGTTTTCAATCGAATAATTAATGATTTCATTAATAAGTTCGTCAGGCGTTTGCATTGAACGAATATTTTCTTTTGCCTTTTCCGAAAGTATATCTTTGCTAGGAGCGTTTAATTTGAATAGATTAAGTAATACGTTTCTAAAATAAACTACGTCTAAAGAGTTAAGACCTAAAAACGCATCCGCATAAACAAGAAGTTTTTCAGTTAAAATTTTTCCGTCAATCATTAACAACCTCGAATTAAAAAATTATCAATATTTTAACACACAGTTAAAAATTTATCAAGTATTTATGCTACAAATCAGTAAATCTATCAAGACTAGTTCCCTCTTCAGCGTCGCTTATAAGTTTTTTATCTTTCAAAACTATGCCTTTTAATAAACTCTTATTGCCGTACTTTTCTTTAATATCACCTACTGCGTTATTAAGGTTTACTTTCTTTTCATATTTAACTTCTTCAAAAGAAATTTGCCTAACAGAATTATCAAACCCGCTTACAGATATGCCAAGAGTTCTTATTCCAACGCTATAATTATAATTTTCTTTGAAAAGGCGGAAAGCAAAATCCTTAAAATCATCGGGAATAACCGTTGGAAACGGCAATTTCCCCTGTCGCGTAGAAGAGTTGAGAAAACTATCCTTAACAAATATACTCAAAGTTGTAGCGTTGCCTAAGCCATAGGAAATAAGCCTAGACGATACGCTTTCAGAAAGCGCCGTAAACATTATCTTAACGTCTTCATCACACACTAAATCGCGGTACGAAGTTATTGAGTTGCCAACGGATTTTGCCTCTTCCCCTTCACCGTCTTTTTGAACGGGAGAATTATCTCTTCCATTAGCGTAATCGCTTAAAATATGACCCCATTTGCCAAAGTGTTTTTCAAGGTAGTTTACGTCAATATTTGCTAAATCACCAATAGTTTTTACGTTAATTTTTTTAAGTTTCGTAGCCGTTGATTTGCCAACGAACAGCAAATCTTCAACAGGCAAACTCCAAACGGTTTCTTTATAGTTATCCTCGTTAATTTCCGTGGTCGCGTCGGGTTTTTTAAGATCAGAACCAAGTTTTGCAAAAACTTTATTAAAACTAACGCCAACAGATATCGTTAAACCAAGTTCATCTTTAACTCTCTTTCTTAAACTATCGGCAATTTCTTTACCAGAACCAAAAAGTTTTACACTTTCAGTAACGTCAAGCCAACACTCGTCGATACCAAAAGATTCAATCTTGTCCGTATAATCTCTATAAATATTTTTAACAAGTTTTGAATAAGCCGTATAGTGCGAGTGTTTTGCCTCAACTAAAACTATATCGGGGCATAACTTTTTAGCCTCGTTAATAGTCATACCCGTCTTAACTCCGAGTTTTTTAGCGCCTTCGCTCTTTGCTAAAATTATTCCGTGCCTATTTTCCGCATTTCCACAAACGCCAACGTTTTTACCAACCAAAGATTGGTCAAGTTTCATCTCAACGCTAGCGTAAAAATTATTAAGATCTGCGTGTAATATTACTCTCACGTTTATTTCTCCGAGCTGTAAATTTTTGTTTGAAAAAATTTTCTATTTTATCTCCGTTTTTATAAAAAACGACGGTTGCAATTATAGTTAAACCTAAAATTAGTACCCACAATAAAATTCCCCACCAATTAGTGTAAGGAATTATATTTCCGCTTAATGAATAAGCAGATAAAAACACTGAAATCACCCTACAAATCATTATCATAACCACAAAATATGAAGTGCTCATAGTTGAAAGCCCTGCAACGAAACACAAGACGTCGTCTGGGAAAAACGGAAATAAAAACATAAAAGTCAAAACGACCTTATCTTTATTTCTAACTGAATTTAACCACTTATCAAGAGTATCTTTTCCAACTATCCATTTAACCACTTTATATCCAAGAACTCTACCTATAAAAAACGCTACGTACGAACCAAGCAAAATACCAAGCAATGAAAATATTGCTGTTTTTAACGGACCAAATAACGCAACACCCGTTCCAACCGCAATAAACCCAGGGATAGGCAGTAAGACAACTTGTAAAAAGTTAAGCAAAACGTATATTACTATTGCCAAATAACCAAATGATGCAACGTAATTTCTTAAATCTTCAATACTATCAATTTTATCTGCAACGCCTGAAATTTTCAAAAGATACATAATCGACAGCGTAAACGTTATAAGAAATAAAACGACTATTGAGATTTTATAAATAGTTTTCTTGTCTGCGGTTGCATACGCTAAAGCAATAACCGTAATTACCGAAACAACAACTACTACTATTGATATTAAAACAAGTTTATTGTTGTAAAAAAAACCGCCCGTAAAAGTGTTTACGTACAAAACGGAACAAAGAATCGTAATTGCAGAAAGTAAACATAACGAAACGGTATTTAATATAAATTTTAACGATAAGGAAGATCTCATATACAAAAGTATATGTAAATCTAATAAAGTTTAATCTAGGCGTTTTGAATTTTTTTAATTTCGTTTCTAGCAATCAAGTCGCAACGGTTGTTATTTTCATTGTCAGCATGACCTTTTACTTTAACAAAGGTAACTTTGTGAACGTTTGTAAGTTCAACAAGGCGTTTCCAAAGTTCAACGTTCTTAACGGGTTTTTTATCCGCCAAACGCCAGCCGGATAAAATCCAATTATTTATATAGCCGTCTATAAAAGGCGAAACCGTATATTGCGAATCAGAATAAACCGTAACTTCACACGGCTCTTTAAGAGCCTCTAAACCTTTAATTACGGAAATAACTTCCATTTTATTATTAGTAGTTTCTATATCTCCGCCTGAAAGTATTTTTTCAACACCGTTATATATTAAAATTGATGCCCAACCGCCAATGCCGGGATTCCCAGAACAAGCGCCGTCAGTATAAAGTTCAACCTTTTTCATGCTCCACCTAGATAATTTTATATAGTTATTATATAACTAAACTGCTATCTTGTCAATTTTAGATTATAATTTTTATAAACTACTCCGCTATTTTACCTATTTTTTTGTTGACTTAACAATAAATTTGTTATATAATAACTATGCTTTCCTAGGGGAGTGGCTCAACGGTAGAGTAGCGGTCTCCAAAACCGTAGGTTGCGTGTTCGAATCGCGTCTCCCCTGCCAACAAAAAAGAGAACAAGATTAACTTGTTCTCTTTTTTGTTTGTGGGAGCAAGATGAGAACACTGTCTTGTTCGGTGCTTTTGCGTAGCAAAACCACTTGCGAAGACAAACTATGACGGGCTTTCTTGAAGGCAATATCGCGTCTCCCCTGCGTTTGTGGGAGCAAGATAAAGCACTGTCTTGTTCGGTGCTTTTGCGTAGCAAAACCACTTGCGAAGACAAACTATGACGGGCTTTCTTGAAGGCAATATCGCGTCTCCCCTGCTATAATAACATCTTGTTCTCTTTTTTGTTTGTGGGAGCAAGATGAGAACACTGTCTTGTTCGGTGCTTTTGCGTAGCAAAACCACTTGCGAAGACAAACTATGACGGGCTTTCCTAATTCTCCCCTACTAATAAAAAAACGGTTTGCAAGCGCAAACCGTTAATTTTATTTCATTGAAGATATAACGTAATCGGCGGTTGCCACGTTAGTTGCAATAGGAACGTTATAAACGTTAGCAATTCTAAGCAAAGCCTTAACGTCAGGATCGTGAGGCTGAGCAGATAATGGATCGCAAAAGAAAACAACAAAGTCAATATCGCCTTCCGCCACTTTAGCACCTATTTGCTGATCGCCACCTAACGGACCCGACAAATAACCGTGAACGCTTAACCCCGTCGCCTCCGAGATGCGTTTTGAAGTTGTTCCAGTACCGCAAAGTTCGTAATTTTTAAGAATTTCTTTATTTTTTAGCGCCCATTCAACGATTTCTTGTTTTTTACTATCGTGTGCAATAAGGGCAATTTTTTTAATATTTTTCATTTTAATCACCTAGCATTGTATTTATCACAATAAAATTCAAATTTAGCCTTAAACTCTTCACCCGATTCTTCATCTTTAACGTATTGATGGTAATTCATATTTTCGCCATCTAAAATTGCGCCAGCTATGTTTGAACAATGGTCTGAAATTCTTTCAAGATTGGTGAGAAGGTCTTGCCAAACGAATCCCGCTTCTATACCACACTTGCATTGTTGCATTCTTTCGATATGAGTTTTTCTAAACTTTTCTTTAAGCAAGTCAACAACTTCTTCAAGCGGATCAATTGACTTTGCAGCCTCAATATCCTTTTCAACGAAAGCCTTCAACGCTAAATCTAACGCCTCGCCTACAGCGCTTGAAATAGTTTCAAACTCGTTTATAGCAACGTCGCTAAACTTAATATCTTTTTCTTTAAGTTCTTCAGCAGATTCTACGATATTTATACTATGATCGGCAATACGTTCGCAATCTCCAATGATATTAAGTAAGGTTGCCGCCTCTTTAGAATCGGCATCACTTGTAGATGCGCTACTAAGTTTTAGAAGATAAGTTCCTAAAATATCTTCATAATAGTCCGTTTTATCTTCATCACTTCTAATTTCAGCGCAAAGTTTTTCAGAAAAATCATTGATAACGTTAAACGCCTTATGAATTGAATTTACTGAAATAGTAGCCATTTCAAGAGCAACTTTTCTACTTGCAGTCAAAGCAACTGCAGGAGTTTTCAAAAGTCTATCGTCAAGAAGTGTTTCTTGTTCTTCCTTCTTAGCATCAGGAATAAATTTGATGGCAAGTTTTTCTAACAAATTGCTAAGTGGCAACATAACCAAAACGCAAATTATATTAAACATTGAGTGCAAAATTGCTATATTAAATTGATTTGCTTGAGCAGAAAGAATTATCGGGTTAACCAAGTATCTAACTATAGCAAAAATTATAAGACCAAAAACAGTTCCCAATACGTTAAACGACAAGTGAATTAAAGACGCACGCCTTGCATTTTTATTAGTGCCAACCGATGAAATCATAGCGGTAATACAAGTACCTATATTTTGACCCATAATAATAGGAATTGCGCTACCTATCGTAACCGCGCCGGTAGCAGACAAGGCTTGAAGCATACCTACCGATGCCGACGAAGATTGAATCATAGCGGTAACTAGCGCACCGAATAAAACGCCAAGAAGAGGATTACTGAACATTATAAACAAGTTTTGGAACCACTCTTCGTTTTGAAGAGGAGCAACTGACTCGGTCATAGCGTTCATACCAAACATAAGCGTTGCAAAACCAAGTAAAATTAAACCTTCGCTCTTACGCTTATCATTTTTCATAAACACGTACAATACAACGCCAATAAGAGCGAGTATTGCAGAGAAGTTTTTAGGGTTTAACATTTGAATAAAAATGCTATCACCTTGAATACCCGATAATGATAAAATCCACGCAGTAACAGTTGTTCCTACGTTAGCACCCATAATAACGCCGATTGATTGATTCAAACTCATAAGACCTGAGTTTACAAAACCTACAACCATAACCGTTGTTGCAGCCGAACTTTGAATAATTGCAGTTACGCCTAAGCCCGTCAAAAAGCCCGCAAACCTATTAGTTGTGAGCCTACCAAGCAATCCACGAAGCCCAGCACCGGCACGCCTTTCTAACGCTGAACCCATAACACTCATACCGAAAAGGAAAAGTGAAATTCCACCGATGAGCGAAAGCACGTTAAAAATTGTCATAATTACCTCCTTTATAGAAAATATTTATAAAAAAATATAATAAATATTATAAAAATCAATATTCAGTAACGAGCCAATTTTACAAAAAACTCCAAATTACCCTATTTACATATTAACACATTGAAGTTCAATAAGACAAGCGTTTTTTAATATTATATTAAAAATTTAACATAAAAAAACGGCGTTTCCGCCGTTATTTTTATTTAATTCTTTCAAGATGTTTTTCAACTTCTTTTTCGTAATAACCAAGTTCACGATTAAGCATGTAGTTAACTTGTTTAATCTTCCACAATACTCTTTCTTCACCGCCAACATAACCCATTGATGCTTCCCAACCTAAAGAACTATCTTTTCTTAAATACTTGATACTCTTTTCAGCGTTAGCAATTTCATCGTTTGCAATCTTTCTAATTTTAGCGCAAATTTCTTGCATTTTCTTGGGGCTTTCGCAAAGTTTAATAGCAATCTTTTGCTCGTAGAAATACTTAACGTTTAATACGGTTACAGTACAACAAGTTATGTATTCACACATATTAATAACTTGTAAAAGTTCTTTATTTTTGTTTTTAACAGATTTGAGTTTCTTAATACCAGATCTTAAAAGAGAAATCATCTCTTTAAGCATCTTAATTTCTTTTTTGTGCCTTAAACCGTAAGGAATACCAACGTCTGAGAAACCAAGGTCCATATCTTCTTCGAATTGACCGTAATATCCCGGCCAGAAATTATCGCCAGAAACGGTAATTTTAAGCCTTGGTGGTTTCTTAGAAGAAATTAAGCAAAGCGGATATGCCGTACCATTACGGCAGGGGCCGTATTGTTCTTCAACTGATGGCGGAAGATAAGTAATTGCATTACTAATATCGGTAAAACCGCCAACAAGTTCTTCTGAACAATCTTCAAAGTAAGCGTTGTAAACTCTCTTAAGGTTGTTTTCAGGTTCGCCTTCAAACATATAGCAAAGTTGAGAAAGCCTTGAAATAAAACTTGGGAACGCACCGTAGTGATGGCACTCCATAAGACCAACTAAACCATACTCGTTTTTAGCCTTGTTAATTTCAATATAACGCTTTAACCATTGATTTGGGAACGGCATATAAGGGATAACGCCAAAGTCCCAAGTTCTACCAGCAGTATTACTCATAGAGTAAAGTTTAATACCGCGTTCTTTCGCAGCCTTTGCCTCAGATAAGAAATATTTACCAGGTTCTGCCCTTGTAATTGAATAGTCGGTAATAGTTTGGTCAGAACCGCATCTTTCATAGTGCTCAAACATTTCAAAGGTAACTTCCAAAGAAACGTCAGTAGGCATATTGTTAATAAGTTCTACTCTATCTTTTTCAGGAGCCCAACCCCAGTTATAAGTCCAGAAAATTATATCTGCATTAGGATTATACTTTCTAATTGATTTTTTAATAAATTCAAGCCATAACGGATAATCTCTGCAAGGATACCAACCCGCAGTAGGACGACCTTTGCCGAGATTATCAGGAGATTTATCGTGAATTGAATAAGGTTCAACTCTATCGTCGTTACTCTTAAACTCAACCGATTCACCAACGAGAGCGATACCTTTAAGTTCGGGGCATTCTTTGAATACCGCACCGTAAGTTTTTTCAAACTCTTCTTCGGCATTTTCAGCGTAAATATCAATAAAGTTACCAAACGCAGCGTAAACGTAAACGTCTAAACCGAATTGAGATGCCCTTTTAACAACGTCCTTAAAGTCAAGTTTGCCTACCGGAGATAAGTTAACGCCTTTTGTAAAAAGGAGAATAGTATCATAACCGTAGTGAACGATGTTTTGAAGGTATTCGTCGGGGAAATCATCATAACCGTAACCGGAGTGAATCATACGTGGAGAATACGGAAGTTCAACTTTTATTTCGCCTTTTTTAAGATAAGGCGCTTTCTTTTCGAACATTAAGTATTCAAGATAATAAATACCTTGAGCAACCGTTCTATCACTTTCAGCGGTAATTTTAATTAAATCATCTTCAACTGAAATGATATATTGTTTTTTATCTTTTGATAAAACGTTTGAAATTTCAGTTACAACTTTGAAACCGTGAGCATTATCATCAATTTCAGCAGTTATATCAAATGCAGATTTTAAGAACTTTTTAAGATCTTTGATTGCATTGTTGATAACAACGTTATCCGTTTTAATAAGAGCAAGTAAATTAGGCAAAGAAATCTCGTCTTTTTCAAGAGGAATATCTTTGCGAATATTTTTTGGGTGAAAATCTTTTAATTTTTTCCTAAAATCAAAATCTGCCATAATTTCTCCTTAATTATAAAGACACCAAATTGGTGTCTTTGATTTTTTATTTAACATTAACTATTTAATTATAAATTCGCCTTATAAATTTTCAAATAGCAAAAACAAACAAAAAGTTGAATAAAATTAGCGTTTTATTTGGATAATAACGCAAATATATTTTTATTTTGCATATTCAACGCTTCTTGATTCTCTAATAACGTTAACCTTGATTTGACCGGGATATTCTAAAGTTTCTTCAATCTTCTTAGCAATATCTTTTGCAAGGAATAACGCTTGGCTATCGTCAATTTGTTCAGGTTTAACTATAACTCTAACTTCTCTACCTGCTTGAATTGCGTATGCTTTTTCAACGCCCTTGAAGTCAGTTGCGAGTTCTTCAAGTTGTTCAAGTCTTTTTACGTAACTTGATTCAATTTCTTTTCTAGCGCCAGGTCTAACACCAGATATAGCGTCTGCCGCTTGAACGAGAACCGCCTCTATGCACTTAGGTTCAACGTCACCATGGTGAGACTCGATACAGTTAATAACAAATCTATTTTCTTTATACTTTTTAGCAAGTTCAACGCCGAGAGCAATGTGAGTACCTTCATTTTCAAAGTCAACAGCCTTACCTATATCGTGAAGGAGTCCACCGCGCTTTGCAATATTAACGTCAACACCAAGTTCTTGAGCCATAAGCCCTGCTAAACGTGAAACTTCAAGCGAGTGCTTTAATACGTTTTGACCGTAACTCGTTCTAAATTTAAGTTTACCGAGTATTTTGATAAGTTCTGGATGAACGTTGTAAACACCCGTTTCAAAGGTGGCGCTATCGCCCGCCTCTTTGATAATAACGTCGAGTTCTTTTTTAACTTTTTCAACCGTTTCTTCAATACGAGTTGGTTGAATTCTACCATCGGCAATAAGTTTTTCAAGCGCACGCCTTGCAACTTCACGGCGAACGGGATCAAAGCCAGACGCTACTACAACTTCAGGGGTATCGTCAATAATAAGCCTAATACCAGTTGCATTTTCAAGCGCCGTAATATTTCTACCTTCACGGCCTATGAGCCTTGCTTTCATATCGTCGTTAGGAATTGAGATTGAAGTAACTGTAAGTTCGTTACTTTGATCTACTGCACAACGTTGAATTGCAAGAGAAATAATTTCCTTAGCCTTTTTATCAGCCTCGTCTTTTGCTTGTTGTTCCATATTACGAACGTAACCAGAAGCCTCTCTGCGAGCATCTTCCTTAACGTCTTCCATAATTACGGCTTTAGCCTCTTCTTGAGTCATTTGCGCAACGCGTTCAAGTTCTTGGACAAAAACTTCGTGTTGCGTTTCAAGTTTCATAACGAGTTCATCTGCCTCTGCTTGTTTCTTTTCAAGCGTGCGAGACATAGCCTCAACTTCTTCTGTACGCTTTAATAAAGTAGCGTCCTTTTTATTGAGAATTTCGTCTTTTTGATTAAGCCTTTGCTCTATCTTTTGAAGTTCAATTCTCTTTTCTCTAGTTTCTTTTTCAAATTCTTGCCTTAATTTTAATTCCTGTTCCTTAACTTCAACAATCGCATCTTTTTTTATTGCTCGGCACTCGTTTTCGGCGTTGGCTTTCATTTCGGCAATGAGCCTATCCGTCGAATTGAGTTTATGTTTACGAGAAATATTTGAAGCAATTATAAATATAATTGTTCCAATAGCAAGTCCAATCGCTCCGCCAACAATTGCGGATAACGGGTCAAATGCAAGTAACAGGAAGGTTGCGTTTTGTAACATACGTTACCCTCCTAAGAAAAATTTTATATAATTATAAGAAAAACAAAGTTTTAGTTAAAAAACCACAAACTGTCCACTTTAATAAATATACAATTATATTTTAATATATTAACTATAAAATGTCAATATCATTTATAAAAGAAAATGCCATAAAATTTGATTTTTCACATAAAAAAATCCCAAGATTTTACTTGGGAATTTTTATTTAGTTCGCTCTTGGCTTACCATTTTCATCGTAATGCCATTCACCTTTATAGTGAAGCGTTGCCATACCGCACCAACCTTCAATTATACCATAACCAGGGAAGGCAAAAGAATCGGGATGAACAGGATTATTGTTTTCGTCAAGCGGATAACCGGTAACTATATCCTCTTTTAACTTTTCTTATTACAAGTTTCTTATACTCTTCTTTCGTTATATTCAAATAAATATCGTTCGTGTATTCAAAAATTCTAGTCAACGCTTGATATTCGTCAGCCGCGCTCGTGTAAATTGAACCTTCAGGAATTGAAACTAAAGATGCAGGCAAAACTATTTGCTTAAGAGATTTACATTCGTAGAATGCCCTTTGCGCAATTTTATTAATACCCTCACCTAAAATTACTTCTTCAAGTTGAGAACAACTTGAGAAAAGATAACCTTCAATCTTATGCAAGCCGTTACCTATAACTACGCGTTTAAGACTTGAACAACCGCCAAATACGTTATACAAACCTGCGGTAGATGAGGGCCAATATTGAAATTTACCAACGCCAACTTGATTGCCTTCTTCATCAAACGTAACGCCACCTATTCCATTGATACCACCTGTAACGGAATTGGGAATTACCGCCTCTTTAAGCATTGTGTTTGAAAACGCACCGTTGCCAATAAATTTTAATCCTTCGTTTAACTTAATTGAATATATCTTTTCAATTCCAAGATTTTTTGTAGGCGAGAAAATATATGCGTTGATAGCAATAACGGGAATAGGCGCAGTATCACCCAATTTTTGATGATATGCAGGAATTTCAATATGCTTATAAGCACCCCTCTTTTCCCCTTCAAATTTATTAACAGCATAATACGTTTCACCGTTATAACTTACCTTAACGAAAGACAAAAATTCACTTGCATCATAGTAATAATTACAAACTTTGCATTTACCGCTATCATTTACGTGTGAACCAACGTCGGTTCTACCGTTTCCGTTAAGCTGATTTCTCCAATGCATATTCTCGTTAAAAGTATAAGTTTCGGAATATTCAGGAGAAACATCTTCCCCTCCACCGCAAGCGGTGAAAAAACACAAATTTAACGCTAATAAAACAGACGTTATAATAACACTAAAAATCTTTTTCATAAAACTCCTTTAATTGGGCATAGGCTTTCCGTTATCGTCAAAATGCCACTCACCGTTAAAATAAATCGTCGCCATACCACACCAACCTTCAACCAAGCCATTGGTAGGATAAGAAAAACTTTCCGTTGTTATATCAACGGGGTTGCCGTTTTTATCAAGCGGAAAACCAGTAATCATATCTCTTTGAACTTTTCTAAGTGAAAGACTTTTATATCTTTCTTTAGTCATATATGTAAAAATATCAGGGAAACCTTTACTGCCTTCAAAAATGTTATATAAAGAAACGTATTTATCAACGGCATTAGACCATATATGGCTTTCGCGAACGGTATCGAGCGATGCGGGGATTATTAGCGTTTTAAGTTCTGGGCAACAATAAAAATCTCTTGTTGCAAGCCTTGTTACACTATTACCCAAAATTACTTCTTCTAGTTGAGAACAACTTGAGAAAAGATAACCTTGAGAACCTTTAACACCATTACCGATAACCGCGCGAACTATGGGTGTAGACGAAAAAACATTATACAAAAAGTCATTAGTACCACTTAAAGTAGCAACGCCAACTTGATTACCTTGTTCATCAAATTTTAAGCCTGCTATTGAATTAAAACCGTTAGTAACTGAATCAGGAACTATCGCCTCTTTTATCAACGTTCCATTAAATGCTCCTCTTCCTATAAATCTCAAACCTTCATTAAGCTTAAAAGACTTTATTCTTTCAAGCCCCACATGTTGAGAAGGAGCAAACATATAAGCATTTACCGCAATTACCGGGATTGGCGCATCGTCATCTCTTCCTTTGTATTGCGCTGGAATTTCTATATTAACATAAGGATTTCCAACAGTTCCTTTATATTCATACGCCGTATAATAAATTTTATCTTCAAACTTAACTTTAACGTAGCTTATATATTCGCTAGCATCAAAATAATAATTGCAAACATTGCATTTGCCTCTATCGTTTATATGGTCGCCAACGTCTGTTCTACCATTTCCGTTAAGTTGATTTCTCCAATGCAAATTTTCGTTATAACTATAAATTTCGGAATATTCAGGAGAATCGTTTTCCCCTCCGTTACAAGCGGTAAATAAACATAAATTTAGCGCTAATATTATTGCCGTTATAATAACACAAAAAAATCTTTTCATAAAACTCCATTAATAAGGCATAGGGTTTCCGTCGCTATCAAAATACCATTCGCCTTTATAATAAATCTTTGCCATACCACACCAGCCTTCAACAAAGCCAAAGTCGGTAGCGTAAGTATTCGGGTCTAATTCATTGCCGTTTTCGTCAAGCGGAATGCCCGTTAACATATCTCTTCTTAACAATCTTAACTTAACAAGTTCATCTTTATAAACGTCTAAAAATACATTTTTAGCGTATGGAAAAACGTTAACTTCGGATAACCATCTTTCTAAGTCGTTGTTATTATCGGGAGTAAAGTGATCGCCCCTATCAAAATAAGATCCTTCGGGAATACTAACAACCGTGTTAGGCAATACAACGTTTTCATAGCCGTACGCTTCGTAGAACGCCCTTTGCCTTATCTCTCTTAAACTACTGCCGTATCTAACGGTTTTAAGGGCATTACAATAAGCAAAGGTGTACGCGCCTATAACTTGCAAACTGTCGCCAGTATCTACACTACTTAAAAGTGAACAACCGGCAAAAACGTTATATAAACCACCGTGTTCGGGCCATCTACTCCAGTCGTAAGTTAAACTGCCACCGATAACGGAATTAGGAATTTTAATATCTATGATATTAGTTCCCTCAAACGCACCGTTTCCAATAAACTTTAACCCTTCGTTAAGTTTAACTGACTCTAACACGTTATAACCATCGTGCTCAACGTTTGAGAATACGTCGCCAGCGATTGCTATAACAGGAATAGGCTCACTATCGTTATCGCCTTTATAAAACGCTGGAATTTCAATATGCGTATACGCGCCAACGCGATCGCCTAAATACTCTGAAACACCATAGCCCGAATAACCGTAAACGTTAATCTTTTCAAAAACCAACCATTTCGTAGAATCATAATAAAAATCACAGTATTTACATTTGCCACCAAGATTTTCATGAGAGCCAATATCAGTTCTATTTGTACCGCCGATTTCTTCACGCCAATGATGGTTATTATTAAAAGAATACTCCTCAGAGTAGACGATATTTGAAGATTCTTGCGAATTGTTGTTACAAGCAGATAAAAGGCTTAAATTAAAAACCATTAAGACTATTAAGCAAAATATCGTTAAAACTTTTTTCATAAAACACCTTTAGTTAGGAATAGGTTTTCCGTTTTTATCGTAATGCCACTCGCCCTTAAAGTAAACTTTATTATTTCCAGACCAGCCCGTAACAAAACCAGTAGTATGTAAAGACTCTAAAATATTGCCTTGAAGATCTCTTCTATATACAGGAACTAGGTTAGCATCGTGCTCTTGCTTTGTTATTTCCATATAAAATACGGTAGGAGAACGATCGGGAAGCAACTTGATTGCGGGTGATTTAGCGGTATTTCCCGTTCCCACGATAGTTCCTTCAGGAATAAACTTGAGTGACTCAGGTATTACGAGATAATCGAGAGTATAAATTTCATAAAACGCTCTAGTATTAATTTTTTGAAGACCTGCTCCAAGTTTAACCTCTTTTACGCCGTTTCCAAAATTATACGCGCCCAAAATTTTAATGCCGTCACCCATTATAAATCTTTTAAGTGGACATCCACCGCAAATATTATAAATTGTTGAATAAGTGTTTGTTGAATATTGATTTCTAAAATGCTCGTTAGTTACGCTGTTTGGTATTACAAGTTCAGTAATATCGCTATTCTTAAACGCCCAGTCTTGAATTTCTAAAAGACCCTCGTTAAGTTTTATGGACTTTATTTTAATTTCATTATAAAGAAAAGTATTAACATCTCCGTAACTAAGAGCGCCGTAACCGATTGAGATTACGGGCAACGGTTGCTCGTCATCTTCGCCTTTATAATGGGTTGGAATTTCAATATTATGATAGATATAATTAGCGTCATAATCTTGATCTAAAAGTTCCATCACCCTATATCCTTCAACGTTACCAACCTTGCACTTTTCAAACGCAATAAATTCAGTTGCATCGTAATAATAAGCGCAAGTTCTGCACTTACCGCTATTGTTACTATGCTTTGCTTTATCCTTAACACCCGAGCCGTTTGTTTGCGCTTTCCAATGGTATTCGCTATCGAACGACCAAGTATTTGCATACACCGCTTGATAAATAACGTATTCACAAACGGAACAAGTTCCAGTACCATTGTCAACGTGTTCGCCAACGTCTGTTCTACCGTTTCCGTTTAATTGATTACGCCAATGCATCGAATCGTTATAAGTATATATATTTGAATATTCTGGCTCAACTTCATCGCTACCGCCACAAGCAGTAAAGAAACATAAGTTGAACGATAAAACAATTATTGAAATTAAAATACCTAAAATTTTCTTCATAAAGTTCCTTAAACGATAGGTTCTGGTTTACCCCACTTATTATAAGTCCATTCACCCTTAAAATATATTGGATTATTGCCAGACCAACCCTTAACAAAACCAATAGTGTTTGCTGGGAGCGGATCTAAAACGTTACCTTGCAAATCTCTTTTTCTTTGGCTTAAAAGTAACGCATCGTGCTCTTGTTTAGTGATTTCCATAAAGATTTTAGTTGCAGATCCATTTGGGAACATTCTAATCAATGGTGCTTTCGCGTAATCACCAGTACCCGTTACAGTTCCTTCTGGTATCTTATTAACAGATGCGGGAATAACTAAATATTCAAGAGAGTAAATTTCATAGAACGCTCTGGGTTTAATTTGCTCTAAACCATCGCCTAAAATAACTTCTTTAGTGCCGTTAGCAAAGTTATAAGACGCTAAAACTTTTGCGCCACCCGTTTCAAATCTATCAAGCCTATTGCCACAAAGATTGTAAATAGCGCCGTAAGTATTTGCCGTGCCTGAATTTTTGAAAAATTCGTTAGTGCAACTATTAGGAAGAGAAAGTGAAGTCAAGTCAGTACCCTTAAACGCCCAGTCTCTAATTTCAAGCAAACCTTCGTTGAGTTTAACTGAACTAATGCGGAAAGTATTATAAACTCTACCGTTAACGTTACCCGTACTTAACGCGCCGTAACCAATTGAAATTACAGGTAACGGCTTTTCATCCCCTTCGCCTTGATAGTAAGCGGGGATTTCAATATTACGATAAATGTAATCTTCGTCATAGCCGTCTTCTAAAAGTTGAGCAACTCTATAACCAGCAACACCGTTAATAGTGCATCTTTCAAATTCTAAAAATTCAGTTGCATCGTAGTAATAATCGCAAACAGCACATTTACCGCTATCTTCAACGTGGTAACCCTCTTCAGATTTTACACCGTTAGAATCTCTTTTCCAATGCATAGTATCATCGTATAAGAAAGGGTTTCTGTTCGTATTAACGTACATAATATACTTACAAACAGGGCAAACACCCGTTCCATCGTCTACGTGATCAGCAACGTCAGTTCTGCCGTTACCGTTTGTTTGAGCGCGCCAATGCGTTTCATAATCGTATGTAAACTTTTGAGCGTATTCAGGGGTTACGTTACCCTCTCCACCACCGCAAGCAGTCATAGTAAACGCAATTATTAAAGTTAAAACTATTGTTGTCAATTTTTTCATAATATTACTCCAATTCATCTAAAGAACAATTAAATCTTGGCGAAACGTGTTTCATAAAAAACTTAACTTCTTCTCTAGAAATTTTATTAATGTCTTTAAGTATCGTGTCTTTTGCCTTCTTAAACTCGGTGTTGCCCGATTTTAATTCTTCAACACACTTTATATAGGCTGAAATTTTATCAGCGCATTTCATAATTATATACTCTTCGGAATTTTCATCCGGCAAAACGTACGGTTCGTAAATAGAATAAAGTTCGGGCGGTAAAGTTTCTAATAATTTTAGGCTTGCACCCTTCTCAATGTCTTTATAAGCCTTGTTTATCTCTTTATTCATATATTTTATAGGCGTTGGCATATCGCCGGTTATAACTTCACTCGTTTCGTGATATTGCGAATAAAGTAAAACCTTCAAAACGTCTACTTTTCCACCAAAATAGGCGTTCTTTATCTCCGCCAATGCGTGTGCAATAATACTCACTTGAGCAGTATGTTCTAAAACGTTTTCACTATCAAGCGAGTGCATAAGCGCCCAACGTTTTATGTGTTTTAATCTATTAAGATATGCAAAAAAATCGTATTTCATAATTTTCACCGATTATGATTATATCATAAAACTGTCAATATGTAAATACCAAAATATAAAAAAATGTTGACATAATTATTAATTAGAGTTATAATAAATTCGACAATCGAACGCAGGGGTGCTACGGCTGAGATTATACCCTTTGAACCTGACCGGATAATTCCGGAATGGAAGACGTATTTTCTTTTTTGTTGCGCCCGAATTCTCGGCGTTTTTTTGTGCCAAAAATGGCGCAAAAAGGAGGTTTTATGTATAACTTATTAGCAACATTTTCTACAGAAGACCTTGCCGTTATGATTTCGGTGCTAGCAATACTTTTAGTATTTGCTGTTGCCTTTATCATTGGCAAGAAAACAAAAACGGGTTTAGACACTCGTAAACTTGCGGTAATTTCGCTATCTATCGCATTGACGACCACTTTATCTTTCTTAAAGTTTTCGTTACCTTTCGGCGGTAGCATAACGATTTTTAGCCTTGTTCCTATCATAATTGTTTCTTACTATTACGGTATTTATTACGGGCTTTTTACCGGCTTTATAACGGGATTATTGCAGTTTATAACTTCGCCTTACATTTTAACACCACTAACCTTTTTACTCGATTACATTTTGCCGTTCTCAGCAGTATGTTTTGCAGGTATATATAAAAAGGTCATCAACTCAAAGTGCATTAGCGTAACTCTTGGAACTATAACCTTTTATATCGTTAGATTTACAATGCATTTTTTATCAGGTTTAATTTACTTTGGCGCAGGTTACGTCTACGAAGGATTCCCCGCAGGTAATGCATTTATTTATTCGCTTTGCTATAACGCGGTATACGTTTTACCCGATATGCTTATAGCACTAATGTTTATTATCCCATTTTCAAAAACAAAATCGTTCGACAACTTACTTAAAAACTAACGAAAAACACACCGCAATTTAGCGGTGTGTTTTTTTATTTTCTAAAAAATTTATCCTTTATAAACTCTACTATTATCCTAAAAAATACCGTTGAAATCATAATAAGTAAAAGTATTATACCTATCATTATCAATACGTACATTATTATAAAGAATATACTTAACCCTTCAGCGTAGTTTTGAACGCCTAAGAGTCGAAAGATTGCTCCGTTACTAACAACTATTACGCCAAGTACAACTGCAAGAACGATTGAGGATATAATAATTATCCATTTCACCCTTTCGTATTGCTTGGCTTTTCTTATATACTCTCTTTCTTGTTCGGGAGTAGTATTAGTTAATTTGCTCATAATTATAAAATAATTTCAAACTTCTCTTCTTCAGTTAAATTCACAACTTTACAATCGTTCATATAAGTACACTCTGGAAGAATAATAAGAGCCGAAAGTTCTTCCTTCTTCTTAGGAAGTGGCGCTAAATGCCATACGCAAGCGTTCATTTTAATAAGAGTGTTTTTAGGAACGATAAAAGCCTTAGTTAAATCGGTAATAGGCTTACCCGCAGAAGGCTCGGCAACGTGCAAAATCATATCGTCGTTAAGTGGCATAATAAGTTCGCAAGTAGTCGTATGGTATTCAATTTGTTCAATTATCATCTTTTCAGGTTTTTTAACTAAGATTGATGAAAAACCAACGTTTCCGCAAGCGTTTGCAAGAACTCTATCGGGGAAAAATTTATGAATTTCTCCACATAAAGGGTAACCGCTAGGACTTGCCATATTATAATATTCGCCGTAAGGCGCAAATGCTTTTTTAGTTAACGCTTCTACTTTAATAGTTTTCATAAAATACTCCTTAAAATAAGTTTACTATAACTTATTGTAACCTTAAAATAAATAAAAATCAATAGCAAATAAACAAATTACTTAAACAAATCGGTTGAAAGATATTTTTCACCACCGTCAGGCAATATTACAACGACGTTTTTTCCACTATAATCGCCGTTTTTAATAAGTTCAACCGCAGAATATAGCGATGCGCCCGAAGATATGCCAACGAGTATTCCTTCAGTTTTTGCGAGTAATTTAGCAAAATAATACGCGTCTTCTTCTTTTACCTTAACAATCTTATCAACAACGCTATTATCATAAATTACAGGAATAAACCCCGCACCAATTCCTTGAAGATTATGGCTACCACTCTTTTCTCCAGATAAAACCGCGCTATTAAACGGCTCAACTGCAACGATACAAGCGTTTTTGTTTTTTTCTTTAATAAACTTTCCTATTCCAGATATTGTTCCACCCGTGCCAACGCCTGCAACAACGGCGTCAACCTTTCCGTCTAAATCATCGTAAATTTCAACGGCGGTAGTTTTATAATGCGCTTGCGGATTTGACGGATTTGTAAACTGCCCCGCGATAAAGGAATTTTCAATAGTTTTTGAAAGTTCGTTTGCTTTATCGATAGCGCCTTTCATACCGAGTTTACCATCTGTTAAAACTATTTCCGCGCCGTATTGCGATAAGAGTTTGCGACGCTCTACACTCATAGTTTCAGGCATAGTTAAAATTACTTTATATCCTTTAAGCAAGCAAACGAGCGCTAAACCTATACCAGTATTTCCACTCGTAGGCTCAATAATAGTTGAGTTAGGCTTTAATAACCCTTGATTTTCCGCCGTTTCTATTATATTTTTTGCTACCCTATCTTTAATACTGCCAGCGGGATTAAAACTTTCAACCTTGGCATAAAGATTTGCTTTAACACCTAAAACTTTTTCAAGCCTTGAAAGTCTTATTAGCGGAGTTTTTCCAACAAGGTCTAAAATTGAATTAAATACGTTCATAGTCTACCTATAAAAAAAGTGCGTTTTGAAACGCACTTTTATAATTAACGAATAACTTCTTTAACTTTTGCAGCTTTACCAGTAAGGTTTCTAAGGTAGTAAAGTTTAGCACGTCTAACAGAACCTTTCTTAACTACTTTAATGTCTGCAATCTTTGGTGAATGAAGGGGGAACGTTCTTTCAACGCCAACACCGAAACTAATTCTTCTAACGGTGAAAGTTTCACTAATGCTACCACCACGTTTAGCGATAACAACGCCTTCGTATGCTTGGATTCTTTCTCTAGTACCTTCAATAACCTTTACAGATACCTTAACAGTATCACCAACGTTAAACGAAGGAACTTCTTTTTTAATGTTTTCATTGTTAATTTGATCAATTATATTCATGACTTATACCTCCATAATTACGCGGTGTTCATTACTAACTTTAAGAGGACCACCCGAAGTCTTTTCATATTTTAGCATAAAAATACTATTATTGCAAGCAATTTTATGCAGTTTTTATAAAATTTTTTATTGTTTTTTAGGCGGTTTTGCACCGAGTATGGAATAATAGATGCACTCCAACTGCCCATTGTAAATTTTTCGCTTTTTATCAGCCTTTTTACCTATCAATCTTTCAAAATCGCTAACGGGCGTTATTGCGTAAACAGACCAATTATCTAAACTACTATAAACCCGACCAAAAGTTTTATATAAAGAAACAACTTGATTTCTTGAAAGAATCCTCTCACCATAAGGCGGGTTAGTTACGATAACGCCGTAACTTTCACGCGAGGTAAAATCACAAACGTCTTTTACGCCAAAAAACACAGCGTCAGATACCCCTGCTTTTTTAGCGTGCATACGAGCAAGTTTAACTTGGCTTTCTTCAATATCGTAACCAAATATTGAAACCTTATCAACCTTAACTATATCGTTCTTTGCTTTTATGAGCATATCTTCATAAAAACTTGTATCAAACTTTTCAAAGTGCAAAAAATCAAAGTCGCGATTTAATCCCGGGGCAATATTTTTTGCAATCATACCCGCTTCGATAGCGATAGTTCCACTTCCGCAAAAAGGATCTACTAAAACTTTGCTCTTATTCCATACAGAAAGATATAACATACAAGCGGCAACGTTTTCCTTTATAGGCGCGTCACCAACCGACGTTCTATATCCGCGTTTATGAAGAGGCTCGCCAGACGTGTTAAGGTAAACACTAACGTAATCGTGGCGAATTGAAATTTCAACCGAGTGATTAGCGCCAATCTCTTTAAGATTGCAACCGTAAAAACCTTCAAGCCTTTTACACATTGCTTTTTTTGCAACCGATTTAACCGCTTGCACAGAATTGAGTTTTGACTCAAATATATTAGAAAGTACCGTTATTTTTGAAACTTTATCAAAGTAGTTTTCAAGATCTATATTAGATATTCCTTCAAACAACTCGTCAAAATTTGTCGCCTTAAAATTGCCAAGCAAAATATAAACCCTGCTTGCCGTTCTCATATTGAGATTAAGGTTTGCAACGGTTTTTATATCTCCGTCAATAGTCAATCTACCGTTTAACGCTTGGCTATCTTGACCTGTTAAATTATAAAGTTCTTTTTTAACTACGCCCTCTAAGCCCGACGGCGCTGAAACGGTAATTTTCATTAAAAAGCATCCGTAATAATATTGACGTTTTCATCTAAAATTTCAACTACGACAAATGAAATTTGAACGTCGCTTAAATTATTTTCTTTTAGATAATAATTTGCAATATCTCTGTATTTTTTTTGTTTTTTATAATTGACTGCTTGCGCTGGAGTTCCAAATTTACAAGAAGTTCTCGTTTTAACTTCAACAAAATTTATTACTCCATCTTTTTCACAAACTAAATCCGCCTCGCCAAAAGGCGTAACGTAATTTGTTTTTATTATCTTATAACCTTGCTTTTTTAAGGTTTTTTCAGCAAGTTTTTCGCCTTTTAACCCCAAAAGTTTTTTATAAAAGTTCTTCGGTGAATTTTGCAAGGCCCTATCTCCTTAATCATATCAATATGCTCTTTCGTTCCATATCCTGCGTTTCTATCAAACCCATATTTAGGGAACTCCTTAGCGTATTCCTTCATTAACCTATCACGATAAACTTTTGCTAAAATTGACGCAGCGCCTATCGTGTAACTTTTAAGATCGCCTTTTATGATAGGTTCGGTTTTTACGTCAACGTCAAGATTAACAGCGTCAACCAAAACAACGTCAGGCGTAACGCTTAACCCTTTAATAGAATTTATCATGCACTTTTTAGTTGCGTTTAATATATTGATCTCGTCAATTTCTTCGGGCGAAATTTCCGAAATACAATAAGAAATCGCCTTTTCTTTTATAACGTCAAAAAGCATTTCCCTTTTCTTTTCGGAAACCTTTTTGCTATCAGTTACGCCTTCGATAATATCATCTAAATTCATTATTACCGACGCGCAAACAACCGGGCCTGCAAGTGGTCCTCTACCAACTTCGTCAACCCCGGCAATATATCTACACCCTAATTCAAAATGTTTATTTTCATATTCAAGTTGCGGAACGTATATTTTCATATTACTTAAAATAAATTTTACCGATTTTTCCTTTTCTTAAATCGGAAATTATAAGATTCGACGCTCTTTCCTCGTCAATTTCTCCACCCTTTTTCAAAGCGCCACGCCTTGATGCTATTTGATAAAAGACGTTTGCCGGCTCATCATCTTCATTAACGCCGTAAATACTTGATAAAACGCCCTTGTATTCTTTTTGAAGGTATTTTATAAGATCGATAGAAAGTTCGATAAAATCAACTATATCGTCGTTAATAGAGCCGATAAACGCAAGGTATTCAGCATAAGTTTGATTTTCAAAAGAAGGTGGCGTAGTACCCGGCGTATCTAAAAGTTCAAGCTCTTTAATTTTAACCCATTGCTTGTTTTTGGTAACGCCTGCCTTATCCCCAGTCTTTGCCCTTTTATTTCCACAAAGCAAGTTTATAAGCGTAGATTTACCGGTATTTGGAATACCTGCTACCATTACTCTTAACGGTTTTTTTATACCTTTTGATTTATATTTTTCTAAAACACTAGAAAGCGAAGAAACTATTGCGTTATATAATTTAACAGCGCTCTTTTCACTAGTACCTATTACCGGCACGGCAATCTTTCCTTGTTTACTAAACGTTTCAACAACGGTCTTTACGTCTTTTTCACTAACCAAATCAGTTTTATTAATAGCGTAAACTACAGGTTTATTTCCAAACACACTAGATAATTTTTTGTTAAGACACGCAAAAGGAGCTCTTGCATCTAGAACCATAATAATTCCGTCGCAGAGCTTTACTTCCTCTTCCATCATTCTTAACGCTTTGGTCATGTGACCGGGAAACCATTGTAAATGCATATTACTTGCCTAATAAATCCGGGCGGAATTTTTCAGTTAATTCCAAGGATTTTTGCTTTCTCCACTTGTTTACTTCGGCGTGATTACCTGAAAGCAAAACGTCGGGAACTTTTTCACCCATAAATTCTTGAGGGCGAGTATATTGCGGATATTCAAGAAGTCCGTCTGAAAAACTTTCTTCGTTTAGCGACTCGCTTGCAATTACACCGTCAACGTACCTGCAAACTGCATCTGTCATAACCATTGCAGGAAGTTCGCCACCGGTTAAAACGTAATCGCCGATTGAAATTTCTTGATCAATGCAAAGAGTTATAATTCTTTCATCAAGACCTTCGTAATGACCGCAAAGTATAAGTAAACGTTCAACTTTACAAAGTTCTTTTACAACGCTTTGAGAAAAAGTCTTTCCCCTTGGAGAAGTGAAAATTCGTAGCGCCTTATGTTCGGGATCAATAGAATTTATAGCATCAAAAACCGGCTGTGGCATCATTACCATACCTGCGCCACCGCCGAAAGGATAATCGTCGCACTTTTTGTGCTTATCCTTAGAATATTCTCTAATATCGTGAATATTAATTTCAATTTTACCCGCTTTTTGCGCTCTGCCAATAATACTTTCATTAAGCGGAGCGAACATTTCGGGGAAAAGTGTTAAAATATCAATCTTCACTATATTTAACCCCGTCTAATTTTTCTTTAGAAACAGAAAGAGTTTTAGCATTAAAATCAAAGACAATTTCAAGCGATTTCAAAAACGGAAAATACCATTTCTTACCATTATTAACGATTTCAAACATATCAACGCTTGCTTGAATAACGTCTAAAACGGTACCTTGATCTTCTCCGTCAACTAAAACTTTAAGCCCTATTATGTCAGAGATAAAAAACTCGTCGTCTTTCTTATTGATTTTATTTTTCTCCACGTAAAAATCTACGCCACGGAAAAGTTCAGCGGTATTTCTATCTGAAATACCTTCAAGCATTAAAAAAGCAAAGCCTGAAAATGCATCGCGAATTTTAAGAACTTTATATAACTTTCCGTTAGCGTCGTATACGTTTTTTACGTTTTTTATACTCGAAAAACCGTCGGCTAATATGCGTGCCTTAACCTCACCTTTTATACCTTGCGGTTTAACGACGTTAAAACAAATAATTTTTTCCATAAAAAGATGAGAGAAATTTATTAAATTTCTCCCTTTGCCTTTATTTCAACGTTATATTTTTTATTTTCTTTCGCGCTTGCAGAACGAACGATAGTTCTAAGTGCCTTAGCAAGTTTACCTTGACGACCTATAACCTTACCCATATCGCTTTCATCAAGAACGACAGTAACGTTAACAACGTTGCCTTCTTCTTTTACGATATATTCAATATCGTCTTGCTTTTCAGCAAATCTGTTTACGATGAATTTAATGAGTTCGAGCATGTCTTACCCCTTAATTACTTCTTTTTCTTCTTAGGGTTAGTCTTAGAAGGTGAAAGTTTTTCAGATTTTTCAATAACGCCTGCTTTAACAAGAATATTCTTTACAGTTTCAGTAGGTTGAACACCGTTAGCAATCCATTTTTTTGCTTTTTCAACGTCAACAACAACTTCTGCTGGGTTAGTATTAGGATTGTAGTGACCAATCTTTTCAATATACTTACCATCTCTTGCTACTCTTGAATCAACAACTACTATTCTGTATAAAGCGTTACCCTTATCACCAAGTCTAGTTAATCTCATCTTTACTGCCATAATTTTAATCCTCCGTTAAAATCTTTATTTTACGCAATTTTTGCGTTTATTCCTTACATAAACGGCAATCTTCTCTTGCCATTTTTTAATTGTTTCATTAAAAGTTTTGTTTGTTCAAACTGTTTAAGAAGTTGATTTATTTCTTGAACTGTCGTACCACTACCCATCGCTATTCTATTCTTTCTTGAATAATTAAGTAGTGACGGATCTTTACGTTCTTTCTTAGTCATAGAGCAAATAATTGCCTTTTGTCTTTCAATTTTACTCTCGTCAATCTCACCGGGTTTAACGCCTTTTAACTTGCCCATGCCCATACCTGGAAGCATGTTCATAATGTCGCCAACGCCACCCATTTTTTTAACCATTTCAAACTGCTCTAAGAAATCTTCCAAGGTAAAAGAATTTTCTTGCATCTTTTTTGTAAGTTTCTTAGCGTCTTCTTCGGTTATTGCCTCTTGCGCCTTTTCAATAAGTGATAAAACGTCACCCATGCCAAGTATACGCTTAGCCATACGGTCGGGGTAAAATGGTTCTAAGTCGCCAAGTTTTTCGCCTACGCTTGAAAACTTAATAGGTTTACCCGTTACCGCTTTTACTGATAAGCAAGCACCGCCTCTCGTATCGCCGTCAAGTTTAGTTAAAACGCAACCGGTAATTTCAAGTTTTTCATTAAAAGACTTTGCTACGTTAACCGCATCTTGACCAGTCATCGAATCGATTGTGAGCAAAATTTCAGTAGGTTTAACCGCATTTGAAATCTCAATGAGTTCTTGCATTAATTCTTCATCGATATGAAGTCTACCAGCGGTGTCCACAATAACCGTATCAAAACCAAATTGCCTTGCGTGCTTAATAGCGTTTTGCGCTATAATTACGGGGTTTTTAACGCCTTCTTCATAAACGTCAACCCCCGCTTGCGAACCTACGACTTTTAATTGATTGATTGCCGCAGGACGGTAAATATCACAAGCAACGAGCAAAGGCTTTTTACCTGATTTTTTAAGATGAAGAGCAAGTTTACCAGAGAGCGTGGTTTTACCAGCGCCTTGCAAACCGCACATCATTATAACCGTTGGAAGTTCAGATGAAACAAGTAACTTACTATTAGTGCTACCCATAAGTTCAGTAAGTTCATCTGATACTATTTTAATAACTTGTTGCGTAGGGCTTAAACTCTTGATAACTTCTTGACCTAACGCCTTTTCGCTAACCTTATTAACAAAATCTTTTGCAACAAGAATATTAACGTCCGCCTCTAAAAGGGCTATTCTAATTTCACGCATGGCTTGCTTAATCTCAAGCTCGGTAAGAGTTCCGCGCTTGGTAAGTTTTGTAAATACGTGATTGAGTTTTTCACTCAATCCACTAAATACGTTTGCCATATTAGCCCCCTATAATGCGTTCAAGTTCATTTTTTACGTTTTCATCTGTAATCTTATCACTTAACTTTTTAAGTTGACGTTTCTTTTCAAGTAATGCTAATTTTTCTTCATAAGAAACGAGTATTTCTTTAGTTTTAGTAATCGTATCACTAACGCCTTGACGAGATATGTTTTTAATCTCAGAAATCTCTCCAAGCGATAAATCACACTCAACGTATAAAGAAAATATATCTGCTTGTTTTTCAGTTAACAAACTTTTATATATTGAAAAAAGTTCTAAATACTCGTAGATATCCATATTACGAAAGCAATTATACAATAAAAAAATAAAGGTGTCAAGCATTTTTACTTGACACCGCAAAATTTTTATTAAAATAATCCGTCTACGAAATCTTCTAAATCAAACTCTTCAAGATCGCCTAATTTTTCGCCAACGCCAACGAAAGCAACGGGAACGCCGTGTTCAGCAAGCATTGATAACACAAATCCACCTTTAGCAGTTCCGTCAAGTTTAGTTAAAACAATACCGTCAAGTTCAACCGCTTGGTCAAAAGTTTCTACTTGTGAGATTGCGTTTTGACCGGTAGTTGAATCTAAAACTATGAGTTTTTTGAAATCGGCGTCAGGATATTCACGCTCAACAACTCTACTCATTTTTTTAAGTTCTTCCATTAAGTTGCTCTTAACGTGAAGTCTACCTGCGGTATCGATAATCAAAACGTCGGTATTTTTTGCCTTGGCAGATGCTATTGCATCGTAAACAACTGCAGACGGATCTGCACCTTCGGCGTGCTTAATAATTCTAACGTCCGCTCTACTTGCCCACTCGGTAAGTTGATCAGACGCCGCTGCGCGGAAGGTATCCGCCGCGCAAAGTGTTACGCTTTTACCATTTTGTTTATAGTAATTTGCAAGTTTGCCAATCGTAGTAGTTTTGCCAACTCCGTTTACGCCAACGAGCATTATAACCGTAGGATAATCCGTTTCAAAATCTTCTACGTCTTCACACGCGGAAACGAGCGATTCTTTTAAGGAATTGATAACGAAATCTCTATCTTTTACGCTACCTTCAATCATCTTATCTCGCAAATCATCAATAACGTCCATAGCAAAATTTACGGATAAATCAGATGCAATAAGCGCGTCTAAGAGTTCATCGTAAAACTCGTCGCCAATTCTATCTATTGAAAACACGCGAGAAAATGTATCCGCAATTTTATCCTTAGTCTTTTTAAGCGAACTTGCTAATTTTGAAAAAATACCCATTAACTTTTAATTCCTTCCATATCAATAGCATCAGAAAGTTTAACGGAAACGATACTTGATACGCCCTTTTCAGGCATTGTAACACCGAATAAACCATCGGCATTTTCCATTGTAACTTTCTTGTGAGTAATACAAATAAATTGAGTTTCTTTTGAGAAGTTTTTAAGATATTTTGCAAATCTTTCAACGTTTGCATCGTCGAGCGCCGCTTCAATTTCGTCAAGCACGCAGAACGGCATTGGGCGAAGCCTTAATATTGCAAATAGTATCGCAATAGCCGTGAGCGACATTTCGCCACCTGATAAAAGTGAAATCTTTTGAAGTTTCTTTCCCGGTGGTTCGGCAACGATTTCAATACCTGCATCAAGCGGATCCCCGGTAGTGCTTTCTTCAATTATAAGATCTGCAGTACCACCGCCAAAGAGTTCTTTGAAAATCTTGGTAAAGTTAGACCTTATAGTCTTAAATCCGTCGTTGAAAGTCAAAGTCATTTCCTTAGTTAAATCGTCGATAACCTTTTGTAAATCGTCTTGCGCTTTATAAAGGTCGTCACGTTGAGAAACTAATTCGTTATAAGACTCGCTAAGTTCGTTATACTCTTCAATAGCGTTCGGGTTAATACTGCCAAGCGCTGCAATCTTGCGTTTTAATGAAGAAATTTCTTGGCTAGAAGTTGCAATCTCGTAATTTTCATCGCGAAGAGGCTTACAAGTTTCATAAGTAAGTTGATATTCCGTGAAAAGATTTTGCGACATAAAGTCAAGTTCCGTGTCAACTTTAGTATAGTTAACTTCTTCGTTTGCTTTCTTTTCAGTATTTTTATCGATATCCGCTTGCAATACTTCACGCTTTAAGTTGTCTTGCGCGATAAGTTCGTTAAGCCTTTCTTTCTTTTTATCAAATTCCGCTTGTTGACGGCGTAAATCTTCTAAAACCTTTTTATCTTCAGTAGAAAGGGCAACTTGCTCTGCTTGTCTTGTTAAATTTTCAATAATTTTAACGTTATTTTGAGCGGTAACCGCGTTCTTTTTAATCGATTCTTCAATCTCGATAATTTCTTGTGAAATTCTTTCAATCTCGCTTTCGTTTGCCGAAATTTCAGCATATAATTGAGAAAGCCTTGACTGAACTTCAGTATTTTCGGCAAGTAACTCGTTATGCTTTTTGCGGAGTTCTTGGAAGAGTTCACGTTGCTCGGTTTGCTCCTTAACACCACGCTCTTTTTCTTTACTAATTTTTTCGTTACCAGCCTCAATATCGGTATACGCAACTGAAATTTCTGAAAGACGGTTGCTGATTACCGCAATATCGTCTTTATTCTTTTCAATTTCTTTTTGAATATCGGATAAAACGATTTCGCTAGCATTGATTTTTTCTCGAAGAGAAAGAGAGGTTTGCTTAGCCTCTTGGAGAATAAGGTTTTCCTTATTCAAAAGTTCAATTTCAGCGTTAACTTGCTCTAATAAATTAGCCTTGTTGTTTTGAAGAATTTCAATTTCCTTAGTATCTTTTTGGATAGCGATTTGAAGTTCTTCAAGTTGACGATCAACGCCAAGAAGATTAGCGTCGTTTTTACGCTTTGAACCGCCTGACATTGAACCAGATTGCGAAAGCACGTCACCATCTAACGTTACGATTTTGAAAGCAAAACGATACTTTTTAGCAATAGCGGTTGCGTATTGTAAGTTTTCACAAATTAAGGTATTTCCAAGCAAATGCGAAACGACGTTTTCATAATAACCATCGTATTTTACAAGAGAGTCTGCAAACCCTATCGCTCCAACTTCCTTGCTTGCTTGAGTAATTTCACTACCGTTAAATCTCGGTTTTACTGAAGTAACGGGAAGAATAGTTATTCTACCACCGTCAGTACGTTTTAAGTAATTGATTACAAATTCCGCATCGTCAGGGTTATCTGTAACAACGTTTTGAAGAGCCCCACCGATAGCGGTTTCAATAGCCATTTCATACTTTTTGTCAGTTGAAATAAGCGATGCAACCACACCTTTGACCTTCTTTGCAAGTTCAGGATTAGTTTTTACCGCGTGCATAAGGTTTTTAACAGAGTGAGAATATCCTTCAAACGAGTTTTTCAAACCTTGATATAATCTTAAACTCGTTTCTTCACCCGTAAGTTTTGTTTTTAACGAGTAAATCTTATTTTCAACGCTTTCAAGATACTTGTTTGATGAAGAAATTGATTCTTCTCTATCCTTAATTGAAATTTTAGTTTTTTCAATAAGTTCTTCTTGAGTTTTAAGATTTACCTTATTTTGTTCGTTTTCTACCGATAATACGGTATATTTATCAACGAGTGCATTAACCTTTTCAACGATTGCTTTTTGTTGAGTTGTAATAACCGATTGTTCACTTGATAACGCACCGAGATTTTTATTGATATCTGCTAAAGATTCAACGCTCTTAATAACTTGATTTTGAGCGGTTTCAGCCAAGTCTTCACCCTTACTAATTTCCGCAGATAACGAAGTGATTTTTTTGCTAATTTCCGCAGATTTTTTAGTTAAGACTTCTATTTCTTTATTGCATTTAACGTTGTAATCCCTCTTTGATTCAAGAGCCTCGTTATTTACTCTAATTTTTTCTTCGCCGTTTTCATCAGCTTGTCTAAGCCTTTCGTTTTCGGAGCGGAAGAAGGATATTTTTTCCGCAAAAACTTTTGCCTCGCCAGTCTGCTTTTCAATGTCAACCGAACGGTCTGTTATCTCGTTTGCAATAGCCCTTAACAAATCGTCTGCACTCTTAATTTCTTCTTGGTGCTTATTGTAAGCTAAAACGGTTTCGTTAAGTTCAACACGCCTTGCTTCAATTTCTTCATTAAGACCGTCTATTCTATTTTGAATTTTGCGCTTTGTTTCACTAGCATTTTCGTATTTATATAAATAGGTATTGATTTCGTGGAATTTAAGTTGCTCTGAAAGCGCTCTATTTGCACGAGTCTTTTCCGCTTGTTTTCTAAGCGGTTCAAGTTGACGTTCACGTTCAGTTATAATATCCGAAACACGAATAATGTTATCAGCCGTTCTAGAAAGTTTGTTCATCGTTTCCTTTCTATCACGCTTGGTTTTAGCAATGCCTACAGCCTCTTCAAAAATAGCCCTTCTATCTTCAGGCTTTGAGGATAAAATTTCAGACACTTTACCTTGACCTATAATAGTGTAACCTTCCTTACTTACACCGCACTCGTGAAGAGCATCAATAAGATCCTTCATTCTGCAAGGTTGGCGGTTAAGGAAATATTCACTATCACCGTTTCTATATAACTTTCTAGTCATAACGACTTCGTTATATTCAAGGCTAGGAAATAGTTTTTCGGTATTATTAAAATATAACGAAACTTCGCAATAAGAAAGAGATTTTCTTGCTTGCGTTCCGTTAAATATAACGTCTTGCATAGACGAACCACGCAAAGTCTTAGCCGATTGCTCGCCTAAAACCCATCTAATTGCGTCCGCTACGTTTGACTTACCGCAACCGTTAGGACCTACTATCGCGGTTATACCGTCGAGAAGGTCAATTTTTACCTTGTCTGCAAACGACTTAAAGCCTAGCAGTTCTATTCTTTCGAAATTGAGCATGTTTTTTACCGTTTTTTGTTATTTTGTTTATTTATATATTCAATTGCCTTTTGAGCAACTTTTTGTTCAGCGTTTTGCTTTTTACCTTTGGCAGTAGCAGTTGCCACTTTTTTACCATCAATAAATACGCTTACGGTATAAGACGGATCATTGTCCATACCCTTTTTACCTACCATTTCATAAGAAACGGTAAACTTTTGTTTAGAAGATAGTTCGTTTAATTTACTCTTATAATCAACTAACCGCTCTTTTCCTTTACCCGCCATTTTATCGATTATATTTTTGTAAATAAATTTCTTCGCTTCTTCAAGCCCACCGTCGAGATACAACGCGCCTATAACCGCCTCCATAAGGTTTTCTTGGAGTTTTTCAGTTACGGTAACGTTTTCCCCAACGAGCATATCTTTATAAAGTTTTAAGTTCTTACAAGCGGTTGAAAGGGGCTTAAACGATACGAGCGCTTGCTTGTATTCAGTCATATTACCCTCATCGTCGTTACCGCGCCTAAACAAATAGTCGGTTACGATAAAGCCGAGAACGCTATCGCCTAAAAACTCTAATCTTTCGTTATTTTTCTCGCCGAGTTTTTCATTTGAAAAGGACGCGTGCGTAAAAGCAACCCTTATAACGTCAGGATTCTTGAAGTGATAACCTAACTTCTTCTCAACGTCGGCAAGATTAAAAATCATTTTACTCATATTTTATTTGTTTTAACTTTTCATCGGATAAACGAGTAGCAATTTCCGCCTTAACGTCGTTTTTAATTGCCTCTTCCGCTTGGAACAAAGCAGCCGTTATAGCCGTTGATTTAGAAGAGCCGTGCGCTTTCACAACAACGCCGTTAACTCCTAAGAATACAGCACCACCACGATTATTATAGTCCATTTCCTTAACGGTCTTCTTAAACGCTTTCTTCATAAATAAGAAACCGATTTTAGCCTTTAACGACGCCATAATATTTCGTTTAAGCGTTGCCATAATTGCATTTGCAGCGCCTTCGATAGATTTAACCGCAACGTTACCACTAAAACCATCGGTTACAATAACGTCGTATTCGCCGGTTAAAATATCTCTACCTTCAACGTTGCCGACAAAGTTTATACCGTCAACTTGTTTTAACGCTTGATAAACAGCGTGAGTAAATTGACTGCCTTTTTCCTCTTCCGTGCCGTTGCAAAGTAAACCGATTTTAGGGACTTTGATTCCGTAAACTTTTTTCATATAAGCATCGCCCATGATTGCAAACTGAACTAAATATTCAGGCTTACAATCCGCATTTGCGCCACAGTCCATAAACATAGTAGGATTACCGCTTATCGTCGGCATAACAGTTCCCATAGCAGGGCGTTTAACCCCCGCTAATCTGCCAGCCTTAAAAATAGCCGCAGTAAGAACCGCACCCGTTGATCCAGCCGAAACAAACGCTTCGTATTCACCAGTTTTTAACGCAGACATACCAACTGTAATAGTTGAATCGGGTTTCTTTCTAAAAGCGTCGGTTGGAGATTCCTCACAAGTGATAATTTCCGTTGCGTTCATAAATGAAAGCGATTTATCGCTATAACCGTTCTTTTCGATGATTGCCTTAATAACGTCAACCATACCGACTAAGCAAACTTCCGCTTTACCGCCCTTGCTTACGTAATCTACCGCTCCTTTAATTACCTGTTCGGGAGCGTTATCTCCACCAAACGCATCTAATAATATTTTCATATAAACTCCTTAGTATTCAAGGTTAGAAACTGTTCTTGGGAAAGGAATAACGTCACGAATATTATCAACACCTGTAAGATACATAACCATT
>SVHZ01000015.1 GCA_015055525.1 Clostridiales bacterium
ATGGAAATTATTAAAGACGGCGAAATGGACCAAGATTTAATAGTTCTTCCAAATGCTGTATTTAGCGTAAAAGCATCAATTAAAAAATAATAATAAATCCCGCAACGCAAGGTTGCGGGATTTTTTTGTTTGTTAAATTATTCCTAAAATGTTAACGAGCATTAAGATTGATACGCCGTAATATACCATAACGGCAACCAAGTCGTTAATCGTTGTGATAAGCGGTCCTGACGCAACGGCTGGGTCTATTCCTATCTTCTTGAAAAATATCGGAATTAAAGTTCCGTCAAGGCTTGCAATTATCATAGAGATGAGAAGTGATATGCCTATGCACGCCGAAACTGCAAATCCAGATACGCCGAATTCCGCTACGAAAGTGGGTTCGAAAAATTGAACGTACACGCCGATAACTGCAAACGCAAGAGTTCCTACTATAAGCCCGTTCATAAAGCCAACCCTAAGTTCTTTGAAGATAAACTTAAACTTATCTTTCGCGGTAAGTTCATCGTCACTTAAAACTCTTATCGTTACCGCCAAACTTTGAGTGCCTGCGTTACCGCTCATACCAAGGATTAAACTTTGGAAAGTGTAAAGTATTATAAGCGAAGCGGGAATTAAAGTTTGAAAACCTTGAATAACCGCTGCAATGCCTACGCCTAAAACGAGCAAAACTATAAGCCAAGGTATTCTCTTCGTGATACTTTTAAGCACGGGTTCGTCTAAATCTTCTTCAGACGTTAAACCTGCGAGTTTTGCGTAATCGTCACCAAGTTCTTCGTCAACCGCCTCAACGATATCTGACGCCGTGATTACACCTATTAAAACGTTGTTCTTGTTAAGAACGGGGATAGAGTCTTCTGAATAGTCTTTTAACTGCTCGATACACTCTGCGGTTGTTTCTAAGGCGTAAACGTAGGGGTAGTTGGTCGTTATTATGTCTTCAAGCGGAGTTCCTTCACGCGCTAAGACCAAGTCTCTAAGTTCGATTGCACCGTAGAAAGTATCATCGTCGTCAACTGCGTAAATAGTTGAGATATTATCGTTATCCGCCGCCTGCTTTACGAGTGAGCGCATCGCTTGCTTGATGCTAAACGATTTTTTAACGGAAATAAAGTTGGTGGTCATACGGCTACCAATCATATCGTCTTCATACGAGTCGATAAGTTTAATGTCCGCTTGCGCTTCGGGTTCGATAAGTGTAATAATATCTTGCTTTTTGTCTTCAGGCAGTTCATCGAGTACGTCGATAGCGTCGTCAGCGTCCATTTCCTCAATAATGTCCGCCGCCTTTTCGTTATCAAGTTCCGTAATATACTCTTCAACGTCTTCAAGATAAGCAAATATATCAGAAACAGCCTCGTCACCTAAAATGCGGTAGAGTTTCTTACGTTCGTCCGTATCGAGTAGGGGAATAACCGTTGCAATATCGTAATCGTGATATTCGCTAAGTTGTTCTCTGATTTCAGAATTTTTGCAATCACTCTTAATTATTTGTAAAAGTTCTTCTGAAAAGTCTGGTTTTTCAGGAACGATATTTAATTGTTCGTTTTCTTTAATATCCATAAATGCGCCCTCCTATAAACTAAAAGTAAATTTGGGGGATAAAAAACCCCGAGCCAAACCGCTCGGGGATATTATATATAGATGCGCGCACGCACGTATATACGCATTAGATATAATGCGCCCAGAGATACGGTTTAGCCATAATATTAAGTTTGCAACTTCGCGGGTTACCGTCAGCCATATCCGTTCTCCTTTGTGTTTCATTTGCTTTTAGTGTAGCACAATAAATGGCATTTTGCAAGTTATTTTTTTATCAAATTTTTTTTCGAAAACATAGTAAAAACATTTGACAATACTTGAAAAATATATTATTATATCTACGCTGTGTTTATAGGGTTGATACGAAAAGTTACTTAAACTTTGCCTTTTAACGAATCCGGAAATCGTTAAAAATAGCAAGAAGATAATTTTCGTTGACAAATGTGAGGGTTTAACTCTTGCGACTAACCATGCCCAAGGTAGAATTATGTCATTCGCAGCAAAAAACACAGTAGCGGATGATTTTTTTATTGTTTAGGGTATGACACACACGGCAATGTTGACTACATTAACAGTTAGTATAAAAAAGGAGTAAAATTATGGCAGGACAAAAAATTAGAATCAAGTTGGCTGCTTACGACCACAAGATGGTTGATCAAGCTACTGAAAGAATCGTTGAAACGATGAAGAAAGCAGGCGCTAAAATAAGCGGTCCTATCCCCCTTCCTACTGAAAAGGAAATCGTAACTATCTTACGTTCTCCTCATAAGTACAAGGATAGTAGAGAACAATTCGAAATAAGAACTCATAAGAGACTTATTGACGTTTACTCTACCAACGCTAAGATACTTGAAAGTATTCACTTACCCGCTGGCGTAGACGTAAAAATTAAATTATAATCAAAAATTAAGAAACAATACGAGTAATCGTAAATAATTTGGAGGTGAACTTTATCGATGAATAAAGCAATCATTGGAAGAAAATTAGGTATGACACAGGTCTTTTCCGCTGACGGAAAAGTAATCCCCGTAACCGTAGTAGAAGCAGGTCCGTGCCCGATCGTTCAACTTAAAACTGTTGAAAAAGATGGCTACTCTGCAGTTAAACTCGGTTTCGACGAAGTAAAAGAGGCTACTCTTAACAAGCCTGAAGCAGGTCAATTCAAAAAAGCAGGCGTTGCTTGCCAAAGAATTTTGAAAGAATTTAGATTTGACGATACTTCTGCTTACGAAGTAGGCAAAAACGTAACCGTTGAAGTTTTCCAAGAAGGCGACAAGGTTGACGTTGCAGGTACTTCTAAAGGTCACGGTTTCGCAGGCGTTATTAAAAGATGGAATCAACACAGACTTAAGATGACGCACGGTACTGGTCCCGTTCACAGAGAAGTTGGTTCAATGGGTTCAATCAGCGATCCGTCAAGAGTATTCAAGAACAAGCACATGCCCGGTCACTACGGTAGCGAAAAAGTAACCGTACAAAACCTTGAAATCGTGAAAGTCGACACGGCGAGAAACGCACTTTTAATTAAGGGCGCTATTCCCGGGGCAGTAGGTGGTATCGTTACGATATCTAAGAGCGTTAAGGCTTAAAGGAGACAATTATGCCAAGTATTAAAGTTTATAATATGAAGGGCCAAGAAACTGGCACTATGGAATTAGGCGTAAATTTTGAAGTTGCCTACAACGAAGCGTTAATTCATCAGGCAGTTGTTACTCGTCTTGCTAACGAACGCCAAGGAACTAAGAGTTCTTTAACTAGATCTGAAGTTCGTGGTGGTGGTAAAAAGCCTTACAGACAAAAGGGTACTGGTAGCGCTCGTCAAGGTTCTACTAGAGCACCTCAATGGATTAAGGGTGGCGTAGTATTCGCACCTAAGTCAAGAGACTTCTCTAAGAAGATGAACAGAAAGGCTAAATACGCTGCGTTCTTAAGCGCACTTTCTAAGAAAGTTGCAGACGAACAATTATACGTTATCGACGAAATTGCTGTTGAAAACGGCAAGACCAAAGAAATGGTAGCGTTCCTTGATGCGTTCAAGTTTGATAAGACCGTTTTAATGGTAATGGCAAACGACGACGTTAAGGTAATTAGAGCAGCGGCTAACATTCCTACGCTCAGCACTATTCATTGTGACTTAGTAAGCACTTACGACGTTGTTAAAAACGCAGTAGTAGTTATGGCTAAAGAAGCCGTTGAAGCGTTCATCTGCGTTGAAGAACAAGAGGAGGTTCAAGAATAATGAAAGAAAGAGATATTATTATCAGACCTCTTTTAACTGAAAAGAGTTACTCTGAAATCGCAAACAAAAAATACGTTTTCGTAGTAGATAAGAGAGCAAACAAAACTGAAATCAAACTTGCTATCGAAAAACTTTTCGACGTTAAGGTTGATTCGGTTAACACCGCTAACTGCCGTGGTAAACTTAAAAGAATGGGTAGAAACGAAGGTTACACTCCTTCTTACAAGAAAGCTATCGTTCAACTTAAGGCAGACAGCAAGGGTATCGAGTTCTTTGACTCGTTAGCCTAATTGATGGAGGATTAAAAAATGGGTATTAAAAGATATAAGCCTACATCGGCTGCGCGTCGTTTTATGACCGTAAGTTCTTTTGAAGAAATTACGTGCACCACTCCTGAAAGATCTTTACTTGAAGATCAAAGACATACAGGTGGTAGAAACGCGCAAGGTAAAATTACCGTTAGACACCAAGGTGGCGGAAACAGAAGAAAATACCGTATTATTGACTTTAAGAGAAATAAAGACGGTATCGTTGCTACCGTAAAGACTATTGAATACGATCCTAACAGATCTGCAAATATCGCTTTACTTTGCTATGCAGACGGCGAAAAGAGATATATTCTTGCTCCCGTAGGTTTAAGCGTTGGCGATAAGCTCCTCAGCGGTGCAAATGCAGACATTAAGCCGGGTAACGCACTCGCTATTGAAAATATCCCTGTTGGTACTATGATTCACAACATCGAACTTCAACCGGGTAAAGGCGGTCAGCTCGTTAGAGCGGCAGGCGTTGCGGCTCAACTTATGGCAAAAGACGAAAAGTACGCTCAAATCAAAATGCCTAGTGGCGAAATGCGTCTTATTCTTATTAAGTGTAAGGCAACTATCGGCCAAGTTGGTAACCTTGATCACGAAATTATCAGAATTGGTAAAGCGGGTAAGGTTAGACACATGGGTATTAGACCTACCGTTCGTGGTTCAGTTATGAACCCATGCGATCACCCGCACGGTGGTGGTGAAGGTAGAGCGCCTATCGGTAGATCTGGTCCTGTTACTCCTTGGGGTAAACCTGCTCTTGGTTACAAGACTAGAAAGAAGAAAAATAGAACTGATAAGTTCATTTTGAAGAGAGTTAACTGACGGGAGGAACGATAAATGAGTAGAAGTGTTAAAAAAGGACCTTACGTCCAAGAAAGATTATTAAAAAGAGTAGAAGCTCTTAACGCAGAAAACAAAAAAACCGTTCTTAAAACCTGGTCGAGAGCGTCAACTATATTCCCGCAAATGGTAGGTCACACTATCGCGGTTCACGATGGTAGAAAGCACGTTCCCGTGTATATTACTGAAGATATGGTTGGTTGTAAACTCGGTGAATTCGCTCCCACAAGAACGTTCAAGGGCCACGCAGGCGCTAAGACGACGGGCGGAAGATAAGGAGAATCAATATGGCTAAGAATATGAAATTAAAAACTCAACGTATTGAAGAAAATAAAGATAGACGTCCTAGAGCTACGGCTAAGTTTATCAGAATTTCTCCTTACAAAGTAAGAGTTGTACTTGATATTATTAGAGGCAAGAGCGTTAACGACGCTATCGCTATTTTAGAAAACACTAACAAAGCTGGCGCAGAACCTATTAAAAAGGTTGTATTATCTGCAGCTGCAAACGCTGAAAACAATCTCGGTATGAACAGAGATGATCTTAAAGTTGCAGTAGCGTATGCTGATATGGGCCCCACTCTTAAGAGAATGAGACCTATGGCACACGGCAGAGCGTTCAGAATTTTGAAACGTACCAGCCACATCACGATTGTTCTTGATGTAATGGCTAAGTAAGTAGGAGGAAGATATGGGACAGAAAGTAAATCCGCACGGCTTAAGAGTCGGCGTTATTAAAGATTGGGATACTCAATGGTATGCTGATAAAAAGGCTTTCTCTGTTAATCTTAAAGAAGATTACGAATTAAGAAAGTATATCAAAGCCACCTACTACCAAGCTGCAGTTTCTTCAGTAAAAATTGAAAGAGCCGCTAATAAGGTTTCTATCACTATCTTTACTGCAAGACCTGGCGTATTAATCGGTAAAGCAGGTGCTGAAATCGAAGTAATGAAGAAAAACCTTGCAAAACTTGCAAAGGGTAAACAAATTGCTATCAATATCGTAGAAGTTAAGAAACCTGACAGCGACGCTCAATTAGTTGCTGAAGGCGTAGCCGCTCAACTTGAAAAGAGAGCTTCTTTCAGAAGATCAATGAAACAAGCGATTTCAAGAGCAATGAGACTTGGTGTTAAAGGTATCAAGATTATGGTTAGCGGTAGACTTGACGGTGCAGAAATCGCACGTTCTGAACAATATCACGAAGGTTCAATTCCCCTTCAAACGCTCCGCGCTGATATTGACTACGGTTTTGCTGAAGCACACACCACTTTCGGTATTATCGGTATTAAAGTATGGATATACAAAGGTGAAGTGCTTGGAGGAAAGAAGACTACTGAAGGAGGCGAAGCTTAATTATGTTGATGCCTAAAAGAGTTAAAAGAAGAAGAGTGCATCGCGGTAGAATGACTGGTAAGGCAAACAAGGGTAACACTATTGCTTACGGTCAATACGGTCTTGTTGCATTAGAACCTGCTTGGATTACTTCCAATCAGATCGAAGCAGCGCGTATCGCAATGACGAGATTTATTAAACGTGGTGGTAAGGTATGGATTGACATATTCCCCCACAAACCTATAACTCAGAAACCTGCTGAAACCAGAATGGGTTCAGGTAAAGGTTCAGTTGAATACTGGGTTGCAGTAGTAAAACCGGGTAGAGTAATGTTCGAAATGTCCGGTGTTGACGAAAGCGTTGCAAGAGAAGCAATGCGTCTTGCGGGTCACAAATTACCTGTAAAGACTAAGTTCGTCGTTAAAGAAAGTCAAGAAGGCGGTGAAGGTTAATGAAAGCAAAAGAAGTAAGAGAAATGACTAACGATGAGTTAGTTTCAAAACTCGCATCCTTGAAGGAAGAATTATTTAACCTTCGTTTCCGTCATGCAACTAATCAACTTGAAAATCCTAACGTTATTAGTAGCGTAAAAAAGGATATTGCAAGAGTTAAAACGGAAATCCGTGAAAGAGAAATCAAAAAGGCGTAACGGAGGAGAGTTTTATGGAAAGAAATTTAAGAAAAGAAAGAGTGGGTATCGTAGTTTCTGACAAAATGGATAAAACCGTTGTTGTTGAAGTTACCGATAAGAGAAAACACCCTCTTTACAAGAAAACTATTACAAAAACTATTAAGTTCAAAGCTCACGACGAAAACAACGAATGCGGTATCGGCGATAAAGTAAGAATCGTTGAAACTAGAAAACTTTCTAAGACTAAAAACTGGAGAGTTTCTGAAATCGTCGAAAAGGCTAAGTAAGACGGGAGGAGACGAAAATGATTCAACCACAAACAAGATTAAAAGTTGCGGACAACTCAGGCGCAAAAGAAATTATGTGTATTAGAGTTTTAGGCGGTTCTTTCAGAAGATGTGGTAACATTGGTGACGTTATCGTTGCGAGTGTTAAAACGGCTAACCCCGGTGGCGCAGTTAAGAAAGGTGACGTTGTTAAAGCGGTTATCGTAAGAAGCGCTAAAGGTCTTCGTAGAGCAGACGGAACACACATTAAGTTCGATGATAACGCAGCAGTTATTATCGATAACAACAAGCAACCGAGAGGAACTCGTATTTTCGGACCGGTAGCAAGAGAACTTCGTGAAAGAGAATTCGTTAAAATAATTTCTCTCGCACCAGAAGTACTGTAAGAAGGAGATTGTTATGAAAGTTAAGAAAAACGATAACGTAGTAGTTCTTACGGGTAAAGATAAAAAGAAAACGGGTAAAGTTATTGAAGTTATGCCTAAGTTAAACAAAGTTGTTGTTGAAGGCGTAAACGTTCAAACAAAGAGCAAAAAAGCCCGTTCTGCACAAGAAACTAGCCAATTCGTTAAGAAAGAAGGTCCTATCGATGCGTCTAACGTACTCGTAATTTGCCCTGTTTGCAATAAGGCAACTAGAGTTGCTCATGCAGAAGTTGACGGTAAAAAGGTTAGAGTATGCAAAAAGTGCAACGCACCTCTTGACGGCAAGTTTGAAAAAGCTAGCAAAAACGCCGTAAAAGAAGAAGCGCCCAAAAAGAAAGCTACCAAGAAAAAGAAAACCGAAAACGTTGAAGAAACGGAAGTAAAAGAAGTTAAAAAGACTTCTACGAGAAAAAAAGCCGTAAAAACTGAACCGGCTGAAGCTGAAAACGCTTAAAAATTCAAGGAGAACTAATTATGGCAGAAAAGACTCAGGTTGCTAAAGAAACTGCAACCGAATCAACTTGCAGAATTAAAGATATGTACAAAAATGAAGTTGTACCTTATCTTATGAAGCATTTTAACTATAAAAACGTTAATCAAGTTCCCAAGCTCGTTAAAATCACCATCAACGGTGGTCTTGGCGACGTAAAGGATAATGCTAAAAGTGTCCAAAACGTTGAAAAAGAACTCGCTCTTATCACTGGTCAAAAGCCCGTTCTTACCAAAGCAAAGAAATCAGTTGCTAACTTCAAGGTAAGAGAAGGTATGACCGTTGGTATTAAAGTTACTTTACGTAGCGAAAAGATGTATCAGTTCTTTGACAAATTCGTTTCAATTGCACTTCCCCGTGTAAGAGACTTCAAAGGTGTTCCCGATAAGTCTTTCGACGGTAGGGGAAACTACGCGATGGGTATTAAAGAACAACTTATCTTCCCTGAAATTCAATACGACCAAGTAGAAAAGATCAGAGGTTTTGATATTTGTTTCGTAACCACCGCTAAAACCGATGAAGAAGCATACCAATTATTAAAAGCAATGGGTATGCCATTCAAAGCGTAATTGAAGGAGAATACGGTTATGGCAAAGAAAGCAATGATCAACAAACAACAAAGAGAGCCCAAGTTCTCAACAAGGGCTTATACGAGATGCAGTATTTGCGGTCGTCCGCACTCTGTACTTCGTAAATACGGTATTTGCCGTATATGCTTTAGAAACTTAGCATATAAAGGTCAAATCCCAGGCGTTAAAAAGTCAAGCTGGTAAAAGGAGGAACAGAAAATGACAGATCCAATAGCAGATATGCTCACTAGAATCAGAAACGCTCTCATCGCAAAACATGAAGCGGTTGAAGTTCCTGCATCTAACATGAAGAAAGAAATAGCAAGACTTTTATTGCAGGAAGGCTACATTACTTCTTACGAACTCGTTGAAGGAGAAGTACAAAGCAAATTAGTTATCACGTTAAAATACGGTCCTAACGGTGAAAAGGTTATCAATGGTCTTAAGAGAATTTCTAAACCTGGTTTAAGAATTTACGCTGGCCACGATGAACTTCCAAAGGTATTAGGCGGTCTTGGTATCGCTATTATCTCTACACCTAAGGGCGTTATGACTGATAAAGAAGCAAGAAAAGCTAACCACGGTGGCGAAGTTCTTGCATACATCTGGTAAGGAGGGGCTTAAAAATGTCAAGAATTGGTAGAGCACCCGTTAAAGTACCTCAAGGTGTAGAAATTAAAGTAGACGCTAACGTATTCACAGTAAAAGGACCTTTAGGAACTCTTACTCAAGATTACGATGGTAGCGTAATTGAAATCAAAGTTGAAAACGGCGAAGCAATCGTTTCTCGTAAAAACGAAGAAAACACAACTAAGGCTAAGCACGGTTTATACAGAGCGTTACTTAACAACATGGTAACAGGCGTAACTAACGGTTACACTAAAACTCTTATCGTAAACGGCGTTGGTTGGAAGGTTACTCAAAACGGTAAAGACATCGTTTTATCAGTAGGTCTTAGCCACACTGTTGATTTCAAGGCAGTAGAAGGAATCACTCTCGCTTGCACTTCTCCAACTGAAATTACCGTAAAAGGTATCAGTAAGGAACTCGTAGGCGCAGAAGCAGCAAAAATCAGAGCCATCAGAAAGCCTGAACCTTATCACGGTTACGGTATTCGCTTAAGCGATGAAGTAATTGAACGTAAGGAAGGCAAGACGGCAGGTAAGTAAGGAGTAACTTGATATGATATCTAAAATTGATAAAAATGCCGATAGAATTCAAAGGCATAGAAGAGTAAGAAAAAAGGTATCCGGCACCGCTGAATGCCCAAGACTCTCCGTTTACAGAAGCCTTAATCACATTTACGCTCAAATTATCGACGACGTTGCTGGTAACACTTTAGTTGCTTGTTCAACCGTTGAAAAGAGCATTATCGAAATGGTTAAGGATTTATCTAAGAAGGAAGCTGCAAAGGTTGTAGGACAAGAAGTTGCTAAGCGCGCACTTGAAAAGGGTATTGACACCGTAGTATTTGATAGAGGCGGTTACATTTACACAGGTAGAGTTGAAAGCGTAGCAGACGGCGCAAGAGAAGCCGGACTTAAATTCTGATAGGAGGAACTTAATATGGCAAGAGAAAACAAGTCTCCCAGAAGACAAGAAGAAAAAGACGGCCTTTGCAAAAAACTCATTTGCGTTAACCGTGTTACAAAAGTTGTAAAGGGCGGTCGTAAAATGAGATTCGCAGCGCTCGTAGTAGTAGGCGATGAAAACGGCAGAGTTGGTTGCGGTATGGGTAAAGCAAACGAAGTTCCCGAAGCAATCGATAAGGCAACTGCTCAAGCTAAAAAAGCAATGAGAAAAGTTGCACTTGTAAATGGTACTATAGTACACGAAACAGTTGGTAAGTTCGGTAGAGGTTCTATCGTAATGCTCCCCGCTGAAGAAGGTACCGGTGTTATCGCCGGCGGTCCTGTTCGTGCGGTTATGGAAGCAGCAGGCGTTAAGAACATTAGAACTAAATCACACGGAACTACAAATCCTATCAACATGGTAAAAGCAGCTCTTGAAGGACTTTACAGCATTAAGTCACCAGAAGAAGTTGCTGCTCTTCGCGGTAAGACCGTTGAAGAAATTATGGGTTAAGGAGGTACGGAATAATGGCAAAAGCAAACAAAGTACAAGTTACTCTTGTAAAAAGCACTATTTCGTGCACCGCAGTTCAAAAAGGTACCGTTGCAGCATTAGGACTTAAGAAAATTGGTCAGTCCAAAACATTTGTTGACAGCGCAACTTTACAAGGTCAATTAAAAGTTGTTTCTCACCTTGTTAAAGTTGAAAACGTTTGAGAGGTAGCACAATGAGAATTGGAACATTAAAACCTGCTGAAGGCAGCAGAAAATCAGTAAAGAGACTCGGTCGTGGTATCGGTTCTGGTCTTGGTAAAACAAGCGGTAAAGGTCACAAAGGTCAATGGGCTAGAAGTGGCGGTGGTGTAAGACCTGGTTTTGAAGGCGGTCAAATGCCTCTTACCAGAAGACTTCCTAAACGTGGTTTCAAAAATCACTTTAGAAAAGTATACGCAATCGTTAACGTTAACGTGCTTGCTAATTTTGAAGCAAACGCTGTAGTTGATTACGAAACTTTATACTGCGCAGGTCTCATCAAGGAAGTTAAAAATGCAGTAGGTCTTAAAGTTTTAGGTAGCGGTGAATTAAAAGTTGCATTAACCGTTAAGGCTAACAAGTTCTCTGCTCAAGCAAAAGAAGCAATTGAGAAAGCAGGCGGTACTGCAGAGTTAGTTTAATTAAACCTTTAACTTTTTAAGACGGAGGAAACAAAATGTTTGAAACGTTAAAACAAGCGTTTAAGGTAAAAGAAATCAGAGTTAAAATTTGGATTACGCTCGCACTTTTACTTGCGTACAGACTCGGATGTTACATTCCTGTTCCCGGTTTAGGCTCAGGTCTTATCGCGGAAGGGATGCAAGGTCTTTCTTACCTTAACATAATGAATATGATGACGGGTGGTTCACTTCAATCGGGAACTTTATTCGCGATGGGTATTGGACCATACATTAACGCGTCAATTATCATCCAACTTCTTGCAGTTGCAATCCCGTCACTTGAAAGGCTCTCAAAGCAAGGCGAAGAAGGACGTAAAAAGATTTCTCAATACACGAGATATTTAACCATTTTGCTTGCAATTATCCAAGCAGTAGGTATTTTATTAACGTATAGAATTGATCTTTTAGCGTCTGACAATTCAACTCCGCTTAGCAATATGCTTTTCGGACAAACGTGGCTTGCATACGTAGTAGTAATTATCTTCTTCACGGCAGGTACCGTTACTACTATGTGGATTGGTGAAAGAATTACCGATTACGGCATTTCAAACGGAATATCGCTCCTTATCTTTGCAGGTATTTTATCTAGCGCAGGTCAAGCGTTAATCCCTATGGTTACTAACATTTGGGGTACTGAACAAAACGCTAGTCTTCAAAATTTCTGGAGACTTATCGCAATGCTCGTTGCAATACTCGTAGTATTTACTTGTATCGTAACCGTTGAACTTGCAGAAAGAAAAATACCCGTTCAATACGCAAAACAAATTAGAGGACAAAAGATGTACGGCGGTCAATCGCAAATTATTCCTATCAAGGTTAATTCAACTGGCGTATTACCCCTCATCTTTGCATTCTCTATCATAAGTTTCCCTGAACTTATTATGACGATGTTTAATCTTACCGGATCAGCATTTGGTCAATGGTGGGTAACTTGGATGGGAACAGATTCTTGGCTCTACATGGTAGTGCTTAGTTTGTTCATCATCTTCTTTGCTTATTTCTACACGTCAATTCAGTTCAATCCGGACGATATTTCAAAGAGTATCCAACAAAACGGTGGCTTTATTATGGGTATTAGACCTGGTAAACCTACTGCGCAATATCTTAAAAAGATTAGCGGAAGAATTACTCTTTTCGGCGCAATTTTCTTAGCGCTTATCGCTCTTATTCCATCAATTGTGTTTAAGGCGATCAGTCCAGGAAGTTACAGCGCGTTCACGGCAACGGGAATGCTCATCGTAGTTTCAGTAGCGATTGAGTTCAATACTGCACTTCAATCACAAATTATGATGAAAAACTATAAGGGATTTTTGAAATAAGATGAACGTTATATTACTTGGGGCTCCCGGTGCGGGAAAAGGTACGCAAGCAACTAGGCTTGCAGAAAAGTACGGTATCCCCCATATTTCGACGGGCGATATTTTCAGAGAAAACATTAAAAAACAAACTCCCATCGGCGTAGTTGCAAAATCTTATATAGATAAAGGTCAACTCGTTCCCGATGAAGTTACGGTAGAAATAGTAAAGCAACGTTTAGCGATGGACGATTGTAAAAACGGTTATTTATTAGACGGTTTTCCAAGGAACACTTTCCAAGCGGAAGAACTTGATAAGTTTTCAACCGTTGAAAAGGTTGTTGATATAGACGTTGACCTTACTAAACTACTTAAAAGAATTACGGGCAGAAGGGTTTGCGTATGTGGCGAATCTTTCCACGTTGATTTCCTCAATGGTAAAACCACTTGCGATAAATGCGGTAGTGAACTTTATCAAAGAGCGGACGATAACGAAGAAACCGTAAAAAATAGACTTTCCGTATATCAAAATCAAACGGCTCCGCTTATTGAATATTATCAAAAAGCAGGTAAGCTCGTGCTTATCAACGGAGATCAATCAATTGACAAGGTGTTTGAAGATATAACGAAAACGCTTGGTTAATATGATTACGATAAAAACGGATAAAGAATTAGAACTTATGCGAGAACCCTGTAAGGTCGTTAGAGACGTATTACTTCTTGCCGAGAATACGGTGAAGGCGGGTATGACGACTGGGGAACTCGACAAAGTTTTGCACGACTATATAATATCTTGCGGAGCAAAACCGTCGTTTCTTGGGTTATACGGTTTTCCAAAAAGCACGTGTATATCTATAAATGAAGAGGTAGTACACGGAATACCTGGAAACAGAATAATCAAGGAAGGCGATATAGTATCCGTTGACGTTGGGGCTTATATAAACGGCTTTCACGGAGACGGGGCTCGCACGTTTTGTATAGGAGCAGTTGATCCCGAAGTTGAAAGGCTCGTTAAGGTAACTGAAGAGTGTTTCTTCAAGGGAATTGAAGGCATAATGATAGGTAGCGCGCTTGGTGATATAGGCGCTCAAGTTGAAGCCCATGCGGTATCGAACGGCTTTTCCGTCGTTAAGGCGATGGTTGGCCACGGTATAGGCAGAAAGGTTCACGAAGATCCGGAAGTTCCTAATTACGGAAGGCGTGGAACGGGCGTAAGATTAAGGCGCAATATGACGCTTGCTATTGAACCTATGATTAATATGGGAACTTATCAAGTCGATATCGACGGGTGGGACTGTATAACTAGGGACAAAAAGCCGTCTGCGCACTACGAAAACACGGTTGTAATAACCGACAACGGCGTTGAAATATTAACGCTATAAAAATTCTTTTTATATGCCATACGCTGGTGGTATAGTGTAAACTTTAAGCCTTAAGGAAGAAGCTTGGCATATAAGACGATACGATTATTAAATGGAGGTAATAAAGAGTGTCTAAAAACGACGTTATTGAAGCGGAAGGCGTTATAGTCGAAGCTTTGCCGAACGCAACGTTCAAAGTTAAACTCTCAAACGGCTTTATCATAACAGCATATATATCTGGAAAACTTAGAATGAATTACATTAAGATTATTCCGGGTGACAGCGTTAAGATAGAGATGAGCCCTTACGATTTAACCAAAGGAAGAATCGTATGGCGTAGCAAAAACTGATATTTATAATCAAAAATTAATCGGAGGAAATAAAAATGAAAGTAAGACCATCAGTAAAACCTATGTGCGACAAATGCAGAGTCATCAGAAGAGAAGGCAAAGTTATGGTAATTTGTTCTAAGAACAAAAACCATAAGCAAAAACAAGGTTAATTACTTCTTACAACTAAACCAAAACAAAAATCAAAAATTATTATTTAACTAACAATTTGGAGGGTTAGAAAAATGGCTCGTATTGCCGGTGTAGATTTACCAAGAGAAAAGCGTGTTGAAATCGGTATCACCTATATTTACGGTATCGGTAGAACAACCGCAAACAAAATTTTGAAAGAAACAGGAATCAATCCTGACACAAGAGTTAAAGATTTAACTGAAGAAGACGTATCTAAGTTAAGAGAGTACATCGATCACAACCTTAAGGTTGAAGGTGAACTCCGTACTGAAGTTAACCTTAACGTAAAAAGACTTATGGAAATTGGCTGTTATCGTGGTGTAAGACACAGAAAAGGTCTTCCCGTTCGTGGTCAAAGTTCAAAGAGAAATGCGCGTACTAGAAAAGGTCCGCGTCGTACAGTCGCTAAGAAAAAGACTGCATCTAAGTAAGAGGAGGGATAAGTTAACATGGCTAAAACTACTACAAAAAAGCGTAGAGAACTTAAAAAAGTTGATAAAGGTCAAGTACACATTCAGTCCTCTTTCAACAATACTATCGTAACTGTTACCGATATGAACGGTAACGCTATCACTCAAGCAAGCGCAGGCGCTCTTGGATACAGAGGTTCAAGAAAGAGCACTCCGTTTGCAGCGCAACAAGCGGCAGAAGTTGCTGTTAAGGCTGCTATGGAACACGGTTTAAGATCAGCTGAAGTTTACGTAAAAGGCCCAGGTCAAGGTAGAGAATCAGCAATTAGAGCTTTAGGCGTATGCGGTGTAGAAGTAACTCTTATTAAAGACGTTTCTCCTATCCCACACAACGGTTGCCGTCCGCCCAAGCGTCGTAGAGTATAATAGGAGGTAAGATAGGAAATGGCTAAATATACAAACGCAAAATGTCGTTTATGCAGAAGAGCAGGATGCAAACTTTTCTTAAAAGGCGAAAAGTGCTATAAAACTGTTTGTCCGTTTGAACAAAGACCGGTAGCACCTGGTCAACACGGCGCAGGCAGACACAAAGTTTCAGAATACGGCACTCAACTTGCTGAAAAACAAAAGGCAAAGAGAATTTACGGCGTACTCGAAAAACAATTCAAAGATTACTATATCGAAGCAGATAGAATGAAAGGCGTAACTGGTGAAAACATGTTATCTCTTTTAGAAAGAAGACTTGATAACGTTGTTTATAGACTTGGTTTTGCACCTTCTCGTTCAACTGCTCGTCAACTTGTTACACACGCTCACTTTACCGTTAACGGTAAGAACGTAAACATCGCATCTTATCAATTAAGAGCAGGTGACGTTGTAGCAGTTAAAGAAAACAAGAGAAACAATAAGTATTTCGAAGCGTTCAAACAAACTGAGCATGCAAATAACGTTCCTAAGTGGCTTGAATTTGATGCAGAAAAACTCGAAGGAAAGGTAATTGCGTTACCTAAGAGAGAAGATATCGATTTACAAATCCAAGAACAAATGATCGTAGAATTGTATTCTAAGTAATACTCGATCCAACTAAAATTAGGAGGTAAATTTTCCATGATGGAAATAGAAATGCCTAAGATTTCGGTCGAAGAAAGCGAAGATAAAAGTTACGTTAAAATCGTAGTTGAACCGCTTGAAAAAGGTTTTGGTATTACGGTTGGTAACTGTTTAAGAAGAACCTTGTTATCCGCGCTTCCTGGCGCTGCAATACAAGGAATCAAATTCGATCCAAGTCTTGACGTTAAGCACGAATTATCAACAATTAAAGGCGTAAAAGAAGACGTTGTAGAAATTATCCTCAACTTAAAGGCAGTAGCGCTTAAAACCGCTACTACCGATATTGAGTTCAAAAAAGTATTAAACATCAGAAAGGAAGGCCCGCAAGTTGTTCGCGCTGGTGATATTGAACTTGATTCTGAAGTTGAAGTATTAAATCCCGATCAATACATTTGTACGGTTGATGAAGGCGGAGTTTTCGATGCTGAAATCACCATTGGTAGAGGTAGGGGTTATAAGGGTGCTGAAAACAATAAAACTGATGAAATCGGTTATATTGCAATCGACTCTATCTACACACCTGTAACTAAAGTTAGTTACAACGTTGAAAACGCAAGAGTAGGTCAAAATCTTGATAGAGATAGACTTATTCTTGAAGTTTGGACAAACGGCGCTTTCACAGGTAAAGAAATTGTGTCATTGGCGGCTAAAATCGTTCAAGAACACATTAGCATTTTCGTAAATCTTTCTGAAGTTATGAGCGGTTTTGGAATTCTTGTTGCTCCGCCGACTGATCCGCTTCCGAAGATTTTGGAAATGAGCATTGAAGAAATGGATTTATCAGTTCGTTCTCAAAATTGTTTAAGACGTTCAGGTATCCACACTATTGAAGATTTAACACAAAAGACCGAAGAGGATATGCTCAAAGTAAGAAATTTGGGTAAAAAATCACTTGAAGAAGTAATTTTGAAACTCAACAGTTACGGTCTTAAATTAAAGGAACAGGAGGAATAAGAAAATGCCGGGAAGAATGGGTTTAACTACTACACAAAGAAAAGCAGTACTCAGAAATCAGGCTTCTAACCTTTTATGGTACGGAAGAATTGAAGTTACCGAAGGACACGTTCGCGCATTAAGACCTTACGTTGAAAAAATTATCACTTTAGCAGTTAACACTTACGAAGATACTATTGAAACTACCGTAACTACAAAAGACGCTAAGGGTAATGAAGTTACTAAAAAGGTTATCAAAGACGGCCCGAAGAAACTCAATGCAAGAAGAAAGATTATGAGTCTTACTTATGATTTACAATTCGTAAAAGAAAAGAGTGAATCAAAAGCAGAATTCAAAGCAAGAGTTAAAGGCATTAACCATCCGCTCATTGAAAAGATTTTCAATGAAATCGCTCCTAAATATGCTGAGAGAAAAGAAGAACTCGGTCAAGGTGGCGGTTACACCAGAAAGTACCTCAAAGGTCAACGTCGTGGTGATGCAGCGGAAGTTGCTATTGTTGAATTGGTCTGATAGGCTCTATCACTGCAAGCGATTAATATCAAAACCGTGAAACACGGCGCAATGCGAGTTTTTATAAGTTGATTCCGTACAAAAAGTACGCGTACAACTTATATAAAACGATCGTCTTGCTTGTGTTTGACAATTTTGATTTTATTAATCGTTGTTGTTCTATCGCCAATAAAATTTTTAAAGTTAAAAAAAGTGTGGAAATTTTCCACACTTTTTTTGTTTAATTAAATTCACTAAATAAAATTTTAGTAATTTTTGCGCTGTTAAGGCTAAATTCCGTTCCGTTACTGTGATAATAAGCAACTAAAAATCCATCTTTCACTTCACAAATAGCTGGATAACAATAGTAGTTTGAGCGATCGTCTTCTAAATAATAAAAATTCTTATTAAAATTTTCAAAGTCAATCGTCTTATACGTTAACGACCTACCGTCGTCTTTACTAACCGCTAATGCAAGTGGCGTTCTAACCGCGCTTCCCCATACAGACGGCGTTTCGCCTTTATTTGGAGGGTAGGGGTTGAATACTGAAACCGTAAAATTTCCTACCTTTTTAATTTTCATAGGGGAAACTGGCGATGGAAAATAACCGTTAGAGTGGGGCGTTTCCCAAGAAATTCCGCCGTCGTTAGAAAAACTTTGATATTGACTGCCGTAGCAAGTTCTCATATACACCCAAAGTTCTTGATTATTAAACTCATAAACGCCAGGTTCTTGAAATTGGATATTGTCTTTTTCCACCGCGCATACTTGAGTTGGCAATAAGTTCCAAGTTAAACCGTCGTCATCGGAATAGGAAAAAACTACTTTACCAGGCGATATTTGCTTTGAATCTTCGCCGTGATGTGCAAGGGGAAGAATTATTCTTCCGTTAGATAGCATAACGGCTCTATCATTATTCAAAATATAATGCGTATGATAAGGCGCGCAAGGTGTTGGCTCGCTCCAAGTTAACCCGTCGTCAGCCGATCTTATAACGTGGGGCGTGGCGCGCAAATACCCGTTATGATTTGCATAAATCAAGTAAAATAAGCCTAAATCCCCGTTTCTAAAGCGAAGTAAACTAACGGACATAACGTTTGCTTGGTCGTCTTTTTTCGTTACGATTACGCGCTTATCTTTCCAAGATTCGCCTTCGTCGTAAGAAAAAAGCGCAACGATATTTGCAGGCGCGTCATCTGACCTTGACGTTCCGAAATATTCCGTATACGCATACATTATCGTTCCGTTTTTAAGTTTAATTAAAGCGCCTTCACCGTTTCTAATAATAGAATCGTTAGTTGCTAAAAATAAAACTTCTTTGCCAATTTTTTTCATAACTCTTTATAAAACAAGCACTTAAATACTTGTTTTCCTTGAACTTTCCCTTCAACGTAAACGCTCGTTTCAAGTTTCTTTTTGTAAATTTTAATCTCATCACCTAAAAAGCATTGAGATAAAAAGTTAATCTCGAACGAATTAAATGAAAATTCGTTAAACTCTTTATTAGTAAACGTATTTAGAGCCATCTTGCTATAAGAAACGTTATTTACGTGCCCGTTGCAATCAATATCCGTGTAAACGCAAGTATGAGAGCCGAAATAATTGCAATCTTGAACGTCTATATTAATTTTGTTAAACGGAGAAACGCCAGAACGAACGTCGAGATGCTCGAAATCTTTTGGATAGCAAGTGCTTTCAATTTTTCTAATAGAAAAATTAGTTGCGTCGAGCATGCACCACTCGCTAGAGCCGAGAATTTCGCCGTTTTCGCCTTCAATCTTAAAATCTCTTAAACATCTTATAAGTTGAGGTTTTAACGGCCAACTTGAAATAAGAACGTCATCGTTATAGTAAATATTTCCGTTTAACTTAAACTTGATTTTAGTTAATACCCAAAATGCGTTAGAGTTAGATTTAAGGGACGCGAAATCCGTTTTCATCTCGGTTGCGTGATAAGTTGCTACGTCTTGAAAGTAATTTAAGATGCTATCAAAACGTAAGCGCTGAAAATCATCGCAATTAGAGGCGTAAATTTTAGTTTTAATCTGTATCTTATTATTCATATTATAATTAAAATTTTTGTTCAACGTTTTCTCTATAACCCTTAGGGGAATAGCCTACCATTTTCTTAAAAGTTTTAGAAAAATACGACGCATCGTCAAACCCAACTCTTTCCATTACCGAATTTATTGGCATATCCGTACTTTCAAGTAAAGACTTTGCAAGATCAATTCTCTTTGTTAAGATATATTTTATAGGAGTGTAACCTGTTTTTTCCTTAAAAATCTTAATAAAGTGATTGGGAGAACACCCAAACTTTTTAGATAAAAAATCAAGCGAAAACTGCTCGACGAAGTTGTAATCTATATACTTAATGGCTTTAGATATCGGGTCTTTGCTCTCGGTGTTTTTAGTGGGTAGAGCATGCTCTAAAAATATTGACACGAGTTCAAATATGCCCATACTAGTTTTAAGCGTTCTTTGCGGTTCTTCTAAAACACCGCACTTGATAACGTAATTTGCAACTTTAAGCGCGTGTGTTTTGCAAGGAAGAGTGATTTTCACGGGCGAAGTGTAAGCCGAAAAGAACTCAACTGAGCCTTGTTTCATTGTAAAGTGCATCCAACTCTTTTTAACAAAACTGTTTTCAGTCAAGCGGGCGGAGTGAACGACGTTTGCCGGAATTAAAACCATATCTCCCGCTTTTGCAACGAAAGATTTTCCACCGCCTTCAACTAAAATTTCGCCTTCTTCAATTAAATAAATTTTATTGTCTGGAATTACAACGTTAGACCAGTTCCAGTTACCGTCAATAACTGAGATTGAGCCTAAAGTATACCTGCAAGAAATAAATGGATTCATAAAATAATTGTAATATTTTAATCTCAAAAAGTCAACAGTTAAGTGATAAAATACAAAAATAAATTAACGTTTAATTTTAATAAATTGTTGTAATAATCGCTAATTAGTGTTACAATAGAATAAATAGGAGGTTAAATATGATACTTTTTGATTTGTTCCCTAATGGTAAGAAAAAAGTGGTTACCTTTTCGTACGACGACGGTGACCGTGCAGACTTAAAAATGGTAGAAATTTTTGATAAGTATGGAGCAAAAGGAACTTTCAACCTTGTTAGCGGTTGGACTTGTGGTAACGCGAGCACGTTAAGCAAAGAAGAAATAATTGAAGTTTCTAAGGGCCACGAAATTGCGAACCATACAAAATCTCACTTTTGGAACGAAAGAATTCCTCTTGACCAAATGGTATCTCAAGTTGTTGAAGCGAAATATCAACTTGAAGATATAATAGGTAAGCCCGTTACGGGATACGCTTATCCTAACGGAAAATACAATGAAACCCTTTTAGCGCTTTTGAAAGGCGTTGGCATCGATTATGCAAGAACGGCTGCTCAAACTAACAGTTTTAAGCATCCTGAAAACTTCTTAACGTGGGACGGGACTTGCCATCACAACAAGGCGATAGATCTTACAAAAAGCTTCGTTACGCTTAAATCGTATAGCAAACTTCCTATCTTCTACGTTTGGGGGCACTCTTACGAGTTTAATCGTGACGATAACTGGAACGTTTTAACTGAAATTTTAGAAATATTAAAAGATGATAATAGCATTTGGTATGCAACAAATATTGAAGTTTACGAATACTTAACTGCTATTAAAAACTTGCGTATAACTCACGGCGAAACTTCAGTATATAACCCGTCTAATATATCCGTTTTCGCAACCGTAAATGAAGTTGCAACCGAATTCAAACCGGGTCTTACCATTTTGAAATGAAAAAACTAATAGCAATTTTAACCTTAATAATATGTATTTTATGTTTCCCCGCTTGCAAGCAAGGCGGGGAAACTTTAAGTGTATACGCGCCTGACGGTGCGCCGGCGTTATCTCTTTCTTACGCAATAAACTCAAAAATAGACGGCGTTGATTTTAGAATCGTTGGAGCAGACGTTATAAAGACCAAGGTAAGCGGGAACGAGAAAAAGGCTGACGTTGCAATTTTACCTATAAACGACGCTACAAAACTATTGGGTAGTGGTGAAGAATATAAACTTTTAGGCATTGTAACTCACGGTAATTTTTATCTATTATCAAAGGATAATTTACAAGTTGATAGGGAAAATGCAAGCGTTTTGATTGGAAAAACGATAGGCGTAGTTCAACTTGCAAAAATACCGGGGCTTACGCTAAAAGCATCACTTAAAAGGTTAAATTTAGAATATAACGAACTTAAAAACGGCGTAGAAAAGGTTGATGATAAGGTTAATTTGCTTGCCATAAACCCAACTGAAATTGGAAATAAAGACGTTGACTATTATCTTTGCCCATCTCCCGTTGCCGACTTAAAGGCTAAAACGCACGGCTTAAATTTTGTGGGAAGTTTGGCGAGTCTATATAATGAAAACGGATTTCCGCAAGCGGTAATAGTTGCAAAAAAATCTGTAATTATCGAAGATTTTGAGAAATTAAATAAGATTATAGATAAAATTTCAGATTGCGAAAATTATCTTATAGAAGAGAATTTTAACTTGATTTTACAGGGGATAAATTCTCATTTAGAAGAGGGGTTGACCCCGTCGTTTAACCAAAATAATTTGACTAAATTATCAGTTGAGCGCTCTAAAATCAATTACATTTCTGCTATAAAAAACAAGCAAATAATAGAAGAATTTATATCAATTATCAATGAAATTTCTCCAAACGTAATGGGAAATATCAGTCAAGAATTTTATTATAACGGAGATTTTTAATGAAAAAAAACTCGTTGTATTTTATATCGGGGATAGTGTTTTTGATTGCCGTGTGGGTGTGTTTTTACCTTATTATAGGCAACGATTATATTGTGCCATCTCCTATAAAAGCCCTTGAAAACACCTTCATTTTATTAACGGAAGGTTACTTTTATCAAGCGCTTTTTTCAACTCTTTTAAGGGTCGTAATCGCATTTTTGATTTCGCTAATTTTAGCGATTTTTACGGCGATTTTATCTTATAAATTCAACGCGTTTTCAACTGTTTTAAGCGTGGTTAACGGCGCTTTGCGTTCCCTTCCAATACTTGCCGTTTTGCTTATAATTTTAGTTTCCGTTTCAAGAACTACCGCCCCTATAATCGTTTGTTTTTTAACGCTTTATCCTATGTTTTACACGGCGATTTTTTCTTCGCTAAAAGGGGTGGATAAAGGCGTAACGGATATGGTTAAAGTTTATAAAATTCCCGTTAAAAAACAAGTTTTTAAGGTGTATTTACCAACGATTTTACCTAAGGTTATTTTGGATTTTTCAACGGCGTTTTCATTTGCCATAAAACTTACCGTTTCTGCTGAAATTTTGGCAAACGTTTACGGAAGTTTAGGCGGGGTTTTCGAGCAAGCGTCGTTATATAGCGATGCGGTAATGCTTTTCGCCCTTACGATTGCCGTTACGATTTTAGGTATAATCGTCGAATTTATCGGAAAAATTGCATTTGATTATATCGGGAGGAAACGAGTGTGAAAATTGAAAATTTGAACGTTTCTTACGGTGAAAACAAGGTTTTTGAAAACTTCAATTTTGAGTTTAACCAAGGTGAAATTACTTGTATTTTAGGTCCGTCTGGCGCGGGCAAAACAACCTTATTAAACGCCCTTTCGGGCTTGGTTAAAAGCAATATAGAAAACCTTAAAACGAGTTACGTTTTTCAAGAGCCTAACCTTGTTAATGCAATTACTGTTTATGACAATTTGAAATTTATTTGCGATGATGAAAATAGTATAAATTCAGCGCTTGATAGCGTTGGGTTAAAAGATAAAAAAAGAGCCTATCCTTTAACGCTTTCGGGTGGGGAAAAGCAAAGGTTAAATCTAGCAAGGGCAATGCTTTATAACGGCGACGTTTGGTTGCTTGACGAGCCGTTTTCTTCGCTTGATCTAAAACTTAAAAAGCAACTTTCAAATTTGTTTTTTTCCGTTTGGGATAAAGATAAAAAACCTTGCCTTTTCGTAACGCACGACGTTGAAGTTGCTATGATGCTTGCAAGTAGAATAGTTGTTCTTGACGGCGGAAAAATTACTCTTGATATAAAGGTTTCTTATCCCTATCCAAGAGAGTACGGTGTAGATAGCGAAGAAAGAAAAACTTTACTTTGCGCGTTAACGCGTTAATATGCTTTTCAAAAACGATATTATTTGATATAATACATAAAAATTACACAAAGGAAATTAAAATGGCAGGTCAGTTAAGAGAACTTCCAACGTCGGTTAAAAAATTAAGGCGTGAAGTATTTAGAGAAGTTGCAAAAGTCGCTTTTGAAAGCGAGCCTGAAAAGGTCAACGATAATATAGAGGCAATTCCGTATAAGATAACTCCAACGGAAGTGCCTAGATTTTTTGAAAGCATTTATCGCGAAAGGGCGATAGCGTCTGAACGCGTAAGGCTTGCTATGGGTATGAGTTTACGCCCGTCTGACAAGCCCGTTCATATAACCGAAGGCGTTGATCAAAGTAATATTTCAGATAAGTATTACGAGCCTCCGCTTATGCAAGTTATTCCGTCGGCGTGCGATAAGTGCAAAGATAACGTTTACGAAGTTTCAAATCAATGCAGAAACTGCGTTGCAAAGGCTTGCGTTGCCGCTTGCCCTAAAAACGCTATAACTTTTGTTGACGGCAAAGCGGTTATTGATCAAAACTTATGTATTCATTGTGGTAAGTGTAAAAAGGCTTGCCCGTACGATGCTATTGCTCATAAAGTTCGCCCGTGCTCGCAAGCGTGCGGTATCAAGGCGATTACGACCGATGAACTCGGTAGAGCAAAGATTGATAACGACAAGTGTTTGGGTTGCGGTCAATGTATGGTAAGTTGTCCGTTTGCGGCGATTGCGGATAAATCTCAAATTTTCCAAATGATTCAAGCGATAAGAAAGGGCGATTATTTAGTTGCCGAACTTGCTCCTGCAATCGTTGGTCAGTTTGGTGACGGCGTTACTATCGCAATGATAAAGGGCGCTCTTTTAGATATTGGTTTTAAGGAAGTTCACGAAGTTGCTAGCGGAGCGGACGTTGCTTGTTCAACCGAGGCTCACGCTTACGTTAACGAAGTTGTATCTGGAAAACTTCCTTTCCTTTTAACTTCGTGCTGTCCGTCTTGGGCTATGCTTGCTAAAAAACAATTCCCAACGCTTATTGACGAAGTATCTCAAGCCTTGACGCCAATGGTTGCAACGGCGAGAAAAATCAAACAAAAAACGCCTAACGCAAGAGTAGTGTTTATCGGACCTTGCGCGGCAAAGAAACTCGAAGCGTCGAGAATGAGCGTCAGAAGTGACGTTGACTTCGTTATTACTTTTGAAGAACTTTCAGGAATATTCGAGGCAAAAGAAGTTGATTTTTCAAAATACAAAGACCAACGCTCAATTCACGAGGCAACTGGTGCAGGTCGCGGTTACGCGGTTGCGGGCGGAGTTGCAAACGCAATAGAAAAATGCGTTAGAGAATATTATCCCGGTATCGAAGTTAAAATCGAGCACGCAGAGGGGTTAGAAGAGTGCAAGAAGATGTTGCTCCTTGCAAAAGCCGGTAAGAAAAACGGTTGCCTTATTGAAGGCATGGGTTGCCCCGGTGGTTGCGTTGCAGGCGCGGGAACGAACGTTTCTATCGTAAAAGCGACTAACGAAGTTAACAAAGTTGTTGAAACTTCAACCAAACCCCTTCCGCCAAAAGAATTATACGAAATTGACTTGCCGTAAACGGCATTAAAAAAGCACGCAATTTTGCGTGCTTTAATTTTTTATTCCGGAAGTTCGTCGTCAGCGTGTTTAGCAAGCCATTCAAGGCAAACTTTGTATCCTTCGTGATCAAGGTCAGCCATAGTGTTGGTGTGTAAACAAATTCCGTCAACTTCTTTATTTCTTAAAAGTTCGTAATATCTATCAAGTTGCCATGCAACTTCCTTCGGGTCTGCCTTTTTGCTATCGCCAAAGTTATAAAGATATAAGCCGAGAATTCTCTTCTTGCCAACGGTGTGTTCTTTGAAGATTTTATATCTTTCTTCAAACTTCCAAAGGTTAGATTCGCCCATAGTCCAAAGCGTAATGCCGTCAAACGGTTCAACGTAAGGCCAGAACTCTTTATCTTTTTCTTCATCAACGCCAAATTCGTCAATGTAAAGAACCATCCATAAATCTAAACGGCGAACGTCGTTATTGTGAAGAGTGTCCGCTACTTTATAAATGTTTTCAAGCGGGAAGTTTTTATATCTACCACCAGCAATAAAGTCATCAAATACTCCGCAAGTAATATTCTTAAATTCTCTTGCTTCTTCAACGAGTCTATTAGCAAGTTCAGGGTGAACGCCTGCGCCTTCTAAAGATACGCCTTCATCACTTCTAAGTAAGTCCCAACCAACTCTTTGCATTGGTTTGAAAGAGTGATTGTATTGACGGCGGTTAACAATCGTTCCAGCGGGAACCATGAAAAGGCCGGTGCAGTCAAGGAATAACGCGCCTTCAAGCGGAGTCATACGAGAAACTTCTGTGTTGCCGTATTCGTTGTAGTATTTTCCTTCTGGGTGAGCCCAGAGCCAAAGTTTGTCTCTTAATTTAGCCATAATAATCTCCTTATGTTGTGTTTTATCACAACGATTTTATACAATTATTATAAATCTTTCAAAACGCCGTGTCAATAGAAAATAAAAAATAAGAGTAAAAATTTTATTATGTGTATTAAAACACTTGTAAAATGATAAGCCTTGTGCTATAATTATTACAAATAATTATTCATATTTTTCGGAGTTTCTGTTACTGACGGATAGTTATGGTTTACCATAGTGGAGCAGAAATTTATACAATCGTTTCGATTGAGCCGACCGTCTGGGCGTACTTCTTTATGTTTTGTTAAGGATAGTTACGCTCATTTTTATTTTTTAAGGAGATTATTATGAAAAAAGTTGCAATCATTATGGGTAGCGATAGTGATTTACCTATCGTTCAAAAAGCAGTTGACGTGTTAAAGAATTTTGAAGTTCCCTTTGAAGTTCACGTTTATTCCGCTCACAGAACGCCTGAAGAGGCGGGCGTGTTTGCATCAAACGCAAAGAAAAACGGGTTTGGTGTAATTATAGCGGCGGCGGGTATGGCTGCGCACCTTGCTGGCGCGCTCGCTGCGAGAACGACTCTTCCCGTTATCGGAATCCCTTGCAAGTCTTCCGCGCTTGACGGTATGGATGCGCTCTTGTCAACCGTTCAAATGCCAACGGGTGTTCCCGTTGCAACGGTAGCGATTAACGGTGCGGGTAACGCTGCGTTATTAGCAATTCAAATGCTTGCTCTTTCAGATGACGTTTTGGCAAACAAACTCGAAGAAAAGAAACGAGCAGATAGAGAAAAAGCACTTGAAAAAGACGCTAAGGTGTTTAGCGATTTTAATAACTAAAAATATAAATTGATAAAATTTAAGGAGATATATTTATGGAAAAGAAACTTGTTTACACTGGTAAAACCAAAAACGTATACGCGCTTGATAACGGCAACTACGAATTAAAATTCAAAGACGATTGCACCGGCAAAGACGGTGTGTTTGATCCGGGTGAAAATTCAGTAGGTCTTACTATCGACGGTGTTGGTGACGTTAACTTACGTATGTCAATTTACTTTTTTGAAAAGGTAAACGCTGCGGGCATTAAGACTCACTACGTTAGCGCAAACCTTAAAGATACTACTATGGAAGTTTTACCTGCTAAACCTTTTGGTAAAGGTCTTGAAGTTATTTGCCGTCATAAAGCAGTAGGCAGTTTCTTACGCCGTTACAAAGATTATATTGAAGAAGGTGCAGATCTTCCTTCTTACGTTGAAACCACTTTCAAAAACGATGAACTTGGCGATCCGCTCGTAACTAAAGACGGTCTTGTTTGCCTTGGCGTTATGACTGAAAAGCAATATGACGACGTTAAGGTTATGACTCAAAAAATCACTCAAATCGTAGCAGACGATCTTAAAGAAAAAGGTCTTATCTTATACGATATCAAGTTTGAATTTGGTTATGATAAAGACGGTTCAGTTATGCTTATTGATGAAATTGCTTCTGGTAACATGCGTGTTTACAAAGACGGTAAGTATATCGATCCTATGACTCTTTCTAAACTTTTCTTTCAAAAGTAAGGCATAAATTTTAAGGAGGAACTCAAATGGGAGGTTTTTTCGGGGCAGTTGGTAAGGCTGACGTTTTATCTTCGGTCTTTTACGGAACTGACTATCACTCGCATTTAGGCGTTAAGCGTGGCGGTATTGCTGCGTTTAATGAAAAGGACGGACTTCAAAGGGAAATTCACAATATAGAAAATTCTCCTTTTAGAACAAAGTTTGCCGACGTTTTTGAAGATATGTTTGGTAATAGCGCAATAGGTTGTATAAGTGATTCAGACCCTCAACCTTTGCTTATCCGTTCAAAACTTGGTAAGTACGCCATTTGCATTATAGGAAAAATAAATAACGCTGAAGAACTTATCAAAGAATATCTTGACGGGTATGGCGGTCACTTTGATACTTTATCTGGTAGCAAGGTAAACTTAACGGAACTTGTAACTGCGCTTATTAACCATAAAGATAATTTTGGTGACGGGATAAGATTTGCGCAAGACGTTATTGACGGAACTGCATCAATTCTTATTTTGAAAGACGATGGGAATATTATCGCTGCAAGGGATAAGTTTGGTAGAATCCCCGTTCTTCTAGGAAAAAGTGAAGACGGGTATTGCGTAACTTTCGAATCTTTCGCGGCGTATAAAATGGGATATAAAATCGAACGTGATTTAGGTCCTGGCGAAGTCGTTGAAATTTCACTTGACGGCGCTAAGGTGTTAAAAGAACCGCTCAAAGAAATGAAGATATGTTCTTTCCTTTGGACTTATTACGGTTATCCCGCATCTTGTTACGAAGGCGTTAACGTTGAATATTCTAGATGCAAAAACGGCGAAATAATGGCAAGTGAAGAACTTGACGACGTGAAAAATTGCAATATTGACTACGTTGCAGGCGTTCCCGATTCAGGAACTCCGCACGCGATAGGTTATGCAAGGGAAAGTAAAATTCCGTTTGCCCGCCCGTTTATTAAATACACGCCTACTTGGTCAAGGAGTTTCACTCCGTCTAAGCAGTCGGAAAGAAATAAAGTGGCAAAGGCAAAACTTCTTCCTGTTGAACATTTTATCGACGGAAAGAACCTTTTATTCGTTGACGACTCTATCGTTAGGGGAACTCAACTTAAAGGTACTGTTGATTTTCTTTATGAAAACGGGGCGAAAGAAGTTCATATTCGTTCTGCTTGTCCGCCGATATTTTACAGTTGCAAATATCTAAACTTTACTCGTTCAACAAGTGAAATGGAACTTATTGCAAGAAGCGTTGTCGTTGAACTTGAAGGCGAAGAAGGATTAAAACATATTTCCGAGTACGCTGATAAAAATACCGTCCGCGGTAAAAACTTACGAAAAGCGCTCGCTGAAAAATTCCATTGTAAATCAGTTGACTTCCAATCTCTCGAAGGCTTGGTAAAATCAATAGGAATAGATAAATGTAAGTTGTGTACTTATTGTTGGGACGGCAAATTTTAATCCGTTATTTACTTCGTTATGCATCGTTTCTGTAAAGCCGTTGCACTTACGATGAACAACAAGTTCTATCGTAACCGCCACGTCTTTACGAGCCTTGCCTAACTCGTAACTAACGGCTTAAAATAAGAGCATTTAATAGGCTTGGCGTTTGAACTTCGATGACCGATAAGGTCTATCTCATCCAAAACGCTTCGCGAGCCTCGTCTAATACCCAAACTAACGCTTTAGGTGGTTTACTAAGCTGTATTTGAGCCTTGAAATACTTGTTTCTAACGGCTTAAAATATCGTTTTTAACTCAACTTTGAGTTCGCCTAACTTCAATTAATAAAATAACAATAACAAATCAATTAACAATATTTCAAATAAAAATTTACGGAGAAAAATTATGAATAATAAATCAAAGTCAGATAGTTACGCTGCTGCCGGCGTTGATATTACCGCTGGTTATAAAGCCGTTGAACTTATGAAAAAACACATCGCAAGAACCGTTGTGAATAGCGCTAATTCAGATATTGGCGGTTTCGGTGGTCTTTTCGCTCTTGATCTTACTAATTACAAAAATCCCGTTTTAGTTTCAGGTACTGACGGCGTTGGTACTAAACTTAAACTCGCTTTCCTTATGGATAAGCACAACACCGTTGGTATTGACTGTGTTGCTATGTGCGTTAACGACGTTATTTGTTGCGGAGCAAAACCCTTATTTTTCCTTGACTATATTGCGTGCGGTAAAAACGTTCCTGAAAAAATTGCGTCTATCGTTGAAGGCGTTGCAGAAGGTTGCGTTCAATCGGGTAGTGAACTCATCGGTGGCGAAACTGCTGAAATGCCAGGATTTTATCCTATCGATGAATACGATTTAGCGGGTTTCTCCGTTGGTATAGTTGATAAGTCTAAAGTTATCAATAAAGAAGAGATGAAAGAAGGTGACGTTATGATTGCACTTCCGTCATCTGGCGTTCACTCAAACGGTTTCTCTCTCGTTAGAAAGGTGTTTGACGTTGAAAATTGCGACCTTTATAAACCTTATGAAGAACTCGGTGGCAAAGGTCTTGGCGAAACGCTTCTTACTCCAACTAAAATTTACGTTAAGCCTATGCTTGCGCTCTTTGATAAAATTACTGTTAAGGGCGTATCTCACATAACGGGTGGCGGTTTCTATGAAAATATGCCACGCGCTATCAAGAAGGGCTTATCAGTTAAAATCAATAAAGAAGACGTTAGAGTTCTTCCTATCTTCAAACTTTTACAAAAAGTTGGTGGCATTGATGAAAGAGATATGTATAACACCTTCAATATGGGCGTTGGTATGACTGCTATCGTTGATAGTAGCGACGTTGAAGTTGCACTTGAAACGTTAAAGGCAAACGGCGTTGACGCTTACGTTTTAGGAACTATCGTAAAAGGTGACGACGGGGTTATCTTATGCTAAAAGATAAAACTAAAATAGCGGTGTTCGTTTCGGGTGGCGGAACTAACCTTCAAGCAATTCTTGAAAGCGAGCGCCGTGGGGAAATCCCCGACGGGGAGATTAAACTCGTTTTATCAAACAATCCGTCGGCTTACGCGTTAGAGCGCGCTAAAAATTTTGGAGTAAAATCCGTTTGTGTTGACAAATCGGTTTACAAAACGATAGAAGAGCGTGAAGAAAAAACCATTGAGGTTTTGAAAGAAAACGGCATTGAACTCATAGTTTTAGCGGGTTACTTATCCATACTTTCTGAAAAGTTTACAAAACTTTACGAGAATAGAATTATAAACGTTCACCCGTCCTTAATTCCGTCTTTTTGCGGTAAAGGTTATTACGGGCTTAAAGTTCACGAAGAGGCTCTTCGCTACGGCGTTAAAGTAACGGGCGCAACCGTTCACTACGTTAACGAGATTCCAGACGGCGGTCAAATTATAGAGCAAAAGGCGGTTTACGTTCAAGAAGGTGACACGCCTGAAATTTTACAAAAACGAGTAATGCGCGAGGCGGAGTGGATTATTCTTCCTAAGGCGGTACAAGAAGTTTCAAAAAAAATAAGGCAAATTTAATTGCCAAGGAGATAATATGACGTATTTGACGTTACCTATTAAAGAAAGAATTGAAAACAATCCCTACGTTGGTAGAGGTATTATAATCGGAAAAAGTGAAGATGGTAAGAAGGCGGTATTTGCCTACTTTATTATGGGTAGAAGTGAAAACAGTAGAAATAGAGTTTTCGTTGAAGATGGCGAAAACGTAACTATTTATCCTTACGATCCAAGTAAAGTTGAAGATCCGTCGCTCATTATCTATTCGCCTATAAAAGTGGTTGGCTCTCAAGTTATCGTAACTAACGGCGACCAAACTGATACTATTGAAGAATTTATCAATAACGGCAAGTGTTTCAAAAAGGCGCTCAAAACAAGGGCGTTCGAGCCTGACGCTCCTAACTTCACTCCAAGAATTAGCGGTATCTTAAATTTAGAAAACGGCTATTCTTACGAAATGTCTATCCTTAAAAGCGCAGACGAAAAAGGCACGGCTTGCAATCGCTATTTCTTTGAGTACGACGCGCTTGACGGCATCGGCCACTTTATCCACACTTACGTAACAGACGGCAATCCGCTCCCAACCTTTATGGGTGAGCCGGAAAGGGTAAAAATCCCCAACGATATGGACGAGTTCGCAAGTGAAATTTGGAACAATTTAGACAAAAATAACAAGATTGCTCTTCACGTTAGATATATCGATCTTGAAAGTAAAGACGTTGAGAGTATTACCTATAACGTTCACGAGGTAGAATAATGAAAGAATTAGCATTAAAATACGGTTGTAACCCCAATCAAAAGCCGTCTAGAATTTTTATGGAAAACGGCAAAGACCTTCCCATTGAAGTATTAAACGGAAAACCTGGCTACATTAATTTTTTAGACGCGTTCAACTCTTGGCAACTCGTAAAAGAATTAAAAATAGCAACGGGTATGGCTTGCGCGTCAAGTTTCAAGCACGTTTCTCCAACTTCAGCAGCCGTTGGCAAAAAACTTTCTCCCGCTCTTAAAAAGGCTTGTTTCGTTGACGATATTGAAGGTTTAGACGATTCTCCTATCGCTTGCGCTTATGCAAGAGCAAGGGGAACGGACAGAATGTCTTCTTTCGGTGACTGGATTGCTCTTTCAGACGAGTGTGACGAAGTTACTGCAAAAATTATTTCAAGGGAAGTAAGTGACGGCGTTATTGCTCCGAGTTTCTCCGAAAAGGCTCTTGAAATTTTAAGGGCAAAGAGAAAGGGGACTTACAATATCGTTAAAATCGACGAAAATTATATCCCTGAAGAGTTAGAGAGAAAGCAAGTTTACGGCATAACTTTCGAGCAAGGTAGAAACAACTTCAAGATTGATAAAGAACTTCTTTCAGACGTTGTAACTGCTAACAAAGATATTCCAGAAGATAAGAAGATTGATCTTATAATTTCTCTTATCACTCTTAAATACACTCAATCAAATTCCGTTTGTTTTGCTTACGATGGTCAAGCAATCGGCGTTGGCGCAGGTCAACAATCTCGTATTCATTGCACTCGTTTAGCCGCTCAAAAAGCAGACCTTTGGCACTTGCGTCAAAGCGAAAAGGTATTAAATCTTCAATTTGCAGACGGCGTTGGTAGACCTGACAAAAACAATATTATCGACCTTTATCTTTCAGATGATGAAAGCGATTTAGTTTTAGGTGACGACGTATGGCAAAAATATTTTGCCGTTCGCCCAGAGCCCTTTACCAAAGAAGAAAAGAAAGCATACTTAAAAACTATTACGGGCGTATCATTAGGTAGTGACGCGTTCTTCCCGTTCTCTGATAATATCGATAGAGCGGCAAAGAGCGGTGTATCCTTCGTTGCTCAACCGGGTGGCTCTTTAAGAGACGATATCGTAATTTCCGCAGCGGATAGTTACGGTATGGCGATGGTATTCACCGGTATGCGTCTCTTCCATCACTAATTTTAATCCGTTATTTACTTCGTTATGCATCGTTTCTGCTTCGTGTTTGAACTTCGATGACCAAAAAGGTCTATCTCATCTCAAACACTTTGCGAGCCTTGCCTAACTCGTAACTAACGTCTTAAAAAAGAGCATTGAACAGGCTTTGATTTCGCCTAACTTGCTTCTAACGTCTTAAAATAGAGCATTTAATAGGCTTAAAAATACGATAAAAAACATCCAATTGGAGAAATTATGAAAATATTAGTAGTAGGTGGCGGTGGTAGAGAACACGCCATTATCAAAAGCTTAAAAAAGAGTAGTAAAGTAGAAAAAATTTACGCAACGCCAGGTAACGGCGGTATTGCTTTAGATGCCGAGTGTTATCCTATCAAAGCAACCGAACTTGATAAAATTGTTGAGTTTGCTAAAGAAAAGCAAATTGATTATTGCGTCGTTGCGCCAGACGATCCGTTGGTTTTAGGCTTAGTTGACCGCCTTGAAGAAATAGGCGTTCCTTGTTTTGGACCTAAAAAATGCGCGGCAATTTTAGAAGGTAGTAAAGTTTTTTCTAAAAACCTTATGAAAAAATACGGTATTCCAACAGGTGACAGCGTTACTTTTGACAATGCTGAAAGCGCGATAGAATACCTTAAAACTACTTCTTACCCAACCGTTATCAAAGCGGACGGGCTTGCGCTTGGCAAAGGCGTTATCATAGCAAAAAATTTCGTTGAAGCGGAAAATGCCGTTAAAGAAATTATGCTCGATAAAGTTTTCGGCGCTAGCGGAAACAACATCTTAGTCGAAGAATTTTTAACCGGCCCTGAAGTTTCAGTTTTATCTTTTACCGACGGTAAAGTGGTTATTCCTATGGTTTCTTCAATGGACCATAAAAGAGCGCTCGATAACGATGAAGGCTTAAATACGGGTGGTATGGGTACGATTGCTCCAAACCCATATTATACCGAAGAAGTTGCCAAAGAGTGTATGGAAAAGATTTTCCTTCCAACGATTGACGCTATGAATAAAGAAGGCAGAACTTTCAAAGGTTGCTTATACTTTGGACTTATGCTTACTCCAAAAGGACCTAAGGTAATAGAATATAACTGTCGTTTTGGCGATCCTGAAACTCAAGTTGTTCTTCCTCTACTTGAGAGCGACCTTTTAGATATAATGATTGCAACTACTAACGGAACGCTTAATGAAGAATTAGTTAAATTTTCAAACGGCTCGGCAACTTGCGTAGTAATGGCGTCGAGCGGTTATCCGCAAAAGTATGAAAGTGGCTTTGAAATTAAAATAGGCGACTTAGAAGAAAACGAAAACGTTTACGTTGCAGGCGCTAAACTTGACGGTGGAGTTTTGAAAACTTCCGGCGGTAGAGTTCTCGGTGCGGTGGCAACGGCAGACAGTTTAGAAGAAGCAATTAAAAACGCTTACAAAGTAGTTGAAAAAATTTCTTTTGATAACGCGTATTTTAGAAAAGACATAGGCAAAAAAGCATTATTAGCAACCAAGAAGTAAAATAGGAGTAATATGGTTTACAGAGTTTACGTAGAAAAAAAGCAAGGCTTTCAACACGAAGCAAATTCACTTTTACAAGAAGTTAGAGACTTACTTGAAATTAAAAGCGTTGAAAATATTAGAGTAATTAACCGTTACGACGTTGAAGATATTGAAAAATCACTCTTTGATTATTCTGTAAAAACGGTATTTTCAGAACCGCAAATGGATACCGCAAGCGACGTGGTTGATTTAGACGGCGCTAAAGTTTTTGCCGTTGAATATCTCCCGGGTCAATTTGATCAAAGGGCGGATTCTGCAAGTCAATGTATTCAACTTATTTCTCAAAAGGAACGCCCCACCGTTAAGACTGCCAAGGTTTACGCGGTGTATGGCAACGTTACTGATGCAGAACTTTTAGCAATTAAAAAATTCGTTATCAACCCAGTTGAAAGCAGAGAGGCTGAACTTAAAACTTATGAAACGTTAAAAATAGAGCAACCCGTTCCAAGCGAAGTTGAAGTGTTAGAAGGGTTTATCGACCTTGATAGAGAAGGTTTAGAACAATTCGTTTCAAAATACGCTCTCGCTATGGACGGCGACGATATAGCGTTCTGCCAAAAGTATTTTATTTCAGAAAAGAGAAATCCAACCTTAACTGAAATTAGAATGATTGATACTTATTGGTCAGACCATTGCCGTCACACCACTTTCTTAACTACTATTGACGGCATCACTTTTGAAGATGAAGAAATCGAAAAGACTTATCAAGAATACCTTGACGCGAGAAAGGAACTTTCAAGAACTAAACCCATAAACCTTATGGATATAGGTACTCTCGCTGCAAAACTTCTTAAAAAACGCGGAATTTTAACAGGTCTTGACGAGTCTGAAGAAATCAACGCTTGCACCGTTAAAATCAAAGTTAAAGTTAACGGCGAAGACCAAGATTGGTTACTTCTTTTCAAAAACGAAACTCACAATCACCCGACTGAAATCGAACCGTTCGGTGGTGCCGCAACTTGTATCGGCGGTGCTATAAGAGATCCGCTTTCCGGTAGAAGTTACGTTTACGCCGCTATGCGCGTAACCGGTGCTGCTAATCCTTTACGCCCCGTTAAAGAAACGCTCAAAGGCAAACTTCCACAAAGAAAGATTGTAACTACTGCTGCAGCGGGCTATTCATCTTACGGTAACCAAATCGGTCTTGCAACTGGTCAAGTTGATGAAATTTATCACGAAGGCTATAGCGCAAAACGTATGGAAATCGGCGCGGTTGTTGCCGCAACTCCACAAGAAAACGTTAGGCGTGAAGTTCCCGCTCCTACGGATAAAGTAATTTTAATCGGCGGTAGAACGGGTAGAGACGGTTGCGGTGGTGCGACTGGTTCTTCAAAATCACACACTCTTGAATCTTTGACTGCTTGTGGTGCGGAAGTTCAAAAAGGTAACGCTCCAGAAGAGAGAAAACTTCAAAGATTATTTAGAAATAAAGACGCTATGCTTATGATTAAGCGTTGTAACGACTTTGGCGCGGGCGGTGTTTCCGTTGCTATCGGCGAACTTGCAGACGGCTTGTTTATCAATCTTAACGCGGTAAAGAAAAAGTACGACGGTCTTGACGGTACTGAACTTGCAATTTCCGAATCTCAAGAGAGAATGGCGGTTGTAGTTGAAGAAAAAGACGTTGAAAAATTCATTGCTCTTGCCGAAAAAGAAAACTTAGAAGCAAGCGTTGTTGCAACCGTAACCGAGCAAGCGCGTTTAGTTATGACGTGGAACGATAAAGTTATCGTTGATATTTCAAGAGAGTTCTTAAACAGCAACGGCGCTGAAAAGCACGTTGAAGTAAAAGCACAATCTTCAACTTGTTATGAAAAAGAAACCGTAAGTGATTTTACAAAGGCTTACGAAAGTTTAGCAGACGACCTTAACGTATGTTCAAAGCGCGGTTTATCCGAACGCTTTGACTCTACTATCGGCGCGGGCACGGTACTTATGCCGTTTGGTGGTAAGTATCAACAAACTCCGCCACAAGCGATGGTAAATCTCGTTTCAGTTGAAAAAGGTCATACCGATACGGTATCTTATATGGCTTGGGGTGGTAACCCGTACGTTGCGGAAAAGAGCCCGTATCACGGCGCATACCTTGCAGTAGTTGAAAGCGTATGTAAACTTATTGCAACGGGCGCTGAATACAAAGACGTATATCTTACCTTCCAAGAATACTTCCAAAAACTTAAAAAAGATCCTATTCGTTGGGGTCAACCTGCAAGCGCGTTGTTAGGCGCGTTCAAGGCGCAAGTTGAACTCGGCGTTGCGGCTATCGGCGGTAAGGACTCTATGAGTGGTACGTTTGAAGATATTGACGTTCCGCCAACTCTCGTTTCCTTTGCCGTAACTACTGGTCAAGTTGACGAAGTTACTTCTCCTGAATTTAAGAAAGCAGGCAGTAAAGTAGTTGTTTTAAGACCTAAATATCAAAAGAGCGGTCTTCCTGAAACCAAGTCGTTACTCGATAACTTCAAGGTTGTAACCGAACTTTTAAGAAGTAAAAAAGCTCTTTCCGTTTACACTCCGACTTACGGCGGTATTGCAGAAGCAATTCTTAAAATGGCAATCGGTAACCAAATTGGCTTTAAGTACGATAACGGCGCTTGCTTAAACGATATGTTTAAGTACAATTATGGTAGTTTTGTAATCGAACTTGACGGTGACTTTGAAGTTGGCGAACTTTTAGGTTACACAACTGAAGAAAAAGTTATTTCTTACAAGGAAACTTCGCTTGATTTATTAAAATTATTAAAAATCTATGAAGACAAGCTTGAACCTGTTTTTGCTTGTAACCTTAAAACTGAAGGCGTAGCGGAAACTTTCTCATATAGCGGAGAAAATAAACTTTCTTGCAATATAAAGACTGCTAAACCCAAGGTATTAATTCCGGTATTCCCAGGAACTAACTGTGAGTTTGATACTGCTAAGGCGTTTGAAGACGCTGGCGCGGACGCTGAAATTTACGTTATTAAAAACCTTACTGCATCAGACGTTGCTAAGTCGGTTGAAGAATTTTCATCAAAGGCTAAATCAAGCCAAATGATATTCGTTCCCGGTGGTTTCTCCGGTGGTGACGAGCCTGACGGTTCTGGTAAATTTATTACCGCTTTCTTTAGAAACGGCGCGGTAAAAGAACAAGTTACCGAACTTTTAGAAAAACGCGACGGTTTAATGGGTGGTATTTGTAACGGTTTCCAAGCGCTTATTAAACTCGGTCTTGTACCTTACGGTAAGATTATCGATACCGATGAAACTTGCCCAACCTTAACTTACAATAATATTGGTAGACACCAATCAAAGATTGTAAGAGTAAGAGTAGCGTCAACTAAATCTCCTTGGCTTTCAGGCGTTAAGGTTGGCGACGTTTATAACGTTGCAATCTCTCACGGCGAAGGTAAATTTATTGCAAGTGACGATTTAATTAAAACCCTTGCTCAAAACGGTCAAATTATGACTCAATACGTTGACTTTGACAATAGAGCAACTATGGATATTCAATTTAACCCCAACGGAAGTATTTCCGCTATCGAAGGTATTTTATCTCCCGACGGTAGAGTATTTGGTAAAATGGGTCATAGCGAAAGAAAGGGTTACGGCTTATATAAGAACGTTATCGGCGAATACGATATGCGTTTATTTGAGTCAGCCGTAAGTTATTTTACAAAATAAATATAATTGTTTGCATAGCAAACAACGGAGTACATTATGGCTTATTTAAGTGATATTGAAATTGCTCAAGCGTGCAAAATGCAACCTATAACCGAGATTGCTAAAAAATTAAACATTACCGAAGACGATATTGAACTTTACGGTAAATATAAAGCGAAAATTGACATTACTAAACTTAAAGACGTTAAGCGTAAAGGCAAACTCGTTTTAGTTACCGCAATTACGCCGACTCCTGCTGGCGAAGGTAAAACCACCACTACTATCGGCTTATCAGACGCGCTTAACGCGATAGGTAAAAATTCTATCGTTGCTATGCGTGAGCCTTCCTTAGGTCCGGTTTTCGGAATTAAGGGTGGCGCTGCCGGTGGCGGATATGCTCAAGTAGTTCCTATGGAAGATATCAATCTTCACTTTACAGGCGACCTTCACGCAATCGGCGCGGCAAATAACCTTCTTGCCGCTATGATAGATAATCACATCTATCAAGGCAACGAACTTCAAATCAACACGCGCGCAATCACTTGGAAAAGATGCGTTGATATGAACGACCGTCAGTTAAGAGTTGTTATAGACGGGCTTGGCAAGAAAGTTAACGGCGTAAAAAGAGGCGACGGCTTTGATATTACCGTTGCGTCTGAAATTATGGCTATATTCTGCATGGCGTCGTCTATTTCCGACCTTAAAGATAGGCTTTCAAAAATAGTAGTTGGCTATAACTTTGACGGAAAGCCGGTAACTGCAGGTCAACTTGGCGCGGTGGGAGCGTTAACCGCTTTATTAAAAGACGCTATCAAACCAAATCTCGTTCAAACTTTAGAAGGCAATCCCGCGTTCGTTCACGGTGGCCCGTTTGCAAATATTGCGCACGGTTGCAACTCCGTTATCGCAACTGACACGGCGTTAAAACTTGCCGATTACTGTATAACCGAGGCGGGTTTCGGCGCAGACTTAGGCGCGGAAAAATTCCTTGATATTAAGTGTAGAGCTTCAAACTTAACTCCGTCCGCAGTCGTTATGGTTGCCACCGTTAGAGCGCTTAAAATGCACGGTGGAGTTCAAAAGGCAGATCTTGGTGCGGAAAATTTAACTGCGCTTAAAGAAGGTCTTCCAAACCTTCTTCGCCACGTTTCAAACATAACTGAAGTTTATAAACTTCCTTGTGTAGTAGCAATCAATCGTTTCCCAACCGATACTGATGATGAAATAAATCTCGTTATTAGCGAGTGTGAAAAGTTAGGCGTTAAAGCAGTTTTATCAACGGTATGGGCTGACGGTGGCAACGGCGCTATCGAACTTGCTAACGAAGTTGTTAAACTTTGCGATGCTAAAAACGATTTTACGTTCAGTTACGACGTAAATCTTTCAATCAAAGAAAAACTTCAAGCAATAGTTACAAAAATTTATAGGGGCGTTGGCGTAGCGTTTACGAAAGATGCTGAAAAAGATCTTGAAACGTTAACTCAAAACGGCTACGATAAACTTCCCGTTTGCGTTGCAAAAACGCAATATAGTTTTTCTGACGATGCCAAGAAGATTGGCGCGCCCGAAGGATTTACCGTTACCGTTAGAAAATTAAAAATATCCGCAGGCGCAGGATTTATCGTAGCGCTTACCGGTAACATTATGACGATGCCCGGTCTTCCCAAAGTTCCGTCTGCAACTAAGATTGACGTGAGCGATGACGGCATAATTACCGGCCTCTTTTAATCCGTTATTTGCGTCGCCTATCATCGTTTCTGCTCAAGCGATAGACTTCGATGACCAACAAGGTCTATCTCAGCCTATCTCTCTCGCGAGCCTCGATATGCTTGCAACTAACGTCTTAAAATAGAGCATTTAATAGGCTTTGAGTTTTAATCCGTTATAAGCGTCGTTATACTTTGTTACTGCGACTTTTTAACACTTCGTTGACCAGCAAGG
>SVHZ01000016.1 GCA_015055525.1 Clostridiales bacterium
CAACTGAGCTAAAGGCCCTCGTTTTTAATGGTCGGGGTGAAGAGGCTCGAACTCCCGACCTCATGGTCCCAAACCACGCGCGCTACCAACTGCGCCACACCCCGCTTTGCCTACGCTCGTTTATAATATAATAAACTTGCGAGTTTGTCAAGCAAAATACAAGTATGTTTACAAAAAACCTTAAGTTTTCAGTAGGTACCAACTTTTGATTGCCTACTTATATTAGCATATTGATAAAATTATTGCAAGCGTTTTTATTAACTTTTTCAAAATTTTTATAAAATCAAAAAAATACGCCCCACCAACCTTTGTCAATGGAGCGTTTTTTATTTATTTTATTGATTTTTTAGCGATTAATCAATCTTCATACCTTTAATTTTTTGGGCGAGTTCTTCGTTAACGTCGTCATAAGCGGAAAGCATTGGAACAACGTCGTTACCCTTCTTTCTATCAAAGTAGTTCTTTGTAATTTTAATAAGTAAACCTGAAAGACCGATAAGAGCAATTAAGTTAGGTAACGCCATTAACGCATTAGTCATATCAGAGATGAGCCATACGAAGTCAGCGCCTAAATTATTACCACCAAAGAAGGTAAGTAAACCGATACCGATAATCATTACAACGTAGATTACGTTGAACACCATTTCACTCTTCTTACCGAAGATGTATTGGCATGCCTTAGCACCGTAAACTGCCCAAGCAAGAATAGTTGTGAACGCAAAGAGCGGTAAAATAATTGAGAAAGAATATTTGCAGATAACGCCAAACCAACCGCCAACGCTTGAAAAACTTGCAAGAGCAACGTTTGCACCGCTATCGCCACCGATATTAGCAGTAAGAACGAAGAGAGCCGTTAAAGTACAAATTACGAAAGTGTCAAGGAATACTTCGAAAATACCCCAAAGACCTTGTCTAACAGGTTCAACTTCAGAAGAGGTTGCGTGAGCGATAGGAGAAGAGCCAAGACCTGCTTCGTTACTGAATACACCACGAGCAAAACCGTAACGCATAGCAGACATAATGCCGTAACCAGCAAAACCACCAAGGATTGACTTAGTAGTGAAAGCACTAGCAAAAATTGACGCGAACGCTGCGGGAATAGCCGCGCCGTTAACGCAAATAACTACGATAGCAAGAAGTAAGAATAAAATTGCCATGAACGGAACGATCATAGAAGCAACCTTACCAATTCTCTTAATACCGCCGATAACAACGAGAGCGGTAAGAACTGCGATAATGATTGCAGTAACCCAAGTAGGAATATTGAAAGTAGTATTCCAGTTAGATTGAATAGTATCTGCTTGAACTGAACTCATACCGATAGCGGCAAGCATTGCAAATACTGCAAAAACAATTGCAAGCCATTTGCACTTCAAACCCTTTTCAATATAGAACATAGGTCCGCCGATATATTCGTTCTTTTCATCTTTCTTTCTGAAGAAAAGTGAAAGCGTAATTTCGGCATATTTAGTAATCATACCAAAAAATGCTGAAATCCACATCCAGAACACCGCACCGGGACCACCTGATAAAATAGCGGTGGTAACGCCAACGATGTTACCAGTACCAACAGTTCCTGAAACTGCGGTAGAGAACGCTTCGAAAGGGGAAATCGCTTTGTCATTATCAAGAGTGAGTTTTTCACCCTTCATTTGACGGATAGAACGCCCCATAGTTTGCTTTAATGAATATCCGAATTTTCTTACTTGGAAGCCTTTGAGCCTAATAGTTAAGAAAACACCGCTTGCAATAATTAATGCGAGCATTGGAATACCCCATAAAATATTGCCGTCAATCCAGTTAAGTACGTCGTATAAAACCTGCATAAACAACTCCTTTTTTTGCCAATAAAAATTCGGGTAAGAAAAATCCTTACCCGAAAACAAAAATATCCTTTATCTATAAAAGTAAATCTGTCCTTTTACCTGAGAGTTTCACAACCTAAGTTGCTTGCACCTTCGGTACTCGTTTAAGAGATTCTCCAGAGCGCCTACGCTTGCAGTTTTACCAGCAAGTTTTATCAGCAAATATTTAATTTACTTTATTATAGCAAAGCACTAAATTTTTTGCAACCATTTTACGCTTATAATTAAAAAAAACTTAAAATAATTTATCCGCCCTTTATTTGTTTGACAAATAAACGCTAAAATAATAAAATTAACTTATGAAAACACGTGAAAATATTAGAAATATAGCAATTATAGCGCACGTTGACCACGGCAAAACTACGCTCGTTGACGCGCTCCTTAAACAAAACGGCATTTTTAGAACTAACGAAGTCGTTCAAGACAGAGTTATGGACTCTAACGACTTAGAGCGTGAACGCGGAATTACGATTCTTGCAAAAAACACGGCGGTTAACTATCAAGGCGTTAAGATTAACATTATCGACACCCCTGGCCACGCAGACTTTGGCGGTGAAGTTGAACGTATTTTATCAATGGTAGACGGCGTTATACTTTTAGTTGACGCGGTTGAAGGCTGTATGCCCCAAACTCGTTACGTTCTTAAAAAAGCGTTATCCTTAAACAAAAAGCCTATCGTGGTTATAAATAAGGTTGACAAAGGTGGCGACCTTGATAAAACTATGGATAGCGTTATCGAACTCTTTATCGAACTTGGCGCTAACGACGATCAACTTGACTTTAAGACCGTTTACGCGTCCGCAAGGCAAGGCTGGGCAACTAACGACTTATCTAAACCAACCACCGATATGAGTGATCTTCTTAAAACGGTCATTGAAGAAATCCCCGCGCCCGTTGGCGATTTTGAAGGTGGTCTTCAAACTCTTATTTGCAACGTTGATTACGACGAATACGTTGGTAGAATTGGCGTTGGCAAGATTATTAGAGGTTCTGTAAAAGATATGCAAGCAGTTTCCGTTTGCCACACTAACGGCACCGTTTCAAACTCTAAAATTGGTAAACTCTATCAATTTGAAGGGCTTAAACGAGTTGAGGTTGAAAGCGCAACGGTTGGCGATATTATAGCAATTTCAGGAATACCCGATATAAATATTGGCGAAACTGTATGCTCTCTTGACTGCGCTGAGGCACTCCCCTTCGTTGCGATTGACGAGCCTACGATTTCTATGATGTTTATGGTAAACAACTCGCCTTTTGCAGGAAAAGAAGGAAAATTCGTAACTTCTCGCCATTTAAGAGCAAGACTATATCGTGAAATTGAAACCAACGTTTCAATGCGAGTTGAAGATACCGATAGTGCAGATACTTTCAAAGTATTTGGAAGAGGCGAACTTCATTTATCAATACTTATCGAAGAAATGCGCCGTGAAGGTTACGAATTCCAAGTTTCACGCCCAAAAGTTATCTTCAAGGAAATTAACGGCAAAACTCACGAACCAATGGAAGACTTGGTTGTTGAAGTTCCCACCGAATACGTTGGCGCGGTTATGAGCAAACTCGGCGAACGCCGTGGCGAACTCGTTTCGATGGACGCTGACGATAGAGGCGGAACAAAACTTACCTTCAAAATTCCGTCAAGATGCTTGATAGGTTATCGTAACGAAATGTTAACCGACACTAAGGGTTTTGGCACAATGGCGTCAGTTTTTGCAGGTTACGAGCCGTACAAGGGCGATATTAAGGAAAGAAATCGCGGTTCGCTCGTTTGCTTTGAGGCAGGCGTAACTACGCAATACGGTTTATTTAACGCGCAAGAGCGCTCTACCCTTTTCGTAGGGCCGGGCTTAAAAGTTTACGAAGGTATGATTGTTGGCGTTAACTCGCGTGATGAAGACTTAGTAGTTAACGTTTGCAAAGTTAAGCACTTAACGAATAACAGAGCAAGCGGTAGCGACGATGCTCTTAAACTCGTTCCACCGACCATTATGAGTTTAGAGCAATGCATGGAATTTATTGCCGACGATGAACTCTTAGAACTTACTCCCACTTCAATTAGACTTAGAAAGAAAATTTTATCCAAAGACCTTCGTATGAAAGAGTGGGCAAAAAATAGAAAATAAGCATTATAAAACCGCTTGCGGAAATTCCGCAAGCGGTTGTTTATTTTAGGCTCTGTCACAACCTATAATTGATTATCGAGCGCCTGAAACACTTCGTAATACTGTGTTAAAGCCACTCGGCAAGACAAAGGGTATTGCCAGCGGGCTTTCTGTGTCTTACTTGCGTTTGATGCGCTCTCTTAAAATCAACCATAAGTTGTGACAAAGCCTTACTCTATAGATTTTTTCTTGTTGAAAAGTTTAACGGGGTCTAACTTAAATTCGGTTATCATCATAGCGATAAATATTATGATAAAACCTATAACTAAACCAGCGGTCATTTTTTCATCGCCTAAAATAACGCTGAATAACGTTCCAAACACCGCCTCTAAACTGAGTATTAACGATGCTTGATTAGTAGTCGTGTACTTCTGCCCGAAAATTTGAGCCATTTGAGCAAAGAGCGTGCATACGATAGCGAGATAGCCTATTTTCAATATTTGCTCTAAATTAAGCGCGTAGCCTTGTGGATTTGTTGGCAATTCGAAAATCAACGTTAATATAGCGCAAACAACGCCTACCGTTAACACTTCAAAAGTGAGTAACACTCCCGTATCTTCAGGGTTTTGTTGGAACTTGTTAATAAATATAATTTGAAGTGCGTAAAATACCGCTCCACCTAAAGTTAACGCGTCGCCAAGTAGCAAGTTTGAACCCGTTTCAGTTTTACCCGAAAAAGAAACGAATCCTATGCCGACTATTAACATAAACGCAGATATAAGATTATAAACCTTGGGAGCGTTTTTAGTTATAAGCCAAGCGATAAACGGAACCATAACGCAATACGCCGAAGTTAAGAAGGCATTTCTACTAGGTGTTGTGTAAAAAAGACCACGAGTTTGAATAATATATGCAAAAACGAGTATCACGCCAAGTATCACACCGCGCAAAATTACCTTTTTATCACTTTTAAGTATTTTGGGCAAAAATATTACGCCGAGCAATATTCCAGACGACAAAAATCTTAACGCTAAAACGAATAATTCGTTAACGGCGGAAATAGTTTCTTTTAATATAAAGAAAGAAGTTCCCCAAGAAAGTGTTGCAAAAAGCAATAACAACTGCCCGATTAAATTTAATTTTTTATCTTTCATAACTATCTTATTATACTAAAACTATCGTGTTTTGGCAAATAAAAACTCCGCTTTAACAAGCGGAATTTTTTATTCGATAGTTTTTATAATTTTGGATTTTATTTGGAGCTTATCGCCTAAAATCTTAACGGCTTGCAAAAACTCTTTTATCGCGCTACTAAACAAACTTTCATTTGAAGAATAAAGCGTTGCGAGTTTTTCCCCTTTTTCTACCTTATCGCCCACTTTTTTATGCAAGATTATTCCTGCCAAATAGTCGATTTTGTCTTCCTTTTTGTTTCTCCCTGCACCTAAAAGCAAACTAGAAATTCCAACCTTTTCAGCGTTGAGTTCGATTAAAAAACCACTCTCGCTAGCCAAAACGTCAAAACTTTTACTAGCGCAATAATTGCCCGATAAAATCTCGGTTAAATCACCGCCTTGATAAGCCACGAACTCCTTAAATTTACAAAGCGCTTTCCCGTTTTCAATCTCTTTATCGAAAAGCGCTTTACAAAACTCCCTATCTCCATAGCCGGAAAGATACAAAATCTCGGCGGTAAGCATTTTAGAAACGTCGTACAAGTCGTTTTTCACCTTTCCCGCTAATACGTCTAAAACTTCCTTTATCTCCAAGGCGTTGCCAACGTAATTACCTAGCGGCTCGTTCATATCGGTAATGAGCGCAGTTATTTTTTTACCCGCCCCCTTGCCAATATTAACCATAACTTTTGCTAAATCTTCAGCCGACGATAAATCTTTCATAAACGCGCCGTTTCCCGTCTTTACGTCTAAAACGATAACGTCATCGTCCGCCGTGAGTTTTTTGCCCATTATGCTCGATGCGATAAGCGGAATACTATCGATAGTTGCCGTAACGTCACGAAGAGAATAAAAAATCTTATCGGCAGGCGCTAAATCGCCCGTTTGCCCAATAATGCTTACGCCACACTTTTTAGCAATTTTCAAAAACTCATCGGTTGAAAGTTCAACTTTATAGCCTTTTATTGATTCGAGTTTATCTACCGTTCCACCCGTATGCCCAAGCCCGCGCCCGCTCATTTTAATGGCGAATACGCCTAATGATGCAAGTACGGGAGATATTATTAAACTCGTTTTATCGCCAACGCCACCCGTTGAGTGTTTATCGGCTTTAACCCCCGTAATTCCCTTTGCAATAAACTTTTCACCCGAATTTGCTATTGCCAAAGTAAAATCTAAAGTTTCGCGCTCGGTCATACCGTTAAAATAAACCGCCATTAAAAACGCGGATATTTGATAATCTTTTATCTCGCCACTAACAGCGCCTTTTACTATAAAATTTAATTCTTCAAAAGAGAGTTCAAAACCATCTCTCTTTTTCTTAATAACGTCGTACGCTCTCATAGTTTACTAAATAGATCTTCCCCATAAGTTTTATTTATCGATAATGAAGATAAAACGGTTGATGCAATACAGTCAAACCCCTTTATCGTTCCCAAGTTGTTAGACTTAATCTTATTATTATAAATAATAAGCGGAACGTCTTCACGCGAGTGATCGGTAGAAGGAGTTGAAGGATCGCAACCGTGATCTGCCGTTATTATCAACAAGTCGCTATCGGATAAACCGTTTATAAACTTACCCAAAAACTCATCGAACTTTGTTACTTCTTTAGCGTAACCGTCAATATCGTTACGATGACCGTAGAGACTATCAAAATCAACGTAATTTATAAAGCAAAGCCCTGAAAAATCCTCGTCGAGAAGTTGCAAACTCTTTCTATACCCTTCTAAATTAGATTTAGTTTTATAACTTTTAGATATTCCTTGACCGCTAAATATATCGTAAATTTTACCTAGCGATATAACTTTTAATCCGCTATCTAAAATATCGTCAAGCATAGTTTTACTCGGCGGAAGTATTGAATAATCTTTCCTATACCCCGTGCGAATATATGGATATTCCCCGGTAAACGGGCGAGCAATAACTCTTCCAACTGAATTTTCACCCGTCAACAGTTTTCTTGCAACTTCGCAATAACGATATAAAGTTTCTATAGGAACTATTTTATCGTGCGTTGCTATTTGAAACACGCTATCTTGCGACGTGTAAACGATAGGAAAACCCGTTTTTATATGTTCTTCTCCGTAGTCCTTGATAACTTCCGTTCCAGAATACGGCTTATTGCATAAAGTTTTAACGCCGATAAGTTTTTCAAACTCATCAATTATCTCTTTTGGAAAACCGTTCGGATAGGTTTTAAGCGGTGTGTTTGAAACGATGCCCGCTATCTCCCAATGCCCAAGCGTTGTATCTTTGCCGTTGCTCTTTTCTTTAAGGCGAGCAAAACACGCGGTTGGATTATCAATTCCACCGCCAACCCCGTCAATATTAAAAAGACCTAACTTTTCTAAATTCGGAGCGTTAAAATATTTGCTTTTTCTAATTGAGCCTAAGGTGTTAGAGCCTGCATCTAAAAATCTATCCGCATCGTCCGCTCCGCCAATGCCTAGGCTATCAACGACCATTAAATATACTCTATTAATCATTATCTATCTTAACCGCTACTTCGAGCGCAACTTTTATCATATCGATAAACGCCGTTTCACGCTCGTCACTCGTCGTTTCTTCGCCCGTTACTAAACTATCGGAAACAGTTAAAATTGCAAGCGCTTTTTTACCTAAACTGCTTGCGTTTAGATAAAGTGCCGCCGCCTCCATTTCAACGGACAAAACACCCATCTTAGCATATTCTTTTGCCATTTCCATTTCAGAATAAAAAACGTCGGCTGAAAAGACGTTGCCCACCTTGTAGTTAAGGTTAAATTCTTTGCACGTGTCTACCGCATGGCTAAGCATATTATAATCGCAAATTGGCGCAAATTTGCCCCGCTTTACAAAAGCCTTAACCATATTACTATCGGTTGACGCACCTTGCGCAAGCACTATATCAAAAAGATTTAAGTCCTTAGTTAACGCGCCCGTTGAACCAACCCTTATAATGTTTTCAACGCCGTAGAAGTTAAAAAGTTCATGACTGTATATCGCCATTGACGGCATGCCCATACCAGACGCCATTACCGAAACGTCAATCCCTTTATACTTTCCCGTATAGCCTTGAACTCCCCTAACGTCGTTAACGAGTTTAGCGTCGGTTAAAAATTTATCAGCAATAAATTTAGCGCGTTTTGGATCGCCGGGCATTAAAACGGTTTTTGCAAAATCGCCAAGTTTAGCGCTATTATGTGGTGTTGCCATAAGTCTACTCCTTTATATTTATATATTTAGTATAGCCAAATTTACAACTTTTGTAAATACTCAAAATAAAAAAAGACCTATAAAGGTCTTTTAATTAAAATTTTTGAACTTGATTGTTTTTATAAGTAGTAAATCTTATAACGTGCCCGTTAGTTTCAATAGGGTCAGAAGTATAAACGAGTTCAAAGTTAGATTTTTCATCTAAATTTGGATAGAACACCGTAGCCTCACCGTCTGCATCAACTTTGGTTACCAAAATTTCAGAACAGTAGTCAACCATAGTTTTATAGAACATTGCTCCGCCGATTACAAAAATATCGTCGCTATTATATTTTGAAAGTTCTTTAGATAATTCTTCCAAAGTGTAAACTATCGTGCAATCGTCCCTTTCAACGCCTTGTGGCGCTAAAACGATATTGATTCTATTTTTAAGCGGTTTTGAGCCTGGGAAGGAAAGCAAAGTGTTATATCCCATACAGCAAACTTTTCCGCTAGTTTTTTCACGGAAGAACTTCATATCTTCAGGGAGAGAGAAAAGCAAATCGTTATTTTTTCCTATGCCCCATTTTTTATCTACTGCAACTATTGATTTCATTATATAGCAACCTCCAACTTAGTATCGAGCGGTGTTGACTTGTAGTCAACGAGTTTGAAATCGTCAACTGTAAAGTCGTAAAAATTCTTAACGTCTTTATTAACGATGAGTTTAGGCGCTTCAAATTGCTCGTTTTCAAACATTTTTTCAAGCGCGGGAATATGCCTATCGTAAATGTGCGCGTCTGATATTACGTGAACGAGTTCGCCTACTTCCAAATTAGATACTTGAGCAAGCATAATAAGAAGTATTGAATATTGAACGACGTTCCAGTTATTAGCAACTACCATATCGTTCGAGCGTTGATTGAGTATGCCGTTGAGTTTACCTGCGGAAACGTTAAAAGTCATAGAGTAAGCGCAAGGATAAAGGTTCATTTCGTGAAGGTCTTCAAAAGTATAAATATTAGTCATTATTCTTCTTGAATAAGGATTGTTTTTAAGGTCGAAAAGAACTCTATCAACTTGATCCATCTCACCTTCTTTATACTTGTGTTTAACACCGAGTTGATAGCCGTACGCTTTACCGATAGAGCCGTTTTCATCCGCCCATTGATCCCATATTTTAGAATTTAAGTCTTTGATGTTATTGCTCTTTTTTTGCCAAATCCACAAAATTTCATCAATTGCAGACTTGAAGAAGGTCTTTCTAATAGTTAAAATAGGAAATTCTTTAGATAAATCGTATCTGTTAACTATCCCAAACTGTTTTACGGTATGAGCAGGCGTACCGTCAGCCCAGCGCGGACGAACGGCTTGATCGGTGTCCCAATACCCGTTATCAATAATATCTTTACAATTTTGAATAAAAATTTTGTCTGCTAAACTCATATCTTTTCACCTTTTGTTTTTTGGCTCTCACAACCTTATATTTTATATTTTACCATACTTAAATATAATTGTAAATACTTAAAAAGCGTCCTTTTCTTTATTTTTGAACTTTTTAGCGATAATGCTAGCCTGTAATTTATACGGCGTAATTTTAGTTAGAAAGTTTGTAAACTTATTATAAAACCCTGGAATACAAATAGTTTTGTTTTTCTTTAACGATTTAAGCGCAACTTTAACAACGTAATCTGGCGTTTTTTTAGAAAGCCTTCCTTGAATACCTTGACTTTTTATATCTTCAACAATATCTTCTCTCGTTGGAACGCTACCCGGGCATAACAAAGTAATTTTAACTTTTTGACCTTTAAGTTCGCCTTTTAACCCCTTGAAAAAGTAAACGAGAGCAGATTTAGTTGCGGAATAAAGTGAAAAATACGGCATCGGCGTTAAACCACACGCGGAAGAAACCACTAAAATATCTAATTTTTCCGCTCTACGGCTTAAAACGAAGTTGGTAATCGATACGGCGCTTTCAAAATTAACTCTTGATTGAAGGCAAATTTTTTCTTCGGTATATTTTGTGAAAGCCTTTCTCGTATCAATACCCGCAACGAAATATAACCCGCATACTTTTACACCCTTTTCAGTTAAATAGTCGTAACACTCTTTTCTACTAATTTCGTCTTCAAGGTTAACTTCTTTTGATAAAATTTTGATATTGGGATTAATTGACAAAAGTTCTTCTTTTAATAGTTCTATTTTATTTTGCCGTCTACCCGATATAAAAAGGTTTTCGCCACGCTTTGCCAAGGCTTTGCAAAACTCTTTGCCAATGCCACCCGTAGCGCCGAAAACTAAACTGTAAGCATTTTCCATATCAATCGAAATACGCTCCTCTCTTTTTCATTTCTTCCCTGATTTTTTCTATTGCCTTTTTCTCAATTCTCGATATATACGAACGAGAAATTTTTAGTAATTTTGCAACTTCTCTTTGAGCAAGCGGAACTCCGCCCGATAAACCATACCGTAATTTTATTACGGTAAGTTCTCTACCTTTTAAGGTGCTTTCAACAATTTCAATAAGTTTTTTATTCTCGGTTTTCTTCTCAATTCTTTGAGAAAGTTCTTCAGAATCGTCTGGAATTAAATCCATAAGCGTTAACTCATTGCCGTCTTTATCCGTTCCAACAACGCCCGATAGCGATAGAACGTGCGCGTTCTTCTTGTTTTGGCGTAGGAGCATTAAAATCTCGTTTTCAATGCACTTTGCCGTGTAAGTTGCAAGCGCAGTTCCCTTGTCGATATTATACGAGTTTATGGCTTTGATAAGCCCGATAGTTCCCGCCGAAATTAAATCGTCAGTTTCGTCCGCCCCTTGATATTTTTTAACCACGTGAGCAACTAATCGCAAATTGTGGCGAATAAGTTTATCTTTTGCCGACTCGTCACCGTATTTTCTAAACTTTTCTAAACACTCGGTTTCCTCTTCTAACGTCAAAGGTTTCGGAAAAGAATCGCCTACGATACTTCCGCAAAAGAATATAATTTTGCCAAAAATAAAACTTAATAATTCTAAAAACATACTTTTACTCCTAAGGTAAAAATATGTCTAATCTTGTAAAATTATACTAAACTACGGCGCAAAATGTCACCTTTATTTAATTTATAATCAACCTTGATATAAAGTTTTTGTTGAACGTTTTTAGCGTCTGTAACGCTATTTCCAAACTCGTCTTCAATCTCGCTAACAACGAAAGTTTTATTAAAATTGTCGCTTGGCGATAAAATTTCAAGCGTATCGCCAACTTTGAACCTATTTCTCATTTCAACGAGCGCGCCTCTATTTTCATCGTAGCCAAGAACTGACGCCACGAATAAACTATCCCCCGTTGATTGAGAGTTTTCATAATTTACGGTATTATCGTTATCGCCAAATGCGTAAGCGGTTGTAAACGCTCTATGAAAGGTCTTTTTAAGTTCAGTCATATAAAGAGTATTATCTTTATATGAAACGCCTTTTTCATAAAATTCGTCAATCGCTCTGCGGTATGCGTTGATAACGGTTGCTAAGTAATATTCCCCTTTCATTCTGCCTTCAATCTTAAAAGAGATAACGCCTGCGGAAATCATCTCGCCGATATGCTCTATCATATTAAGGTCTTTGCTGTTGAGAATATAAGTTCCCCTTTCATCTTCTTCGATAGGATAGTAGTCGCCGTCTTTAGATACTTCTTTAATGCCAAAATTCCAACGGCATGCTTGAACGCACTCGCCACGATTACTGTCTCTACCCGTCAAGTAGTTTGAAAGCAAACATCTACCGCTGTAACTTATACACATAGCGCCGTGAATAAACGCTTCAAGTTCAACGCCTTGAACGCTATCGCTAATTTCTTTTATCTCGCCAAGTGAAAGTTCTCTTGCTAAAACTATTCTCTTAACGCCTTGACTTTTCCAAAATTCGACCGACGCCTTGTTTAAGGTGTTTGCCTGCGTTGAAAGATGAAGTTCAAGGTTTGGAACGCAAGTTTTAGCAAGGTAAATAACGCCGGGGTCGGTAACGATAACCGCGTCGACGTTAGCGTTATATAAAAACTCAAGATATTCCTTGATTTTTTCAATCTCGTGATTTTTCATAAAGGCGTTTACGGTAACGTAAATCTTTTTGCCAAGCGAGTGAGTATAATCAATCGCCTCGGCGAGTTCTTCGTTTGTAAAATTATTTGAAAACGCTCTCAAAGAAAAACTCTTTCCGCCAACGTAAACGGCATCCGCTCCATAATAAAGCGCAGTTTTTAATTTTTCAAAATTGCCCGCAGGGGCTAAAAGTTCTATTTTTTTCATAAGTAACCTTAGTTCTAAAGAAATTTTGTTTATAAATAAAAATCATCCACAACTTTTTCGTGCAACGAAAAAATATCACTTCGTCAACGGCGAAATATCACTTTTAGCCCAAGGCTAAAAATATAACTTTCGCAAAGCGAAAATATAACTTACAAAAAATTTATTTTTTGTAACTTATAGATATGCCGTCACCCACGTCAAAAAAACAAGTTAGCAACTCTTTATCATTTGCTAATAGTTCGTTAAACTCGCCAATTTTTCTTGACAAGGCGCGGTATTCTCTTGGCGGTTCGCTTTCGCCTGAAACGTAACCGCGGAACAACACGTTATCGGTAAAGAGAACGCCACCCTTTTTAAGCAATCCTTTCAAAACGGGTAAAAGACGAGTGTAACTTGCCTTATTGCAATCTAAAAATATAAAATCAAATTCGCCAATTAGCGAGCAAGCGGTTTCGTAACTATCACCCAAAACGCAAGTAACTCTATCGTAAACGCCGAACTTTTTGAAATTTTTGATAGCCTCGTCTTGCGAAACTTGGCGCTTTTCTATCGTTGTGAGTTTTGCGTTTGGCAACGTTAAAAGCATAGCCGTTCCCGAACACCCCGTTGCAGTTCCAAGTTCTAATATATTTTCGGGGTTTTTAACTAATAAGGTTAACAACAGTTCGGTTAAACTCTCGTCAAGTATCGTTGGGATTCCGCTTTCTTTATAAAATTTTCTCAATTCGTTAAGTTCGCTTGGCAAACTATTTTCCGCACTCTTTGCGGTAAGATCTTTAGTGTATTTGTTTATCATACTTCAGTTATAATTGGTAAAACCATTGGATTTTTCTTAATTTTTTTGTAAACGTAATCGCGAAGTTTCTTTCTTAAAGCGTTTCTAATTTCAGTTTTATCGCCTGCCGATTTAACGTTGTAATTATCAAGTATTTTAAGAATAATACCCTTCATTTCAGCAACGTGTTGCTCGGTAAGCCCCGCGCCTTTACTAATAAGGTCTGGCTCTTGCAATATAAGACCGCTTTCAGCGGAAACGCAAACCACGGCAACCACTAACCCCTCTTCAGAGATATAGCGCCTATCTCTAACAACGCTCGGCGCTTCGCCAACCGAAAGCCCGTCAACAAGCCTACTGCCCGACGGGAATTTTTCGCCACGGCGCATTGTTTTTTGAGTAAACTCAACGGTATCACCTATATCGCAAATAAGCGCTTGATGATCTTTAAGCCCCATTTCTTTTGCAAGTTCAACGTGCTTTATAAGATGGCGATATTCGCCGTGCACGGGAATAAAGAATTTAGGGCGAATAAGCGAGTGCATAATTTTGAGTTCTTCTTGGCAAGCGTGCCCCGACGCGTGAATTTTCTCTAAACTTTCGTAAACGACTTCAGCGCCCTTTCGATACAAGTTGTTTATAACTTGATAAATATTCTTTTCGTTTCCCGGGATTGGAGATGCCGAAATAATAATAGTGTCGTTCCTTCCAATAATAACGTCTTTCGACTCGCCCGACGCCATACGCGTAAGCGCGCTCATAGGCTCGCCTTGAGAACCTGTTGATATAACCACAAGTTCTTTATCGGGAATATTTTTAATGCGGTCAATATCAACGATAACGTCTTTTGGAACGGATAATTCGCCGATACTTCGCGCCGCTTCGATAACGCTTATCATACTTCTACCAGATAATGCTACCTTGCGCTTGTTCTTTTCAGCCAAATTGAGTATTTGTTGGATTCTATAAACGTTTGAAGCAAATGTTGCAACGATAAGCCTTCTATGCTTGTTTTCTAAAAACAACCTTTCCAAATTTTCATAAACCACGCTTTCGCTCATAGAATAACCCGAACGCTCAACGTTTGTAGACTCGCAAAGCATAAGGAGTACTTTCCTTTTGCCAATTTCAGTAAGCCTTGCAAGGTCGATAATATCCCCGCCGATAGGCGTTAAATCAACCTTAAAATCTCCCGAGTGGAAAACTATGCCGACAGGCGTTGTAATAGCGAGCGCAACCGCGCCTGCTATCGAGTGGTTAACGTTTATAAATTCAACTGAAAAACAACCCGCCTTGATTACCGTTTTAGGCGCAACCGCAAAGAGTTTTGCGCTCTTTACACCCTGCTCTTTTAACTTGTTTTCTAAAAGAGTTAAGGTAAGTTTAGTTCCATAAACGGGAATATCGAGTTCTTTCAAAAGATAGGGAACACCGCCTATATGGTCTTCATGCCCGTGAGTTAAAAACAAACCTTTAATCCTATCTTTGTTTTGAATAATATAAGTAACGTCGGGAATAACTAGGTCAATACCTGGCATATCTTGGCTTGGAAAAGTAAGCCCCGCGTCGATTATTATAATATCTTTTTGAAATTCAAGAGCGGTCATATTTTTGCCAATCTCGCCAACACCGCCCAAAAATCTAACTTTTAACGAATTTTTATTTTTCATAACTAGTCCTTAAAATATTTACATTTATGTAATTATTTTATCACAACAATCTTCTTTTGTAAACTACTAAAACTCAAACCTTTATCTTTACGACAAAATTAGACTAAAAAAGCGAGCCGAACGGCTCGCTTTTAATTATACTTCTTGAAGTTCTTTTAAGTTTTGCTTAATCTTCTTTCTCATATCGATATACTTGTTGAGTTTTTCTCTTTCTTGATCAACTAAGTTCTTTGGCGCTTTTGCCAAGAAACCGTTGTTAGAAAGTTTGCCGTTTGCCCTTGCAATTTCAGACTCAACTTTAGAAAGTTCACCTTGAAGTCTTTCAATTTCTTTATCAAAATCAACGAGTTCGCCAAGCGGAACGTAAAGTTCAGTTTTATCAAGAACGACAGATACAGTCTTAACGTCAAGCGAATCTTTAGACTCGATAAATTTAACTTCGCCGATATTTGCAAGTTTTTCGATATAAATTTGAGCCTTTTCAATAAGGCGTTTCTTTTCAGAAACTACGAAAAGGTCAACTTTCTTACTCGGAGCGCAACCCGTATCTGCTCTAATTTGACGAATAGCGGTAATTATATCCATAACGTAACGGCAATCGTCAGCGTCTTTACGGTAAGCAAGTTTAGAATTATATCTTGGGTATTCGGAAATCATTATGCTTTCGTTTACGCCCGGAATATGTTGATAAATCTCTTCGGTAATAAACGGAATATAGGGATGAAGAAGTTTTAAGGTGTTTTTCAATACGTAAATTAAAACGCTGAGTACGCCCGTCTTCTTATCTTCGTCAGTTCCGTAAAGGTACGGCTTAGAAAGTTCAATATACCAGTCGCAGAAGTCGTTCCAGAAAAACTCTTGAAGTTCACCGCAAGCAAGACCAATTTCATATTTTTCCATCGCCAAAGTAACCTTTTTAACGGTGTTATTAAGTCTTGAAATAATCCACTTGTCTGCAAGGTTGAGTTTGATTTCAGATATATCTTTAATGGTCTTTCCTTCACAGTTTAATAAAACGAAACGAGATGCGTTCCAAATTTTATTAATATAGTTACGGCAACCTTCGATTTTATCTTCACTAAATCGCGTATCGCTACCGGGAGCAATACCGTTAAGAAGAGCGTAACGAAGAGTATCTGCACCATACTTGTCAATAATTTCAAGCGGGTCGATACCGTTACCTAAACTCTTACTCATCTTTCTTCCTTGAGCGTCACGAACTAAACCGTGAATTAAAACGTCTCTAAACGGAATACGGTTAGTATGCTCGAGTCCTGAGAAAATCATTCTAGCAACCCAGAAGAAAATAATATCGTAAGCGGTAACTAATAAATCGGTAGGATAGAAATATTTGAGATCTTCTGTGTTTTCAGGATAGCCAAGCGTTGAGAAAGGCCACAATGCAGAACTGAACCAAGTGTCAAGCACGTCTTCATCTTGGCGAACGTTCTTGCTACCGCACTTAGTACAAACGTGAATATCTTCTTTAGAAACCATCATTTCGCCACAGTCGTCACAGTAGTAAGCAGGTATTCTATGACCCCACCAAAGTTGACGTGAAATACACCAGTCCCTAATGTTTTCCATCCAGTTATAGTAAATTTTGGTAAATCTATCGGGGTTAAACTTAATGCTCTTCTTTCTAACAACGTCAATCGCGGGTTTCGCAAGCGGTTCCATTTTTACGAACCATTGTTTTGAAATAATAGGTTCAACGATAGTTGAACAACGATAACAATGGCCAACGTTGTGAGCGTACGCCTCGGTTTTTTCAAGTAAACCGAGTTCTTCTAAGTCTTTAACGAGTTGTTTTCTGCACTCAAATCTATCAAGACCACAGTATTTTCCTGCTTCTTCGTTCATAGTACCGTCGTCGTTCATAGTCTTTATAACGGGAAGATTATGGCGAAGACCAACTTCAAAGTCGTTAGGATCGTGAGCAGGAGTAATTTTAACAGCGCCCGTACCAAAGTCAAGTTCAACGTAATCGTCTTCAATAAGCGGAATTTCACGATTAGCAATCGGTAAAATAAGCATTTTACCCTTTAAGTCTAAATATCTTTCGTCTTTGGGGTTAACTGCAACCGCAACGTCGCCAAGCATAGTTTCAGGACGAGTTGTTGCAACGATAACGTATCTATCTTCACCCTTAACTTGATATTTTATATGCCATAAACCAGATTGCTCTTCAGTATAGTCAACTTCAGCATCAGAAAGAGCCGTTTTACAAACGGGACACCAGTTGATAATTCTCTTACCTTGATAAATTAAGCCCTTTTCGTATAAATTAACAAAAACTTCTTTAACAGCCTTATTAAGATTTTCGTCCATAGTGAAGGCTAAACGCGACCAGTCGCAAGAAGAACCTAATTTTTTAAGTTGTTCAACGATTCTACCGCCGTATTTTTCCTTCCACGCCCAAGCGCGAACGAGAAATTCTTCACGCCCGATTTGTTCTTTTGATAAGCCTTCCGCTTTTAACGCATCAACGATTTTAACTTCGGTTGCAATAGACGCGTGATCCGTTCCTGGGAGCCAAAGTGTTTCGTAGCCTTGCATACGCTTAAATCTTATAATACTATCTTGAATAGAATCGTTAAGAGCGTGCCCCATGTGGAGTTGACCTGTGATGTTCGGTGGCGGAATTACCACGGTGAACGGTACTTTTTTAGGATTTGGGCTTGCCTTAAAATAGCCCTTTTCTTCCCACTCCTTATAAATTCTATCTTCAAATTCTTTTGGATTATAGGTTGTTGAAATTTCCATATTTTTTCTCCGATAATTTCGTTATCATCATAGTTTGTCAGTATAAGTGCCAATATAGTATATATTGTTTTTCAATTATTGTCAAACAAAAGTTTAACAACATATTATGTATTATTCATAATTTTAGGAGTAACTATGAAAAAAATTATTGCATTTTTATCCGTCTTTACGCTTACGCTATTTTCAAGCGTAGGTTGTAAAGGCAACAAAGACGACAACTTAATTCGCGTTAACGAAGTAACCGACTCGTTTTTTTACGCCCCCTTTTACGTTGCTATCGAAAAGGGCTTTTTTGAAGAAGAAGGCTTAAAAATCGAACTTACTAACGGCGGTGGTTCAGACGTTTCTATGACGGCGCTTTTATCTAAAAACGCCGATATTATCTTGGCAGGCCCAGAAACCGCAGTATACGTTAACCGTCAAAAACGTGAAGATAGCCCGAAGATTTTCGCGCAACTTACAAAGCGTGACGGTTGCTTTTTAGTTTCTAAAAACGAAGAGCCGAATTTTGACTGGAATAACCTTAAAAACAAGGAAATAATAATCGGTAGAAAAGGTGGTCTTCCCGCGATGACTTTTCAATATATCGTTAAAAAATTAGGCTTGACAGAAGGAGTTGATATTACGCTTAGAACGGATATACAATTCAACTTAATGGCTCCCACTTTTGAAACGAGCAGTTCAGACTACGTAACTCTTTTCGAGCCTGTTGCAACCGAGTTTGTTAGCCAAGGAAAAGGTCACATAGTTGCAAGCGTTGGAACAAAGAGCGGTGAAATACCTTACACTTCTTTTATAGCGCTAGAAAGTTTTATCAAAAATCAAAGCGAAAAAGTTGAAAAATTCACTCGCGCTATGCAAAAAGCGCTTATCTATACCGAAACCGCGCCAAGCGAAGAAGTTGCAAGTTATTTAATCAAGCATTTCAAAGGTAGCGAACTTCAAGCGACTAAAAAATCACTTGAAAACTACAAGAGCGTTGATACTTGGATGAAGAATATGGCTTTACCTCAAGAAATGTTTGAAACTCTTATCGACGTTATCGTTTCAGCCGGCGAAAGCGCAGACGGAGTTACCTACTCAGACGTAGTAGATAATTCTATCGCAAATAAAATTTACAGCGAATTTAGATAAAAAAGTTATTGGCAAAGGAGAAATATGGACGAAATACTCAAGCTGAATAAAGTTTCGCTAACTTATCAAAGCGATAACGCCGAAACGAAGGCGATAAAAGACTTATCCTTTAGTGTAAAAGAAACGGAATTCGTTTCAATTATAGGTCCGTCTGGTTGTGGAAAAACTACGGTTTTATCGTTGATTGCAGGTTTACTAAACCCAACCGACGGCAACATCTTATATAAAGGGGAAGACATCTCAAAAACAAACGATAACATCGGCTATATGTTACAGCGCGACGAACTTTTTTCTTGGCGAAATATTGAAAAAAACGTCCTATTGCCCCTTGAAATTAAAAAAATCAACACCAAAGAAAATAGAGAAAACGCTCTATTTTTAATTGAAAAATACGGGTTAAAAGATTTCGTTAAGTCGTACCCTAACCAACTATCTGGCGGTATGAGGCAACGCGTTGCATTAATAAGAACTCTTGCTCCTCGCCCCGACTTACTTCTTCTTGACGAGCCCTTTTCCGCGCTCGACTCTCAAACTAGGCTTAAAGTTAACGGCGACGTTTATTCAATTATTCGTTCCGAAAACAAAACCGCAATACTTGTCACTCACGATATAGCGGAGGCAATATCTCTATCTGATAAAATTATCGTTTTATCAAAGCGCCCAGCAACAGTCTATAAAGAGCACGTTTTAGATTTTGACAAAAATTTACCACCTATAAAACGCAGAGAAGACAAAAAATTTTCTCAATTATTTGAAACGCTATGGAGAGAACTCAACGATGAAAACTAACGATATTTCACGCGATAGAAAACAATACTTAAATAGCAAGCGAAACAAAAAAATTCTGACGGTAATCGTTCAAGTTTTAATTCTCGTAATATTTTTAACGCTGTGGGAAGTTCTTGCAAGGCTTAACGTTATAGATAAATTCTTAATGAGTATGCCGTCGCAAATAATTAAAACGACGGTTGATTTATATAAAAGCGGAGAACTCTTTTTGCACTTAAAAACCACTCTTTATGAAACTTTACTCGGCTTTTTAATTGCAACGAGTTTAGGAACGATAATCGCCTTAATTTTATGGTGGAGCGAGTTTTTGAGAAAAGTTTTAGAGCCTTATATAGTAGTTCTTAATAGTTTGCCAAAAATTGCGCTTGGACCTATAATTATCGTTTGGTTTGGCGCGGGAACTAAATCGATAGTATTTATGGCTATACTTATAACTATTATCGTTACGATAATTACTATGCTTAACGGATTTTTGTCGATAGAACAAGGAAAAATTCTTCTTATGCGCTCGCTTGGCGCAAGCAAAATTCAAATGCTTTATAAATTAGTTTTGCCAGCGAGTTTAGGAACTTTTATCTCTTGCCTAAAAATAAACGTCGGCATGGCTTGGATAGGCTCTATTATGGGCGAATATCTCGTTTCAAAGCAAGGCATAGGCTATTTGATAGTTTACGGCGGTCAAGTGTTTAGGCTTGACTTGGTTATGGCGTCTACCGTAATTTTGTGCGTTCTTGCGGGGCTAATGTATCTAGGCGTTAGTATTTTAGAAAAACTGCTTATAAAAAACAAATAAAAAAAAGGCTTTTCAACCGAAAAGCCTTTTATAATATTAAACTTTTTATTCTTTTAATCTCTCTCAAATTAGCGTCGAAAAAAGATGCAAATTCCCTTCTCGATTTTATATCTGCTATGCTTGAAAGTTCATAAATTACCGCAGAAAGCGACTTAACGTCTTTAATCTCTCTAATCAAATCTTTTTCAACTAACTTTTTATAGATTATTTCAGTTGAATTTTTAATAGGTTCAAAATCGTCTTCAAGATGGCTAAGCCTTGCGTATAAATAGGCGTAAGCCTCAACGAAAACACCGTTATTTCTATCAAATTCCGCCCTATAAAGCGTTATTTTCTTAAATACGTTTGAAAATACAACGCTGATTTCTTCTTCAAAACCGTCCGCCACTAAAAACCCAATAATACCTGATTTTACTCGGTCGAAAACTATAGGATTTATAAGCGCGTCTTTCATAATTTCATAGGACTTTTTGGTTGAAATTTCACCGAGAAGCGTTATGATTGACGATTGAATTTGATAATTTTCATTTGTAAAAGCATAACTTGATAAAGAGTAAATTTCCTCTTGATTATCAAGCCTATAACTATTATCCGCCGTTATGAGTTCGCCTATTCTTTTGAGAATTTTTTTGCGGTCGCTATCTAAAATATCTAAGTTATAACTCAATCTTTCAACGCTTTTACTCTCGCATAAATCAAGGTAATATTTCGAATTGTAACTCTTTGAAATCTTGTATGCTTTTTTGAAATAATACTCTGAAAAATCGTATTTTTTAAGGTTGTAACTTATCATACCCGCAAGCATTAGCATAACGCTATCGTACGGGTTTTTCAAAAGGTAATTTTTTGCGTAACTTTCGGCTAAAAGGTCTTCGCCCCTTTCGCAGTAAATCATACAAATTTTATTATCGTCTTCCCCGTTATTTGATTTAACAAGCGGTAGCATTTCAACGTAATAATCTGCCTTTTCCTTATTGCCCATTGACGTAAACATTGAAATTGCGTTGCAAACTGATGCAATAGTAGGCTCGATTGAAATTGATTTTTCAACGTCTAAAACAGCGCCTTCAGCGTCGCCTAAAAAGAACTTTGCAATAGATGTTACAACGAGTGAAGTTGGATAAAATTTAGAGTTTTCAGGAATAATTTGAAGAGTGTCTATAACCCCTTCAAAATTGCCGTTTTTCATAAGCCTTTCGGCTTTTTCAATGGTCTTTGTAAAATCCGCAATATCGTAAGGATATGCTAGATAATAATTATCTTTTGAAAACACTTTTTCTTCGTAATATTCTTTCAAAACGTCATAATAATAGTGAGATTTTCCTTTATCTTCAAGAATTTGCATTTTGAAGTAATAACCGGCAACGCCGTCTTCCCCCATCTTGTAAAAACTTGCGCCAAGCCCGTTATACGCTATTGCATAATCTTTCTTATTAGACGTTTTAGATAAATACTTAAACCACTCGCGATTTGCTAACGAATAGCGGTTCATAGCGTAAAAAACTCTCGCTCTTTTTGCTAAAATAAAGAGTGTTTCACCATTTATATTTTGTAACTTATTGATAGCGTCAAGCGAACCTAAATAATCGCCGTTTGTAAACTTTTCATCAACGCTATCTAAAAGCATTTCCAAATATTTATTTCTTTCGTAAATTTTAGCCATTTTCTATCTCTGAAAGAAGTTTTTCAACGTCACTTTCCAAATAAATATACTTTTTATCACAATATTGGCACTCTACTGAGATTTTACCTTGCTCGCTTAATATATCGTAAATTTCTTCCTTTCCAAGAGATAAAATCAAACTGTCAATATACTCTTTTGAACATATACACTCGTAAACGGTATCCCTTTCGGTAAAATAATAACCCTTAAAATCTTCTTCGATTATACCTTTTGCACCACGAGCGCGGATATGAGAACTAATATCGCCGTATTTATAAATTATTTCTTGAGCCATTTTTGCAGTTTCATCATCGCAACCGGGGAGCGCTTGCATAACGATACCGCCAGCACCTATACACTTACCTTCCCCGTCAACTAAAACTCCAAGCGCCATAGCGGTTGGCTCTTGCTCGGATATAGTATAGTAAAAGGCAAAATCTTCTGCAAGTTCACCGCTTATTATCTCGCTTGAACCCGTGTAAGGCTCTTTAAGCCCCATACTTCTAACTACCGTTATTCTACCCTTTCCCACGCAAGACTTAACGTCAAGTTTACCTTTTTCGTTTAGTGGAAGGTTAACTTCGGGGTTGTCAATATAACCTCTAACTCTAAGTTTACTATCAACGCTAACGATAATATGACCACCAGGCCCGTCGCCACAAACGGAAACAGAAAGTTTATCCCCATCGTTTTTAAGGTTTGACGCCATGAAAATAGACGCCGTCATCGTTCTACCTAAACAAGCAGACGTAAGCGGTGTAAGTTTATGATATTCAATTGCCTTATTGACGATATCCGTGCTTTCAATTACCGCAAGCGAAATTTTACCGTCAAACAATAACGTTTTATAAATTTTACCCATATTATTTTTTGATTGCAACAAAGAGAATTCTCTCTTCATCTTCTTTTATTTGCTCGCCAAAGGCGTTAGTTACGCTAACCAATTCAAAACCCGCGCTAGCAATAACTTCAATTAAATCTTTATGCGTGTGAACGAACTGAGATTGGCGCTCGTCATACCTAGAATAAGTTTCCCCGTTTTTTTCAAAGAAGGAAATTTCTATATCTAACCTATTTTCACTTTCTATAAACTCTGAAAGCCAAATGTAAGATAAATCTTCCGAATTATCGCCGTACATATTGCCCGCAAGCACGTTTTTAAGTTTATGCTCGGTGGATATATCAAATACGAGTAGCCCACCCTTTACCAAACACTTATTAAAAGACTTAAAAGTCTTTAATAAATCTTTTTTAGCAATATAATTAAGCCCGTCGTTAACAACGGATATAAACCCTACTTTATCAAAAAGGGTAATATTTTTCATATCACCCTTAATGTAATCAATATTTAATCTTTCTTTTCTTGAAATACTCTCCGCTACCGACAGCATCTCTTGTGAAATATCAACGCCCGAAACCTTAAACCCCGCGCGCTTTAACTTGCGGGTAAAAATACCCGTTCCACAACCCACGTCAACGCCCGTTATTATAGGCGCTTTTTCTTTAACGACGGTTAAGAGATAATCTGTCCACCTATCGTAATTGCTATCTAAAATTAGTTTTTGATAGTAGTTAGAGAGAACTTCATAAGGAAGTTTACTCATTATTTTTTATCCTTTTTATTAGATTCAGTTCCCATGAATTTATCGATGGATTCTTTGTCTGACAATTCTTTAAGATGTTCTTCAGCGTATTGCTCGCTATCTTTAATCATATTGTCCTTACTTTCTTGTAAACGAAGAAGGTCTTCTCTTGAATAGTTTTCAGGAAGAATTGCAATTTCAACATCCGTATCGGTGATAGGCTTGATAGGACGAGTTGTGAAAATACTCTTCTTGTAAACGAATTGTTCAGTTTCCTTAACGTCACCTTTCTTATAAATACCCCTATTCTTTTTAGCGCCGGCAACTTTATCGTTGATAATTTCGTCGAACACCCATTGAGAATAGTTAGTCCAAATGAGCATAAACACCGAAAGCGATAAGAATATTACTAAAATTAAGCCGAGCGAGAAGAAAATGGAAGTTTCTTCTAATAAAAGCAAACCAAACGGAAGAATTGCAAGCACCACGAAGAAAGCGTTGATTGGCAATAACCCGATTGAAAGAATAGAAGAGTTCTTTATAAGGTCAAAAAATGAAAGTTTATAAGTAACGCCTAAAGTTATAGAGAATAAAAATGCTATTGTGAGAACGGCAACTAAGATATACCCTACGATTTTAAGAATTATAAACAGCCATTTTACACTTGAATTTTCCGCAATTAAAATATTTGAAAAGTCTACCGTCAATAAAATTATTGCAAGGAAGAAAACGTATAATAAGGTGGAGCGAAGAACTATTCCGTAGTTTTTCTTAATACCACTCCAAAAGTCTGACACAACGAATACGCCTTCCGTCCAAACCATATTTCTCATAACGTAAAAACCGCCTGAAAGACCAACGGACATTAAGAAAGTAAATACGAATAATAAAAGATAGAACAAAACGTCAGTATTAAAAGTTATCCTTTCGGCAACGCCTATTAAATTTTGCGACGGATACGACGGATAAGCAATACCTATATTCATTGAAAATACAGAACCGAACGCCTGCGCTTGAAGATAAATGCCCCTAAAATAAAAAAGCACGAACAACGGGAAAACGAATAAGAACGTAAGCAAGTTAATTTTCACGTTCTTACCAAAGTTAGTTTTTATTAAATCCCAACCGAGCGCCCATCTGTTAGACGGAAGGGTTTTTCTCGCGTAATCTTCAGATCTTTCTTTACCTTCGACTATTCTTGTAAATATACCTTTTCTCTTCTTTGCCATAATAATTCCTACGTTAATGTTTATTGTTGTAACACAGTCTCTTATATAATATACTTTTTTTGAAAAATTTTCAATGCTTTTACGATTATTTTTTTAATATTAAAAAAATTAGGTAAAATTTTTATCTTTTTAACACAAAAAAACACGCAATCCTGCGTGTTTTAGCCAAGGTGATTAAACGATTAAGATTAATGCGACGCATTAATCTTCATCATCTTCTTCGGGAAGTTCAACGTTGTGGTAAACGTTTTGAACGTCGTCGTTATCTTCAAAGGCGTCGAGCATCTTGTTAAAAGATACGAGTTGATCAGCGTTTAAGGTAATCTTGTCGTTAGGAACCATCATAATGTCTGCCTCTAAAAGAGTAATTCCCTTTTCTTCAAAATATTTTCTAACCGCAGAAAATTCAGATGGTTGAGTTCTAACTTCAAAGCAATCGTCTTCCGTGATAACGTCGTCCGCACCGGCTTCGAGAGCCATTTCCATAACGTCGTCTTCACTAAGGTCAACAGTTCTTTCAATAACGATTACGCCTGAGTTTTCAAACATATAAGATACTGAACCGGTAGTTCCCATATTTCCGCCGTATTTATCGAAAATATGCCTTACTTCGCCTACCGTACGGTTTACGTTATCGGTAAGAGTTTTAACGATTACCGCGCTACCGCCAATTCCGTAACCTTCGTAAATTTTAACTTCGTAGTTTACCGTGCCGAGTTCACCAGCAGCCTTTTTAATACTTCTTATAATATTGTCGTTAGGCATGTTAGCCGCTTTTGCTTTAGCAATAACGTCGGCAAGTTTTGAGTTTGTTGCAGGGTCTGAACCCGCTTTAGCGGCAACTGCAAGTTCTCTACCAAGTTTAGTAAAGATTTTACCTTTAGCAGCATCCGTCTTTGCTTTTTTATTTTTAATATTAGCCCACTTACTGTGTCCTGACATAGTTTTCTCCTTATTTACATCATAAGACTTAGTTTTTTAGATTATACATCATTAGCGCCGCCGCAACCGATGCGTTAAGACTTTCTATCTTATCAGTCATTGGAATAGTTAAAACAACGCTTGCTTTTTCTCTTAATTCGTTTGAAACGCCGTTGCCTTCGTTACCTATAACTATTGCATAGTTATTTTTTGGCTTAAACTCAAATAAATTATCCCCGTCTAAATCTGAAACGATTAAATCATAACCGTCAATTACTTGGAACAATTCATCGTAAGTGCATTTGTAAAGATTTACAAAGTAAATTCCACTCATACTCGCCTTAACTACTTTTGGCGAAAATGGATCAACCGAATTTATAAGATAAATATCGCTATAACCAGACGCCACCGCCGTACGAATAATCGTTCCCAAGTTACCGGGGTCTTGAATCCCGTCTAAAACGATTGCGTTACCATTTGGTTTGTTTGCGGTAAATTCTGGAATTTTAATAACTGCAAGCACGCCTTGCGGAGTTTTTTCATCGCTTAAATATTCAAACACTTGATTAGTTACCGTTATAGTTTTAGCGTTGCAATCTAAAAAACTAGCGTCGAACCCTTCCGCTATTACGATATACTCTATCTCTTGATTGAATTTTATTGCCTCGCTTACCATTTTAACGCCTTGCGCGATATACAAACCGTTTTCGCGCCTACCCTTTTTATCTTTGAGCGACGCAAGCATTTTGATAAGCGAATTTTGCTTTGATGAATAAATCATAAAAAAACTTTTAGGCTGTTAATAAAATTAACAGCCTATTTAAGCCGTAATCGGCCTTAATAATTATTTTTCAAGTTTTGCTTTTGCTTTTTTAACGAGCGCTGCAAATGACTTTTCGTCATTGATTGCCATATCAGCAAGAACCTTTCTGTTAAGGTTGATGCCTGCAAGTTTTAAGCCGTGCATAAATTTGCTGTAAGAAATTTCATTGAGTCTGCAAGCAGCATTGATTCTTGCAATCCAAAGTTGACGGAAATCTCTCTTTTTGTTCTTTCTGCCGATGTAAGCATAGTTTAAGGATTTCATTACGGCTTCTCTAGCAACTCTGTAAAGTTTGCTCTTAGAACCATAGTAACCCTTAGCAAGTTTCATAATTTTTCTGCGTTTTTTAACAGCGTTTACGCCTCTTTTAATTAACATATCTTATTCCTCCCCTATTATGCTTTGTAAGGAATGATAGACTTAATAGTCTTTTCCTGAGTAGCGGAAACGTAAGCACCGCTTCTTAATCTTCTCTTTCTCTTAGTGGTCTTCTTTGATAAAATGTGGCTCTTACCTTGATGACCTCTTTTTACTTTGCCTGTAGCGGTAAGCGAAAAACGTTTCTTAGCACCGCTATGCGATTTCATTTTTGGCATAATTTTGTCCTCCTAAAAAATTTGTGTTTTGCCCTTTAAGCATTACGCTTTGGGGGCTAATATCATAAGAATATTTCTTCCTTCCAAAAGTGGTTTCTTTTCAAGGATTGCGTCGTTTTCTATCATTTGATAGAACTTGTTCATAACTTCAACCCCGAGATTTGAGTGAGCGTTTTGACGACCGCGCATTCTAATTGAAACTTTAATCTTGTTGCCAGCGGCAAGAAACTTTTGCGCTTGCTTCGCCTTAACGTTAAGATCGCCAACGTCAATAGTCATTGAAAGCCAAATTTCTTTAAGTTCAACGACTTTTTGATTTTTACGCGCTTCCTTTTGCTTTTTGATTTGCTCGAACTTGTATTTACCATAGTTCATAATCTTACAAACGGGAGGCGTTGCGTTGGGAGAAATTTTAACAAGGTCTAAATCACTCTCGTACGCTATAGAAAGAGCAGCGCTTGCGCTCATAACGCCTAATTGCTCACCGTTTTCACCGATAAGCCTGATTTCCTTATCTAATATCTCTTCGTTTATTTGGTGTTGATTTTTAATAATCGTGTACCTTCCTTAAAAAAAATTGACGGATTACAAAAGTAACCCGTCATTAAAATGCCTTATGGCAATTAAATCTATCATAGCCTAGCTAACCTAATTGTTGCCGGCGAGAAGGGGTAACTTCTGCTTGTCGCAACTATATTACCACTTCTTTAAGATATTGTCAACTATTTTTTAGTCAAGTTTCAAAGATTTTACTTCGCTCTTTACTCTCTTTATAAAATCTTCAACGCTCATAACGCCAATGTCGCCAAGTTTTCTATCTCTTACCGCTACCGTACCGGTTTCAATCTCTTTATCGCCAACGATAAGCATATAAGGAACTTTTTCAAGTTGAGCATCTCTAATCTTTCTTCCCATCTTTTCGCTACGAAGGTCTAAAGACGGACGAATACCTTCTTCTAAAAGGTCAGCCCAAAGTTTTCTACAATACTCTTCACTTCTATCCGTCATTGAAAGTATGCTCGCTTGAACGGGCGCCATCCAAAGTGGGAGCGCACCTGCGTATTTTTCAATAACGAGAGCAAGCGTTCTTTCATAACAACCAAGGCTCGTTCTGTGAATAACGTAAGGATATTTCTTCTCGCCGTCACGATCGGTGTAAACCATCTCGAAACGCTTTGCAAGTTGGAAGTCGATTTGAATTGTAACGAGCGTATCTTCCTTTCCGTAAACGTTCTTAATTTGAACGTCGAGTTTCGGGCCGTAGAACGCCGCTTCACCGTCGGCCTCGGTATAGTCGATACCGAGATTATCCAAGATGTTTTTCATAACGCCTTGAACGTTTTCCCACTCTTCTTCAGAGCCGATGTATTTTTCCTTATTGTTCTTATCCCATTTAGAGAAACGGTAAGATATATCTTTGTCAAGACCTAACGCCTTCATCATATAAAGCATAAGGTCAACGCAACCTTTGAATTCTTGTTCAAGTTGTTCAGGAGTACAAGCCAAGTGACCTTCGGAAATAGTAAACTGCCTTACTCTTATAAGACCGTGCATTTCACCGCTATCTTCATTTCTGAAAAGAGTTGAAGTTTCGCCAAGACGCATAGGAAGATCACGGTAACTTCTCGGCTTGTTAAGGTACACTTGGAATTGGAACGGGCAAGTCATCGGGCGGAGCGCTAAAACTTCTTTATCTTTTCCCTCTTCGCCGATAACGAACATACCGTCTTTATAATGCCCCCAATGGCCTGAGATTTCATAGAACTCACTCTTTGCCATAAGCGGAGTTTTAGTTAAAATATAACCTCTTTTTTGCTCTTCATCTTCAACGAAACGTTGTAAAACCTGAATAGTTTTAGAGCCTTTTTCAAGCATAACGGGAAGACCTTGACCAATTGTATCAACGGTTGTAAAATAACCGAGTTCTCTACCGAGTTTATTGTGATCTCTAAGTTTTGCTTGTTCTAATTTTTCAAGGTATTCGTCAAGTTGGCTCTTCTTTTCAAAAGCAGTACCGTAAATTCTAGCAAGCATTTTATTCTTGCTATCGCCACGCCAATAAGAACCGTTGAGCGCGGTGAGTTTGAACGCCTTGATTTTACCGGTTGAAGGAAGGTGCGGACCACGGCATAAATCGGTGAAAGCGCCTTGCTTATAGAAAGAAATTTCTGCCCCTTCAGGTAAATCTTCAATAAGTTGAACTTTATAAGGTTCACTATATTTTTTCATAAGTTTGATAGCCTCGTCTCTTGGAAGAGTAAATCTCTCGATAGGCAAATCACTCTTAATGATTTTTTTCATTTCGTCTTCAATTTGGCTAAGATCTTCTAAAGTTATAGGAGTCTTAAAATCAATATCGTAATAAAAACCGGTAGCGGTAGTAGGACCGATTGCAAGCGCGCAAGTAGGATAAATAGTCTTTATCGCTTGAGCGAGAACGTGAGAACAAGTGTGACGATAAACGTCAAGACCTTCTTCATCTCTTAAAGTTACGATTGCAACTTTTTGACCTTCTTCTACCTTAGTTGATAAATCAACTAAAACACCGTCGACTTTACCTGCAACCGCGTTGCGGGCAAGACCTTCGCTAATACTTAACGCAACGTCTAATACGGTTGCGCCGTCTTGAACTTGAAGTTCAGTATTATCAGGTAAATAAACTTTCATAATATTCTCCTTAGTTTACTATGTAATAATTTATGGATTAAAACTCAAAGATGAGTTGAACAAGTATTTTAAGACATTAGAAACGAGTATTTCAAGGCAACTCAAAGCCTATCCAATGCTCTATTTTAAGACGTTAGTTGCAAGCATATCAAGGCTCACTTTGGCGATAGGCTGAGATAGACCTTTTGGTCATCGAAGTCTATCGGCTAAGTAGAAACGATGATAGGCGAAGTAAATAACGGATTAAAAATTTAAGCCGTTAGAAGCGAGTTAGACGAGGCACAAGATTTTTTAACGCTGAGTTAGACCTTGTTGGTCAACGAAGTGTTAAAAAGTCGCAGTAACAAAGTATAACGACGCTTATAACGGATTAAAAAACGCCTCAAAGAAACAATATTCTTTGAGACGATAAAAACTTTACCGTGGTTCCACTCAAATTGCCAACATAAAATATCAGCCACTCTTTAGATTCGGATTATAAAAGGGTGGTTTCACTATCTACTTTGCGCTATTGCCTTTCAGCCAAGGGCAACTCTCTGAAAACGCTCCGTAGGGCTACTTATCCCTATCCTAATATTTAGTTGCTAGTTAAGTATATACCCAACTTGACTTTTTGTCAACTATTTTGTGAAAAGTACGAACTTGAAAACCTTACCCTATCCCCGTAGAGTTGTTTAAGGTAAAATTCATCGTTTTTGGGAAGTTTCGTTCCAAGTTCAACTTCGCCCGCACCCGAAAGTAAAATTTCTTTTACTATAGAAATTTCTCCACTATCGCCAGATAGTAGTTCCACTCGTTTTAACACGTTAAAACTCTTATCGTAAACGCTACCCTCGTCAAAATACACTCGCTTTCCCATTTTATCCTTTATAAGATATATTATAAAGTCTTTAAGTTCTAAGGATTGAAAACCAGGTGGAATATAACCTAAAATATCGTTCCATTTTTCTTTGAGCGCCTTCATTCTAAAATTAAATATTCCGTCGAGAGCGTACTCTTGAAAGTTTTTAAGTTTTTTAATGACGTACTTTTTATCTTCATCAATATCGGCGGCAATCAAAGCGGTCAGCAACAGTTCTTTTTCTAAGCCGTTTAGACCGCTTAAATTAACGTGTTTTTTGAAAAAAGTGTACTTGTAATTTACGGAAATCACGTCTGCAATCTTATCTTCAATTTCAAAGAGTAGCAAGTCTTTATACGATGACGGAACGTCTAGAATAAGTTCGTATCTATTTTTACCGCCTCTTAGTTCTTCAATGCAACCAAGTTGCTTGATAATGAGCGAGAGCATTTCGTAAATATATATAATGTTATTGCTTTTTTTAGCGCTTTCAGTTATTTTTATTTGACTCATATTGATAAGTTTATGCATTATTTTTATTTTTAATTAGTCTCTTTACAAGTTTATAAGATTCCGATAGCAAAATTATGCTAAACGCCGTTAAAATAATTTTTATCCAAGTAATTATCGGCAAAGAAACCGTACCGAAAAACCCGCCTAAAAATTCCGAAAAAACAACTTGCAAGATAAACGTAATAAAAAACACCACGAGCATCGGTTTATTGCTCTTTAAGTTCTTAAAAACGCTAGTTGAACCAAGTTCTCTTGCGTTGAAGGCGTTAAATAGTTGAAATAATATAAACAGAGAAAACAACGCGGTTTTCATTTGGCGTTCGCCACAGCCTAAAAAATCAACCTTGTATTGGAGCATTAAAATTGCGCACATAAAACCTGCGTGAATTAAAATTCTAAGTAGCATTTTTTTGCTAACTATATCATCGCTTCGCTTAACGGGGCGATCGCTCATAAGTTCCCTTCCCCTACTTTCAAGCCCTAAAGTAAGCGCGGGCGGTCCGTCCATAATCAAATTTATCCACAACAGTTGAACGGTTGTAAACGGGCTTTCAACCCCTAAAATTAGCGAGATTACAATAAAGGTAACCGCCGTAAAATTAACGGATAGTTGAAACATTATAAACCGCTGGAAGTTTTGATAGACGTTTCTTCCAAAATTTATTGCGGTAACGATTGTTGAAAAGGAATTATCTAAGAGAATTATATCGCTTGCCTCTTTAGTTATTTCAGAGCCGTTGCCCATTGAAATACCAATGTCTGCGTGACGAATAGCAGGGGCGTCGTTAACCCCGTCGCCGGTAACTGCAACAACTTCGCCCATTTCTTTTAAGAGTTTAACTATCCTAAGTTTAGTTTTAGGCGTACTCCTTGCAACCACCGCTATATTAGGCAAGCAAAGTTTTAATTTTTCATCTGAAATCTTTTCAATCTCCGTTGCTAAAACGACGTTTTTTCTATCGCTAGTTAAGTTTAACTCCCTCGCTATTGAAAAAGCAGTATCAAAGTTATCCCCCGTTAGCATTTTAACGGAAATTCCCGCCCTTTTACACTCTAAAACAGATTGTTTAACGTCCTTTCTAACGGGATCGCAAATTACGGCGAAACCATCGAAAACATACTCGCTTGAAGTATCTATCGAGTGGGCAAACGCTATAACTCTTTTTCGCTCGCTTTGAAAAGATTTTATCTTTTCAAATAATGCGTTCGCGCTCGGGCTTTTCAAACAAAATTCGTATATCTTTTCGGGCGCTCCTTTTATATAGGTTATACTTTCGCCGTCGAGTATCGTAATAGAAGAATATTTAAGTTCAGATGAAAACGGAAGGGGATTTATAATATTAAAATCACTTCTATATTTTTCAACGCTTTCCTTTTGTTTAAGATAGCGTTTTATAAGTGCAAGTTCAGTTGGGCTACCCACTTCGCCCTCTTTTGATATATACGCCGTTGAGTTGACGAGCGAATTTATTTTTATAAACTTTTCGCTGTCTTTGCAAGCAAAAAATATCTCTTCAACTTTCATCTTGTTTTCGGTTAACGTTCCCGTTTTATCAGAACATATAACGCTAACGCACCCAACCGTTTCCGTCGCAACGAGTTTTTTAATTAAGGCGTTTGACTTTGAGAGTTTAACAACGTTTAACGTAAGCGCTATCGCAACGGTTGTTGGAAGACCTTCCGGAACGGACGCAACTATCAAAACTATTGCACTTAAAAACGTTTCTTGCAAATTTGAAAAAGTAACTGCTCTACTACAAATAAGCCTTGCAATCGTTAAGATTAAAACAAATACTGCTGAAGTAACGCCTATGAAAGTAATAGTTTTAGAAAGCCTATCGAGTTTTTCTTGTAAAGGCGCGGAAACACCGTCGTTTTTTTGCAAATCACTTGCAATTAACCCCATTTCCGCATTATTTCCAACTGCGGTTACAACGTAAACTCCTTCGCCTTCAACGATAAAAGTTCCGCTGTATAGCATATTTACTCTTTCGGCAAGCGGAACGCTTTCGTTTAGAATAATATCGGCGTTCTTTTTTACGGGAAGGCTTTCGCCCGTCAAAGTAGATTCGTCTACGCTTAGAAAGTTGCAAGATAAAATTCTTCCATCGGCAAAAACTTTATCGCCCGAACTTACCATAACTATATCGCCAACTACAAGTTCGCTCTGCTTTATAATCGTTTTTTCGCCGTTCCTTACGACCTTTACGAAAGAGTCGCTTGAAATTTGTTGCAAAAGTTCAAACGCTCGTTGAGATTTACCTTCCATATAAACGGTTAAAAACACGCTTATACCGATAGATAAAAGTATTCCAATGCACTCGTAAAAATCTCCGTTACCCGTTTTTAAGAACTTTCCTAAATTTACGCCTAAGGTTATAAACATAGAAATTTCTAAAATTATTAGCATTGGTTCAAAGAGCGCGCTAAAAATTCTTTTGAAGATTGATTTATTTTTTAGTTTTTCTATCTTATTTTCGCCGTGCTTAATTTTAGATAGCGAAACTTGGCTTTCGTTTAAGCCGTTATAAGAAGAGTTTAAGTTTTCAAGCGTTTGATTTATAGTTACAGCGTATTCTTTCATATTTCACCAATTCTAACATATTAAAAATAATCGTTTAATATGAAAAAATAATTTATTTTTTGTTTGTTTATTTACAAGTAAGGATTATTGTGTTAAAATATTGTTTGGGCAAATACCCAAGGAGAAATTTTATGAAAAACGTTTTAGAATTAGATATAAAAGGATATCACGCCGAACTTCCAATACTTCCATTACCGTCAGGTATCAATATTGCATTTTTCAATCTTCACGGCAATAGTGAGATGACTGAGCATTGCGGTAAAGAAATTGCCAAACTCGTTTCCGATTGTGACGTTTTAATTACCGCAGAATCTAAAGGTTTACAACTTTGCCACGTTGTTGCAAGAGAACTTAACCAGCACTACTACGCAGTTGCAAGAAAATCTAAAAAACTTTACATGCAAGACGGGATTGACGTACTCTACGACGCGTCTATCACCACGGGTACTGAACAACGCTTATATTTAAGCAAGCACGACGTTGATATATTAAAAGGCAAAAAAGTAGGAATTGTTGACGACGTTGTGTCTACCGGCGCATCACTTAAAGGTTTAGAGGCAATCGTTGAAAAAGCAGGTGGAATTATCCACAAAAAAGCCTTCGTTTTAGCAGAGGGCGACGCTGCTGATAGAAAAGACATCGTCTATCTTGCAAAAATCCCATTGTTATAAAAAATAAAAATCTCACGGACGTCCGTGAGATTTTTTTATTTATTATATTAGTTCCGCTAAATCTATAAATTCTTTGACCGAGAGTTCTTCTCCCCTTGCGTTGAGTGGAACTTTCAACTTGTTGAGAAGTTCTTCCGCATCAAGCCTTGAAAGATTATAGCCTTTCATCAAGTTATTAACGAGAGTTTTCCTTCTCATTAAAAACGAGTTTTTGATAAGATTTCTAAACTTAACTATATCCTTTATATAATATTTATCTGGATTTAGAGTTATTTTAACTACAGCCGAGTCAACGTTCGGCGACGGGTAGAATTTTTCACGCCCGATATATTCGATAATCTCGGTATCAGCAACCGCGTTTATCGATACGGTTATACTTCCGTAATCGGAAGTTTTTTCTTTTGCAACGATGCGCTCTGCAACTTCTTTTTGAATAGTAACGACTATTGCCTTGCAATTTTTAGCATCTTCTATAAAACGCATAATAATAGGCGTAGTTATATAATAAGGAAGATTTGCAACGAGCATATACTCTTCGCCAGCCAACTCTTCAATTTCTTGCATTGAAACTTTCATAACGTCTCTAAAATCAATGGTAACGTTAGAAAACTCACTTAAAGTCTTATCTAAAACTGGTTTTAAGTTTTTGTCAACTTCAAAGCCTAAAACCTTTTTAGCGCGCTTTGCAATCTCACTAGTTAACGTTCCTGCGCCAACGCCGATTTCTAAAACGGAAACGTCATTAGTAACGCCTGCTTTTTCAACTACGCCACCAAGCAAAACTTCGTCGGTTAAAAAGTTTTGACCGAGCGATTTTTTGAAAGTGAAGTTTTTTTCTTTAAGAACGTTTTTTATATTCATAAAAATTCCTTTTTTACCCAAACTATCTAGGGCAATAACGCTAAGCGTAGTTTAGTGGTTTGTTTCCAAATTAACAAAAGATAAAGTTAGGCTTACGCCTAACTCTACATATTAAAAAATTTTCTAAAATTTTCTTCAATCTGAGTTTCTAACGTTTCAAGCGGTAAATTATAAACACCTGCTAAAAACTTATAAACTTCTACTACGAATTTAGGCTCGTTAATTTTACCGCGATAGGGAACGGGAGCCATAAACGGACAGTCGGTTTCTAAAAAAATTCTATCAATCGGGAGCGCTTTTGCAACTTCCGATTTTTTTGAATTTTTGAAAGTCAACGCTCCGCCAAAGGAAAAATATGCGCCGAGTTTAAGTAAAATTTTTGCAATCTCGATAGAGCCTGAATAACAATGCATTAAAAAACCTTTTTTAAGTTTAGGCGCGTATTCTTTCAAAATATCCACCGTATCTTGCCACGCGTCACGCGAGTGAATAATTACGGGCATATCGAGTTTTACTGCAAGTTCAAGTTGAGAAATAAAGGCTTTCTTTTGAAGTTCTCTATCGTAACCTTCGTAATAATAATCAAGCCCAATCTCGCCTATTGCCAAGCATTTTTTATGCTTTGAAAGTTCTTCGATTTTTTCAAGCGCTTTGCTATCAACTTCGTTGCAAGCATCTGGGTGGCAACCTGCGGTAAAATAAACTTCATCGTAAGTTTCTGCATTTTTTGAAACGTTATAAGACGACTCTAAACAACAGCCAACGTCAACCACTAACCCAACACCGTTACCTATATAACCTGATCTTACTTCTTCAATTTGAGGAAAGAGTTTAGGATCGGTAAGGTGGGCGTGCGAATCGATAAACATTAACCAACCACCGAGCCAGCGGGCATATCGCTTTCAGGCGAGATAAGAACTACTTTATCGCCGTGTTCCGCGCACAAAATCATACCTTCGCTAACAACACCGCAGAGTTTAGCGGGTTTTAAGTTGGCAACAAGTATAACTTTCTTGCCGATGAGTTCTTCGGGTTTATAATACTTTTTAAGACCAGATGCAACCGTTCTTTCTTCGTCGCCAAGGTCGAGAGTTAACTTATAGAGTTTATTTGATTTTTCAACGTCTTCACAAGTTTTAACAACCGCAACTTTAAGTTGAGTTTTGAAAAACTCGTCAATTGAAATTTGAGAAACTTCTTCCACTTTCTTTTCTTCCTTTTTCTCTTCAACTTTTTTAGTTTTTTCTTGCGCCTTATGGCGTTCAGTCATCATCTTTTCGATTTCAGCAATTTCTTTATTTACGTCAATTCTTGGGAAAATAGGCGTTGCCTTTTCAACGATAACGCCTTCTTTTAACACGCCGAAACGAGCATTGTCAAAAGTGTTTTCTTCTTTTCCGTCAATCTTATAAAGAGCAAGAATTTTATCCGGTGCTTTAGTGATAAACGGCTTTAAGAGTATAGTTGAAACTCTTATGCACTCCGAAAGGATATACATAACCGTTTTAAGTCTATCACGCATCGTTTCATCCTTAGAAATTTTCCAAGGTTCAGTTTCGTCAATATACTTATTTGCCCTTTCAATGAGTTTGAAAATTTCAGAGAGCGCTGACGGAACGTCAATCAAATCAATTTGCTTTTGAACTCTTGATAAAGTATCGTTTAACAAATTGATAACTTCATTATCAAGATCGGTAAGTTCAGTATAATAAGGCAATACTCCGCCAAAGTATTGATTTATCATAGCGGTAGTTCTTGAAACTAAATTTCCAAGGTCGTTAGATAAATCGCCGTTAATTCTCTTTAATAAACTTTCGTTGGTGTAAACCCCGTCGTTACCAAAAGGAATTTCTCTTAATAAGAAATATCTAAGCGCGTCGCAACCGTAGCGGTCAACGAGTTCCTTAGGATCGGTAATTTCAGTTTTAATTTTATCGCCCTTTGACTTTGAAAGTTTATCGCCACCGATAAGTAACCAACCGTGACCGTAAACTCTCTTCGGCATTTCAACGCCGAGAGCCATTAAGATAGCAGGCCAAATGATAGTGTGGAAACGAACGATTTCTTTACCAACCATTTGTAAATCTGCCGGCCAATAGCGATTATAAAGCTCATCGTTATTAGTGCCGTAACCGAGAGCGGTGATATAGTTAGTGAGCGCGTCAACCCAAACGTAAACGGTATGATTTTTGTCAAACGTTACTGGAATACCCCACTTAATAGTCGTTCTTGAAACGCATAAATCTTGAAGACCGGGTTTTATAAAGTTGTTAACCATTTCGTTAACTCTTGACTTGGGTTGCAAAAACTCGGGGTTATCTTCGTAGAGTTTCAAAATTCTATCAGCGTACTTTGAAAGGCGGAAGAAGTAACTTTCTTCCTTACCCTTTTGAACGGGTCTACCACAATCTGGGCATTTGCCGTCAACGAGTTGGCTTTCCGTCCAGAACGATTCGCAAGGCGTGCAATACCAACCTTCGTATTCCGACTTATAAATATCGCCGTTATCGTAAAGTTTTTTGAATATGTTTTGAACTGCCTCTACGTGATAATCGTCGGTAGTTCTAATAAACTTATCGTAAGAGATATCGAGTTCCTTCCAAATTTCTTTAAGCCCGTCAACGAGCGGATTGATAAACTCAATAGGCGTAAGCCCCATTTCAGTTGCTTTCTTTTCAATCTTTTGACCGTGCTCGTCCGTTCCCGTTAAAAAGAAAACGTCCTTTTTAAGCATGCGGTTAAATCTTGCGAGCGCATCGCAAACGACGGTGGTATAACAATGGCCAATGTGCCAATTACCACTCGGATAGTATATAGGGGTTGTTATATAAAATTTATTGTCTTTCATACCTGCTCCAATAAAAATAAATATACTTTTTAATAGTATATATTATTTTTTTCGTTTTGTAAACGAATTTTTAACGGATAAAACTTTTAACTTTTACATAAGTTAAAATATGAACGCAATTTTTCCTGTAATTATACTTAGTTCACTCGTTATTATGGCGATAAAATCGCCTGAAACCGTGCTTTCATCGTTTACCGTGGCAACCGAAAAGGCAGTAAATTTATCTATCACTTTAATATCCGTTTACGCAATATGGCAAGGGCTTGCTTATCTTTTAGAAAGTAGCGGAATAAGTAAAATAATTGCTAAATTCTTTAACAAACCCGTTAAAAAACTATTTGGAACGGATAATGAGAGCGCAATTTACAACATATCGTTAAACTTAACGTCAAACGCACTTGGACTATCTGGGATGTCAACGCCGTCCGGAATAGAAAGTATGAAATTGCTTGATAGCGAAAATAATGAACACGGCAAAACCTTGCTTATGGTAATATCTTCAACGTCAATTCAGATACTTCCAATATCGGTTATACAACTTCTTGCAACTTATAACCAAAACCCAACTAGCGCAGTAATCGTTAGCATTTTAACAACCACTCTATCAACGGCGGTTGGAATAATTTTATGCAAGGTGTTTAGATGAATTTTGTAAACTATATAACGCCGATATTCGCAATTTTAATAATACTAATTTCAATGATAAAAAAGGTTGAAATATTCACGGTTTTTTCTAACGGTGTTACGTCTGCGCTAAAACTAATTTTTAATATATTTCCCGTAATTTTAGGCGTATTGCTTATGAGTGAATTATTTGAAAAAAGCGGGCTATACGACTGTTTACTATACCTTGCAACCCCCGTTTTATCAATTTTTGGAATACCAAAAGAAGTTTACAAACTATTGCTATTAAAACCATTTTCAGGTAGCGGAAGTTTAGCGTTACTTAGCGAAATTTTTTCTCTTTACGGCGCTAGCGGATATATAGCGCTTTGCGCATCTGCAATATTCGGCTCGTCCGAAACAATATTTTACGTTTCCGCCCTATACTACTCGAAATGCAAAAATAAAAAGGCTACCAAAGGGATAATAATATCTCTTGTAGCAACCTTTATATCGGCAATATTTGCCTGCTTTATTTGTAGATTTTTCGTTTAAGTAAAAAATGCACGCTTGTCGCTCTTCCCATAGGGAATTGCGACAACTAAATAAATCCGTAAACAGATTTGTGATATTTGTCTAGCGACAAGTGATATTGCCTATCGGCAGTGATATTTGCCTATGGCAAGTTGTGGATTTATTTAATATAACTTTGGCGATAGCCAAAATATAACTTTTAGACCTGTCCTAAAAATATAACTGTTTGCAACGCAAACAATATCACTTTGCTTAAAACTCGACTTTTAATAAGCCGAGTTTTCTTTTGCCCACGCAAAACTACTTGATAAATATTTTTGTTTATGATATACTAATTATGCCAAACCAACTGAATAAATTAGGCAAGGACTATTTTTATCCTTTTTGGATAATTATATTCTTTTTGCGTTATGTCCATAATGAATTTGATAAAAATGCAAATTCCTACTGGATATAGCGTAGATTTGTTCTTGCTTTTCAGTTGGTTTGGCGACTATCGGAGTTTGCGTTTTTTGTGC
>SVHZ01000017.1 GCA_015055525.1 Clostridiales bacterium
GGGCAAATTGAAAACTCAAATCACTTTGTAACGGAAAGCGGTGTTTTAACGGATAAAGAGCAAAGGGCAATAAATCTTCGCAATGAAGGAAGAAAGAGAATAACCGTTATCACCTTAGAAGAGTTTTTAGTAATGGTTGGCGAACTTCCCACCCTTGATTTTTCGGGCGACGTTGAACTTATAAAAAAGCACCGCCGTGAAGTAAGGCAAAAGCGCTTAGAAAAAAAAGCGGAATACTATAAGCAAAAGGCTCTTCAAAGAAAAGAGCAACAAGAAAATAAACAAAATTAAAAAACAGCGCGTAGCCCACGCGCTGTTTTTTAGTCTTTTATAAATTCAACGATATCTTCAATTTTGCAGTCCAAATAGTTGCAAATTTTATCAAGGGTTTTAAGTTCAACGTTTTCGTTTGCTTTAAGTCTGCGGATAGTTTTGCTATCTAAAACGCACTCTTCACGAAGCCTATACGTTGAAACTCCTTTATTCTTCATAGTAATAAATAATTTATCAAACTTAAACATAATTCCCCCCCACTTATTGACATATATTATTATGGGGGTTATAATCTAAATTATTAAGGGGATATAATCCCCATAAATTTAGGTAGAGGTTAAATTTGTTAAGTTGTTGTGTTATAGGGCATAGAAGAATTGAGATTTCGGAACAGTTAAAAAACAATATAAAAGAAATAATTTATAATTTAATAAATAAAGGGGTTTCGAAATTTTTGTTTGGTAGCAAAAGTGAATTTGTTGATTTGTGTAACGAAATAGTTATTGATATTCAAAAAGAGTTTCCAAATGTGCAGAGAATATACGTAAGGGCGGAATATCCAATAATAAGTGATGAGTATTATAAATATTTGAAAACGTTATATGATGATTCTTATTATTACGACAGCAAAAAAATTAGCGGAAAACTTAGTTATATTAAACGTAACGAATTTTTAGTCCGTGTTTCAGATTATTGTTTATTTTATTTTAAGGATAGTTATCAGCCCAATACTAAAACAAAGAGTGGAACAAGATTGGCTTATGATTACGCAACAAAAAAAAGAAAAGCAATTATTAACGTTTGTTAAAACTAAATTAAAACACGGCGAATTCGCCGTGTTTTTATTTTTATAATATATCTATTCCGTTTTCTTTGGCAAGTTCTTCCATACCGTCTGGCCATAAAGAAACTTGAACTTCGCCGATGTGTGCCTTTTGTAAAACGTATAAGCAAAGCCTTGATTGACCTATTCCACCGCCGATTGTGAGCGGAAGTTCGCCGGCAATAATTTGCTTGTGATAGTCAAAGGCAAGCCTTTCTTCTTTGTTTGCGTCTTTAAGTTGGCTAGCGAGAGATTTCTCGTCAACTCTTATTCCCATACTTGAAATTTCAAGTGAAGAGTCAAGCACTTCGTTATAGAAAAGTATGTCACCGTTTAAGAGCCAATCGTCATAGTCGGGCGCTCTACTATCGTGCGGTTTACCGTCTGAAAGGGGAACGCCTATTTGCATTAAAAATACCGTTCCAAACTCTTTGGTTAAAAGATATTCTCTTTCTTTTCCCGTTGCGTTAGGATACATTTCTTCCGCTTCTTTAGTAGTTATAAACTTAACGTCTTTATTTACGTTTAAGGTAAGGAAAGGAAATTCCCTTTTAGCCATTTCGTTAACTTCGCTAATTGCTTCAACGATAGTTTTTACCGTTTGTTTAAGGTATTCAAAAGTTCTATCTTCTCTATTTATAACTCTTTCCCAGTCCCATTGATCAACGTAGATTGAGTGAATATTATCAACGCTGTCGTCACGGCGGATTGCGTTCATGTCCGTATACAAGCCGTAACCAGAAGTAAAGCCGTATTTTTTAAGCGCAGTTCTCTTCCATTTTGCAAGGCTGTGAACGATTTCCGCATCGCGACCAAGTTCCTTAATATCAAACCTAACGGCTCTTTCAACGCCGGATAAATCGTCGTTAAGCCCGGTGTTTGAATAAACGAGTATGGGAGCGGAAACTCTCGTTAAACGGAGTTTTTCTGCGAAGATGCGTTCAAAATTATCTTTAACGAACTTGATTGCCTTTTGATTGGTAATCATATCGCAGTTTGATTTATAATTCTTTGGTATTTGCAAACTTTTCATTTTACACCTTTATTATTTCACACTTAAAAGTGGTTTTTGAGTAGTAATTTTCACCTTTTTTCAAAATAACCGAAGGGAAAGACGGTTGATTAACAGCGTCGATATATCCTTGCGTTTCTAAACAATAAGAGTCGAGCGTTTTATAAACTATTCCGCCTTTGCCAACCCTTTCACGCATAGCGCCACCGTAGAGTTGAACGGCGGGCTGATCGGAACAAACGGTCATTTTAATATTGCTATTTTTAGAATATGCAAAGCAAATAGGTTGATATTTTCCGTTGTTTTTCAAACAATAACTAACGTCGTAACAGTTTACCTTTTCGTTTCCGTCTTTTATACGCTTAAACTCGGTAAAATCATACGGGGTATCTTTAACCGCAAGAAGTTTACCTGTTGGAATTAAAGTAGAGTCAACTTCCGTAATAAAATCGCTTTCAATTTTCAAAAGGTTTTCGCTAGCGAGATTGCTACCCGCTCCGTCAAGATTAAAATAAGAGTGGTTAGTAAAGTTGCAAACGGTATCTTCATCGCAAGTTGCAAAATATTCAATATCTAAACAACTTTCGTTAAGGGTATATTTTACTTTTGCAGTCATATTCCCCGGGAAACCTTCTTCCATATCTTTTGAAAATATAGATAAAACAACGTAATTTTCGCCAACTTCATCTTCTTCCCAAACCCTGTGAGAAAAACCAACGTTACCGCCGTGAAGATTGTTCTTGCCGTTGTTCTTGTTGAGAATATACTCTTTGCCGTTAAGCGTAAACTTAGCGTCGCAAATGCGGTTGGCGTTTCTGCCTACGGTTGCGCCGATATAATTGCCTTTAGTTTCATAAGACAAAACGTCGTCATAGCCCAAAACTATATCCAAATTGCCGTTGTTTGACGGAACGCAGAAGGCTTGAAGTGTTGCGCCGAACGTTATAACGCTAATAGACGCTACGTTTGAAGTGATAGCGTATTTATAAACGCTTTCTCCGTTTGAAGTTGTTCCAAAAAGTGTTTTTTTAACCATAACTCATTAAACTTTAATTAAAACAATATATATAAATATAACAATTTTATTTATTTAAGTCAAGCAGATATGGGTTTTAGAGAAAGTATAAACGGATTTTTTAATCTTTGCAACGTGGGGAATTGCCCTTACAGAATAACGATACTTGGAAACAGTTGTGTTTTTTTAGAAGGGGTTGAGAAAATTATAGATCTAAAACCGCGGATAATCAAACTCAAAGTAAAAGGTAAAACGCTTTGTTTTTTCGGGGAAAATTTAACCGTTTTATCCTTTATTGAAAAGGATATAACTATAAGTGGAAAGGTGGAGAAATTAGAGTGGCTAGAATAAAAAAAGGATTTCTTCGTATAACGTATAAAGTAAGCGGGAAAAATATAAATTATCTTCCTGAACTTCTCCATAGAAAAAACGTGGGAGTTATAAATTTTTCTCTTATAGACGAAAGTTTTGCAAAAGTTACGATTGACTATCAAGATTTGCATAAATTTTTTGCTATTTGCAAAAATATGTGCTATAATAAAAAAGTAATGGGGTATGGGGGGATTTTATGCCCTTTAACTTTATTGATAAATAAAGTCGGCTTGTGTATAGGAACGGCGCTATTTATTTTAATTTCATCACTATTAAACAACGTTTGCTTGGGCGTTAAAATTCAAGGCGGTGGAAAGGTTTTTGAAAGCCAAACGAGAAGTGTTATTAAGAGTTTGGGAATAGAAAAATATTCTTTATTTAGCGATATTGATTATAAACAAGTAGAGAATAAAATTTTATCTTCAAACCCAAGCGTAACTTTCGTTTCGGTGTATAAAGACGGCAATTATTTAGTGGTTGAAAGTCAAATAACTTCAAGCAAGGTTGAAGTTTTAGGCGAAAATTCTTTAGATATAAAAAGCAAAGTTAACGGAATTGTTGAAGAAATAGTCGTTTTAAGGGGCACGCCTCTTGTAAGCGTTGGAGATAGCGTTTCAAAGGGCGATTTGCTCGTTGGCGCGTATACTCTCGGCAAAGAAGACGGGGAAATTTACAAAACGTTTACCGTTGCTAGAATTAAAATAATTGAAACGGTCGAGTTTGAGTATAAAGGCGATATCTTAAACGATAGAGAAATAGAACTTTTTTACGCTTTATCAAAGTTTAACGTGAGCGGAGAAGTAGTAGATAAAAAACATCAAATAGAAGACGGAAAGGTGATAGTTACTCTTTCCGTTAGGCATATTATAACGGGGGAATAGTATTTGAAAAATTACACGGTAGAAATTAAATCGGGCGATCGTTTAGCGGAATTTTTAGGCGTTTTTGACGAGAATTTGAACGTTTTAAGCAAAGAACTTGGAGTTACCGCTTACGTTGACGACGGTTTTATAAAAATTATGGGAGAAAAGGCGTCGGTTGATTTTGCTTCGGAAGTCGTTAAAAAACTTTTAGAAGTGGTTGAAGTTAACGAACCGCTTGATAAATCGAGAATTTTATACTGCATTGACATGGCTCGCGAAGGAAAACTCGACGGGATTGAAAAAACTTTTAGCGGAGTGGTTGCGGTAACTTCTCGCGGTAAGCAAATCAAGCCTAAAACCCTCGGTCAAAAAAAATACGTTGACGCTATCAACAAAAACACCATTGTCTTTGGCGTCGGCCCTGCAGGTACGGGTAAAACCTATCTCGCAGTTTGTATGGCGGCGGTTGCTTACAAGCAAAAACTCACCGAAAAAATAATACTTACAAGACCTGCCGTTGAGGCGGGAGAAAAGTTGGGCTTTTTGCCTGGCGATCTTCAAAACAAAGTAGACCCGTATTTAAGACCGTTATACGATGCGCTCTCTGAAATGTTTGGGCTAGAAACTTATCAAAAACTAATCGAAAAAGGGGTAATTGAAATTGCTCCCCTTGCTTATATGCGCGGTAGAACGCTTTCAAATAGTTACGTTATTTTAGACGAGGCGCAAAACACCACCAAAGAGCAGATGAAGATGTTTTTAACAAGGCTTGGCGAAGGCAGTAAAATGCTAATTACGGGTGACGTTACGCAAATAGACCTTCCGCAAGGAAAAGAAAGCGGTCTTATTCACGCAACTAAGATATTAAAAAATATCGACGGCATAGAGATTGTCAACCTTACGCATAAAGACGTGGTTAGAAATCCGCTCGTAACTGAAATAGTAAAAGCGTATTCCAAAGCAGAGGAAAAACCAACTCAAAGGAAAATAAAAGATGGAAAGAACGAATAAAAATTCAAAATGGACAGGTAAGGAAATATTCAAAACGGCGGTAGTGTTTACCGTTAATATGTTTATGGTGCTTGCCGTAATGGCTATCTTTTTAATAGTTAAATTGCACGGGTTCAACAACGTTTCCGAATTTGTAACTAACAATATCAAACTCGTTTTGTTCGTGGTATTTTCGGTAATTGTTTTAACGGTAACGGCAGTTTTATATTTTTACAGTCAAAACCGTAACCTTATTAAAAAGTCAAAGAATATAACGATGTTATACGTTGCGGTAATCTTATCGATGGTTGCCTCTTATTTATTCGGCACGATAAGCGTATATTTAAGACCTGTTGCTTTATGCGCCTTGCTCGCATTAGTTTTAACGGACAAGCGCACGGCGGTATTTATGAACTGCGTATACGCAATTTATATGTTGCTTTTAGATATATTGTGCACGACGTTTGTTGGAAACGGTAACTACGTTTTAACTTCGCTCGTATTGTGTTTCTCCGTTGGAATATTATCTATATTTGCAGTTGACGGGGAAGGTTCAAGGGGCAAAGTTTTAGTCGTAGGCTTTTTGCTTTCAATTCCAACCGTTGCAACGGCGATAATAATTGAACCGTTAACAGAGTTTAAGGAAGTTTTATTGCCTATATTATACGCGCTTGGTAGCGGAATTTTATCTACTTGTTTGCTTACAATTTTACTTCCTTTCTTTGAAGTTTTATTCGGCGCGTTAACTAATTTTAGACTTGCTGAACTCACCGATCACAAATCAAGGCTTATAAAAGAACTTTCGGTAATAGCGCCGGGAACTTTCAGCCATACGATAATAGTTGCCATGCTTGCCGAGGCTTGCGGTAACGCTATCGGTGAAAACCCACTTTTAGTTCGTGCTTGCGCATATTATCACGATATGGGTAAACTTAAAAACCCTGAAATGTTTACTGAAAATCAATCGGGCAAGAACCCGCACGACGCGTTATCTCCCGAACTTTCAACCGATATTATCCGCTCGCACGCGAGAGACGGAGCCGACCTTATTAGAAAGAGAAGACTTCCCGAAGCGTTTGCCGATGCGGCTGAACAACATCACGGAACTTTGCCTATAAGATTTTTCTATATGAAGGCGTCTAAGTTTACCGATGGTAAACTTAATCTTGAAAATTTTAGTTATTACGGACCTAAACCGCAAAACAAAATTAACGCTATCATTATGATTTGCGACGCGTGCGAAGCAAAGGTTAGAACGCTTGCAAACCGTACCCACGAGAACGTTGACAAGGCGGTTAAAGAAATCATTGAAGAGAGAATGGATATGGACCAATTCAATGAGTGTGATATAACCTTCCAAGAACTCGGCGTTATAAGAAACACTATTGCAAACACCTTATCGGGTGTTCACCACGATAGAGTTAAATATCCAAAACTTAAATCGGGGGGAAGAAGATAGTGGCAAAAATCACTATTTCAAAAAACAAAAAACTTCCGTTTGACGCAAACTTAGTTTGTAGCGCCGTACTTGAAGTTTTAGAGCAGACGGATAATTATTTAGTTGAAGTCAATATGGTAGATGCTCAAACTATCCGCTCTCACAATAAAGAGTTTAGAGATAAAGACGCGGTTACCGACGTTTTGTCTTTCCCAACGCTTGACGGGATAAGGTATAAAAAAGTAACCAAAGAAGATTTTCCGCTCGACCTTGACGAAAGTGGGAAAAGAGTATTTTTAGGCAGTATCATAATTTGTTTAAGTAGGGCAAGAGAACAAGCGGAAGAGTTTAATCACGGCTTAGATAGGGAACTTTGTTACCTTTTAACGCACGGGTTATTGCACTTGTTCGGTTACGATCATATTGAAGAAAGCGACGATAAAGAAATGCGTTCCTTGGCGAACGCCGTTATGGAAAAAATAGGGATAAAAAGATGAAATGCGGAACGGTAGCGGTTGTTGGTAAAGCAAACGCGGGAAAATCAACTTTAATAAACGTTATAGTAGGAGAAAAGGTGGCGATAGTTTCGCCAAAACCCCAAACTACGAGAGATAGAATTTTAGGCGTTTTAACAACGAGCGATTATCAAATTATATTTGAAGATACGCCGGGTTTTTACAGGTCTAAAACTGAACTCAACAGAAAAATGCAAAAAACTGCAAGAAAAACGGTTAAGGACGTTGATCTTGTTTTATTTGTTCTCGACGGGCACGACGGGTTGAAAGAAGAAGACTTGACTTTGCTTAAATCAATGGTTTCGGATATTCCGTTAATCGTTGCGATGAGTAAAACGGATATTATGCCCAAAGAAAATATCCCCGAAAACTTAGTTAAGATTGCTGAAATTGACGGGATTTCAGAGATTATTCCCGTTTCTGCAAGAAAGAATAGAAACGTTAAAGAACTCATTGATACAATACTTAAATATCTTCCCACGCAAGATAGGATTTTTAGTGAAGACGTCGTTTCGGACAAGTCCTCTAAATTTATGGTTTCCGAGATAATGAGAGAGAAAATTCTTCTCAAACTCGATAAGGAAATTCCGCACGGAGTTGCGGTACTTGTTAACGAATTTAGAAAGAATAAAAACGGTGTTTACGAGATAAGTTTAGATATCGTTTGCGAAAAGCAAAATCACAAGGCTATCTTGATAGGTAAGCAAGGCGCTAAAATCAAAGAGATAAGCGCTTACGCTCGCCAAGATATGGAAAAGTTCTTGGACGCAAAAGTCTTTTTAACTACTTATGTTAAAGTAAAGGAAAACTGGCGCGATAAGGAAGCGCTTATTAGCGAGTTTGGTTATATTGAACAATGAGAGCAAGGCGTAAAAAATACTTAGACGATAGGGCGGATAAAGTTCGCGATATTATAGTAATTTCAAAAACGAGCGAACTTTTAGGATTAGAAGAGAAAGAACGTTATTCGGTTATTACGCCTAACGAACTTTTTATGAACGATAACCCCGTTGAACTTGAAATAGGTTGCGGAAAGGGTAGGTTTATCTACGAAAAGGCAATAAAAAATCCAGATATAAACTATCTGGGAGTTGAAATTCAGTTAAACGTTATTATAACCGGCGCTGAAAGGATTAAAAACGAAGGCGTTAAAAACGTTAAGTTTTTTAATTGCGGAGCGGAAATCTTGAAATATCAACTTCCTAAAAAGTCAATATCAAAACTTTATCTTAACTTTTCTTGCCCCTATCCTAAAAAGCAATACGAAAACCATAGGTTAACGTATTTTTCCTTTTTAGATATTTATAAATATCTATTAAAAGACGGGGCTGAAATTCATTTCAAGACGGATAATGATAATTTCTTTGAATATTCTTTAGAATCTTTCAAAGAAAACGGGTTTGAAATTGTTTTCGAAACGCGTGATCTTCACGCTGGTGACGTTTCCGATAACGTTATGACTGAGTACGAGCAGAAGTTCGTTGCTCTTAATAAAAATATAAATAAATTAATTGCAAAGGTGAAAAATGATAGTAAAAACGATTGACTTATACGAATATTACGGTTTAGAAAAACCAGAAAACGCCGTTGGTAAATTAACTCAATATCTTCCAGATATTTTCGAGGCGGTAAGTTTTACGCGTAAACGCCCCGCTATGCTCGTTTTACCGGGTGGCGGTTATGAATACACTAGTCCAAGAGAAGGCGAACCCATTGCTCTTAAATATTTAACAAAGGGTTACTGCGCGTTCGTTCTCAATTACAGCACTAAACCTTGCAAATATCCAACCGCGCTTAGAGAAGCGGGTATGGCTATGGCGTATATTCGTGAAAATGCGGAAGAATTTCACGTTAATGACGTTTGCGCTATCGGCGGATCGGCAGGCGGGCATTTGTGCGCGTGCTTAGCAACTATTTATGCGGATAAATCGCTTGATTTTTTAGGTGATAAAAAATCATTTGTTAAACCAGACGCTTGCGTTTTATTATATCCCGTTATAACTAGTGGAGAAAAAACTCACGGTGGCTCTTTTGAAAATCTTTGTGGGGACGACAAAGCGCTTAGAGAATATCTTTCGCTTGAAAATAGGGTTAATAAAGATAGCGTGCCTGCGTATATTTTTGCAACGCTTGGGGATACTTGCGTTCCTTGTAAAAACAGTTTATTGCTTGCATGCGCTTATGAAAAAGCAGGAGTTCCTTTCTCACTTCATATTCTTGAAAAGGGCTATCACGGCTTATCGGTTAACGATATAACTTCAGATAGCAACGCAAGGTTATTGGAAAGAGAGCCGTCAACCCCTGAAAACTATAACGATTGGGTAGAACAATCACTCGTTTGGCTTAAAGAACGCGGAATTAAGATTGAAGATTAAAAATAATGCCGTAATATAATTACGGCAAAATGCAGATGTGGCGGAACTGGCAGACGCTCAGGTCTCAGAAGCCTGTGGGCAACCGTATGGGTTCAAATCCCATCTTCTGCACCAAAAAACTGCGGAAAAGATACTTTCCGCAGTTTTTTATAAAAGAGTTAGAGGGGCTATATGCTTTATATCATTACGCTGATTGCGTTTATTTCAATATATATTGCGTTGATTTTTTTAATGAAGTATTTTACTAACGTTAAACTAACAAACGCAATTTTTACGGCGAGTGTTTTTATTCCGTATATAATGCTCGTTGTAACTATTTATCGCAACACGGGGTTTTATGACTGGAACTTTCAAAACACTCTTCCCGTTGCTAACGTAAGCCCGTTTATGTTTACCGTCGTACCGCTATCGTTAATACTTCCTAAAAAAATTAAAAAACACTTTTTACTTTTAATTTCACTATTATCGGTTGGTATGTTTTTATCGGGCGCGCTCGGTTGCGTTTATAACGCAGTTATAAAATACAAATTCCATATCCACTTTACTTATGATTTTTTTGCGCACTTTGCCCTTTCTTTATACGGGGTTTATATCGTAAAAAGCAAGCAAGTAGATTTAAGCCGTTCAAACGCTTTGATAAGTTCGCTTATAATCTTTGCAGTAGCAACTTTAATGCTTATATTAAACGTAATTTTTGATACTGCGTTCTTCGGCTTATCGTTAAACGGAAAGCATAATATTTACCTTATGGTTTTAGTTGATAGTTCTTATCTATCTGCGCTTATATATTATTTAGGGTTGTGCTTAGTGTTAGTTTTCGGTTATATATATTCAAAATTGTTATCAAAAAAGAGCGGTTAACCGCTCTTTTTTTATTATTGTTTTTTAAGTTTTAATTCAAGTTTTTTAACAAGATAGTTAACGAGCCTATAAAAATGATATGCGCCTTGAGTGAACGCCAAGTCTAATACTATTACTATTAAAACGTAAATCGTTTGAGTTAACGTAAAGCCGAGAACGGGAAGTATAGCGTCTTTTACCGCTTGGAGCGGAGCGATATTGCATTGATAGAAGTTGTTAAAATTAGTTTTTAGAATTTGAGCCATAATAGATGCAATCAAGCAATAGCCTATCATAAACACTAAAACGGAGAGAGCGTCCCTTTTAATTTTCGGCGTGTGAAGATTTAAGCAAACGATTAAAACGAAAGTAAAAGTTGCAACCGTATGGAAAACTACCGTGTGAAAATCAAAAAAGTTTGTAAACGTTCCCTTAATAGCGCCTGCGCTATAAATAAGGTCGGGATATACCGCCATAAATATAAATAAAGATGCAGAAACGGCAGAGCCTATCGCGCGCACGTAATCTTTATATTTACCGTGATAAAACGCCATAGCTGGCAATACGAAGATAAAGAGCGAGCAAAAATGCAAGGGGATATGGTAAAGGTCGTAACCCCTAATGAAACTTATAACTTGTTTCAAAATTTCAAGAATAACGATAACAACCGCACAAATTTGAAAAGGGATAAATCTTATTTTTTCAGACTTATTGCCGATAAAGATTTTGAGAAGTACCCCTAATATTATCATAACGATAAAAGATGGAAGTAAGGTTTTAAGATGTTCTGGAGTCCAAAGTACCATAAAAACAATCTCCTTTAGTAATAAGTATATTGTATAACGGTATTGTTTGAGTGTCAACAATAAAATTTTAATTAAAAGTTAAAAAATATTTTGACAATATAAAATAATTATGTTATTATGTTAAGGCTAACGTTGAGATTTTAACGTTTCAGTCAAGGAAAAGTACCCAAGTGGCTGAAGTTGAGCCAAATGCTTATCACAATTTAATACTTTAATAAAATTTCAGTCAAGGAAAAGTACCCAAGTGGCTGAAGGGGACTCCGGTTCCAAACGGAGTTTGTTCACCGCTTTGGCTACAAACAGTATACCATACTGTTTGCTTAACGCGTCGCGCCCCTGCTTCGGGAACCCTTAGCAGTTGAGCCGATAATCTTTTGAACAATTTAATACTTTAATAAAATTTCAGTCAAGGAAAAGTACCCAAGTGGCTGAAGGGGCTCCCCTGCTAAGGGAGTAGTACGTGAATAACGTAGCGCGGGTTCAAATCCCGCCTTTTCCGCCAAAAAAACGACAAGTTAATTCTTGTCGTTTTTTTTGTCTTCAAATTTTCACGCAAGCCTTTTGCAAGGAGGCGAGCGAGGGTTTTGGTAGTGGTAATAAAGAGACTCTTTGGGTGCCACGCTATTGCAAAGGGCAATAAACGGTGTTAAAACGATAAATATTACGATAGTTATGATTTGTAACACTTTTGTAACATAAAGGAAGTTATACTATTACTATTATCATTATTAAGTTTTTAATTATAACAATAAAAAATGCCATATAATTTTTTTGGGGGAAGGGAAGAAAGATGAAAAAGAAAATTTTAAGTCTGCTGATTGCATTTGTAATGGTGGTCATCCTTGTGCCGATGATGAGCGTTAATGCTAGCGCGGCGCCAAGTGAGGAGTTGACTGCGGAGAACACCGCTTCGGCTAAAACTCTCAAAGATGGCGTGACTTATTTTATCACGCAGAATTTAACTATTAATGCAAGCAAGTCAAATAAAAACGGACTTGTTGTTGATAATGGTGCAACCGTAACACTTAGCATACCTTACGGCACCACTCTCACCGTTTACGGTAAAAACGGTAGCGGAACCACCGGTGGCGGTGCTGCAATTCTGTTGCCTAACGGTGCAACCCTCAAGATTGTCGGTAGTGGCAAGCTTGTGGCAGTGGGCGGTAATGCAGGCAACGGCTCAACGGGTGGTAGCGGTGGCAGATCTATTGCCAACGATAATACGAACGGTCATTATAAAAACGAATTTGGCTCGAACACGGTTTATTTTGCAGGTGCCGGTGGTACAGGCGGAAACGGCGGTGGCGGTGCAGGCGCAGGTATCGGTACCAATGGCGGTAAAGGTGGTAGCGGTAGCGGCGCAGGTGGAAGCGGCTGGAACGACAGCGGAATAGTTGACAGTAATCGTAACGGTTATAGCGGAAGCGCGGGAGCATCCGCTTCTTCTGCTTCTGCTTCAGGAAACTTAATTTGTGCCGCTACAATAGATATGACTGGTGTTGCCGGCGGAAAAGCAGGCTCCGCAGGTGGCTCTGGTTCAAGAGGAAGCGACGGATATGACGGTGATGAAGGTGACGCTCGTGGTATTGCCGGTGGCGCAGGCGGCGGCGGTGGCGGCGGCGGACTTGCAGGTGCTGCAGTTGGTACCGGTGGTGGCGGCGGCGGTCAAGGTGGTGGCGGCGGTAGCGCTGGCTACATCTGGGGCGGTCGTTACGTCGGTGGCGGCGGTGGTGGCGGTGGCCAAGGTAACGGCACTTCTGGTGGCGGCGCATACGGAAGCGATGGAGCAATTCCCGAATATGATTGTGAAAACGACCGTACAAGTTCTGTAACCGTTCATCAAATGTCTACAAGTGGCGGTAGCGGTAGCCTTAACTCTTATGGTAGTTATGGTAAAGGCGCTGATATGACTATTGAAAGTCGCGGTGGAAAATTCTATAGAGGTACTGCCGGAAGCGGCGGAAGAGGAGGCTATAGTGGCGCGGCTGCAGTTTCATATACTGCCAATGATAATTCCGGCAAATATATAAATACTTACACCATTACTTGGATTGTAGATGGCGTTGCCTCCACCGAGGTTTATGAACATGGAAAAACCCCCGAATTTGGAGGTAGTACAGACAAGGCGGCGGATGCCGAGTACACATACACCTTTGCTGGTTGGGATAACGAGATTGCCTCCGTTACGGGTGATGCAACCTATACCGCTACTTACGACAGTTCGCTTCGCTCCTATTGCGTAAGCGTTGGCGAGAGTATGCACGGAAGTGTAACCTTTGATTCCAGTAGCGTTCTTGTCGGCGACACGGTTACTGTAACCATCACACCGAACGCGGGTTATGAGGTTGACGTTGTTACCGCAAACGATACGGAGGTAACGAAGATTGCAGAAAATCAATATACCTTCCCTATGCCCACCACGGACGTAGTGGTAGACGTTACGTACAAGAAAATTCTCTATAACGTAGATTTATTTAATGGCGGAAAGGCTACAGGCGGTAACTATTCCGTTGATATGAAAAGCGCCACCATTGGTGACCTTGTAACCATTACGGTTGCCCACAATCTTGGCTATCTCGTTGATACGGTTGCCGTAAACGGTGTTGCTGCAACCAACAATGGTGACGGCACTTATAGTTTCACAATGCCTGCGCAAGAGGTTTCGATCTCCGTTGTGTTTGATATTGATCTTCCTGCCATCGCAAAGGAACTTCAGGAATTGAACGATGCCGATGCCACACTTCAAAATGCAATTGCAAGCGGTGACGATGATCTTTCCGCTGAGATTGCCGATCTTTCTATGGCAATCCAAAACGCACAAGACGTCATTGACAATCTTGACAACGATTATGCAACCGATGCTCAACTTGGCGCGCTGAAAACGGCGCTTGAGGCAGCCGATGATTCTATGACTACCGCAATCAATGCGCTTATCGGTAGAGTGGAAAATATTGAAGGTACGTTGAACGGTATTGATCTTTCCCAGATTGCTACAAACAAGGCAAACATTAACACGCTTACGGTCGAACTTGACGCGATAGAAACTACCGTGGCGCAACTTGATAACACCTTTGTAAACAACACCGAATTATCTACCGCAATCAACGGACTTAAGAGTGAACTTGAAAGCGCAGATATCGCGCTCGCCAACTTAATTAATGCGTTGACTACAAGAGTTGCTCAAACCGAAAGAGATATCGCAACGCTTGTTTCTGGCAAGGCAGACGTTACGTTTGTAAACGAAAAAATTAACGAACTTAAAGCCTTGATTGATGCGTTAGATGCTGTTAAAAATAATTACAAGACTGCCGATAACGAATTAAAACAAGACCTTGAATCTCAAATTGCAGGGGCTAAAACTTACGCACTTAATACGGCAACTTCGCTCGTTGAAAGCGCTAAATCAGATCTCAACTCGGCGATAGCATTAAAGGCAGATACGGCTACGCTTAACACAAAAGTTAATGAACTCAACACTGCAATTACTACGGCAGAAAGCCTTGCTAAAGCCTACACCGACGGCAAAGTAACCGAACTTAACTCAGCAATTGCAACTGCTAAACAAGAAGCGATTGCAAAAGCTACGGAATTAGTAAACACAGCAAAAGCAGATCTTAACTCGGCGATAGCATTAAAGGCTGATACAGCTACGCTTAACACAAAAGTTGAAGAACTCAACACTGCAATCACTACGGCAGAAAGCCTTGCTAAAACGTACACGGACGGCAAAGTAACCGAACTTACAACTTTAATTGAAACTGCTAAACAAGAAGCGATTACTACTGCTGAAGATTTATTAACTACTGCAAAAGCGGAACTTCTTAACGTTATTCTATCAAAGGCAGATACTGCTACCGTTACCGCTAAATTTAATGAAGCCCAGTCGGCTATCGCTATCTTGCAAGAATTAAGCGACGATTACGTTTCTGCCGATAGCGTATTAAAAGAAGAATTAACTACTTTAATTTCTAATACTAAAGCGGAAATTGTTGAATTAATTCTCGCAGGTGATAAAGTAAACGCCGATGCGTTAGAAAAAGAAATTGCTAAACTTCGTGCTGAAATTGAAGATATGAAGAAATCAGCGGGCGCAGAAATTAAACAAGCAGAATCAAGTTCAAAAATTTTAGCGACAGTTCTTGCAAGTATTGCTATTTTAGGTGATATATTAATTGCTTTGGGGTTTATTGTAAAGCGCAGATAATTAAATAATTTTGTATTTATGCTAACCTAAACGGTGGATGAGACGTCCACCGTTTTCTTTTTGACTTAATATGAAATTTTTAACCACTTGCTCGCAAAAAAACCGCAGTAGATTTTGCTACTGCGGTTTTTTGCGTTCAAAATAAAATTTGCCTTGTCAACGCTTATGTATTTTTATTCATTTTTTAATTTTATTGTGAGTATCGTTTTGTTTTCTTTTTGTATTCTTCTTCTGTCAACGTCAAAAACTGTAAAATCAACGGCGCTACCGCCGAACGAAAGGGTTATTACGTCGCCTTTATCAACGTATCTTAATTCTTCTAAATCATCAAGCGTGATTTCTTTATTTTCGCTTGCAAGATAGAAAATCTCTTGGCTAACCGATAAAGAAAACCTTTCTAATAGTTCGCTTTCAGTTAAAATTTTCGTTTCATCAATAAACGCTTTTGGTGTAACAAGCGCCTCTTTGTTTATGCCAAACATATATTTTGCGTAAGAATACGGCTCTAATTCGCCGTGCGCCTCTGCCATAATTCCAGCAAAACCCCTTTGGCTAAGCATACGCTTTTTCCCGTCGTTAAGAACGGGGCAACCGTAATGATATTCCTGATGCTCGTAGCCGGAAAATAAATAGCCGTGCTTTTTAATCTCGTCAACGATAGCGTGGCGAGATGCAAAGGTAAGGGGAGCGTTTTCTAAATCGTAATTTTCTTGATGCGTCCAACCGATAACTTTATACTTCATAATATTTATTATATTTGATAACTGTTTGCAAGTCAATCTATAATAAATTTTTATTCAAGATAGTTGCATTATTATTAAAACAATGATAAAATAAACGTATGTTTTACGGAGGATAAAAAATGTCGATAGCAGTTGATATAATTTTAATAGTTATCTTTTTAGTTATTGTAATTTTCTTTACAAAATACGGGCTTGACCGCGCTCTTTACAAAATAGGTAAGGCTTGGCTTGCGGTAGCGTGCGCATTCTTCTTCGGCCCGATGATTACCAATTTCCTTGAAGACCTTTTTATTACGAATATGGTAACTAACGCCGTTCACGTTTCGTTAAAAGAACTCATAACGCACAACGCTAACGGTTATAACTTAGCGGAACTTTTTGCATCGATGCCTGCAAATTTCGTTAATTTCCTTGACGGGCTTGGCGCAAGTTTAACGGCGCTCGAAGCGGAGTTTGGCACGTATACTGAGGCGAACGACACTATTATAAGGATTATGGCAGAGCGAATTGCTACGCCGTGTATTTCAGGCATTTCAACAATACTCGGTCACGTTGTAGGTTTCGTAATTCCTTGGCTCTTTATGAAATGGATTGCTTACGAACTTAAAAAGGACGAAAAGCACAAATTTTTCCGTTTCTTTGACTACGTTGGCGGTTTCTTAGTAGGCGTTGCAGTAGGCTATGCGGCAGTTATGGGGCTTTCAATCTTAACAAGCACTATCTTCCAAGTAGTAGTTGCGTTTGATAGTTCCGTTCAAGTAATGGCTATATACGATAGTTCATACGTATTCAAATTCTTGGCTGAATTTGATACGATAGGTGTAATCGTAGAATTTTTTCAATCGTTTTCAAATACCGCTCTTTCGTTAATTAAATAATCTAAAAAACCACGCTGAAAATAACGGCGTGGTTTTTGCATGATATACGAGTGTATTGATATGCTCATTTCTCGGCGTTAAATTTATTCTATCATATTTTACCAAATTTTCAATGTTTTATGCTAAAAAGCATATGTACATTTCAAAAAATATATATTAAGATATATTTAATAGCAAAAGGAGTAATTATGAATATAAATAACGGTTTATTATTTGAAAGCGATTTTCAAAAAGAATTAAAAGAAAAGTTTTATTATGCGGACTTTGATCCCGAACACGGCGAAAGGCTATTTTTTGAAAATTCAGGCGGTTCTTTGCGCCTTAAAAAATGCGTAGAAAAAAAGGCGGAAATAGAGGCGTTCCCTGATTGCCCAGAGCGTATTCACGCTCGTTCAGTATATCTTAAAGGGCTTGTTGAAAAGGGAACGAAAGAGATATTAGAAATAGTTTTTGGTGCAAAAAGCGGAGCGTTAATAACGGAATTAACCGCATCGCAAACTATGTTTCAAATGGTCGGTATGATAATGGAAAACGTTGGCGGTACTAACGCCGTTGTTTCTTCAATAGAACACCCGTCTGCATTTGATGCAATTGAATATTACTGCAACAAAACGGGCAAAGAAATGCGCGTTGTACCCGCAAACAAAAAAACGGGCGGAATTGACGTTGATGAAGTTATTAAACTCATAGATAAAAACACAACTTTATTAAGCATAATGGCTGCGTCTAACATTTCAGGAAACGTTATGGATATTAAAGAAATTGTTAAGCGCGCAAGGGAAATTAAGCCCGATTTATATATTATTAGCGATATGGTTCAACACGCGCCACATTGTGGTATAGACGTTGAAGATTTAGCGCTTGACGGAGCGAATATTGCGCCTTATAAATTTTTTGGCGTGCGCGGTTGCGGGTTTGCTTACGTTTCGGATAGGGTTGCAAAATTTCCGCACCATAAACTATTAGCCAAACCGCAAGAGACTTTTGAACTTGGGACAAGCGCTCCTGCAAATTTTGCCGCAATGATGGAAGTTATAAATTACGTGTGTGAAATTGGCGAGCATTTTATAGGAAAAAAATCAAGAAAAGAAACTTATGACGAAGGTATGCGCCGTATTCATTTACAAGAACGCGCGCTACTTTATAGAATGCTTGAAGGCACGCCCGAAGTTAAAGGGTTACGGTATATTGACGGCGTAACGGTACACGTTGACACAAAAGATTTAACTAAAAGAGATTTAATTGTTGCAATGAGTATTGACGGTGCTGACTTAACTCAAACGGTTGCCGAATATCAACGCCGTGGAGTTACCGTTTACGAAAGGGTAAACACTAGCATTTATTCAAAGCGCATTGTTGAAGCAATAGGAATAAAGGGATGTATAAGAGTTTCCCCACTTCATTGTAACGGAGTAGAAGATATTGATAAATTCTTAAAAATAACTGCACAAATGGCGGAAAAATATAGGGTAAAATTATGAAACAGTCAGACGTTTTGAACTTTTCAGTTCAAATTAGCAACGGGCTTAAAGAAACAAGCGCAGACGGCGCAAGTTTGGCTTTTGATTCAAAATACGGAATTATGTTTTGCGCTTATATGCCAGGCAGACAAGGTAATTACGGCGAATCAAGGGGTAGAATAAGTTTATCGTATTTTCCTGCGTCGCAACCTACTAATATAAAATACGTAGAAGTTGATACGGGAAAAGACGTTTACGTTCCTAATATAATGAGTTTGGGCGATGGAAAGGTTAGAGTTTTTTATGAAAAAAATAGCCGTGCCGATTGCGACCATTATATTGGATATAAAGACTTTGATTTTATAACCGAAGTTTTAAGCGAAGAAAAAATAGTTATGCTTAAAAAAGATAATGGAGAAGTTGTTCCGCTTACGGGTAGCGAGCAATTTGCATACCTTAAATCTCACGGATTTACAAATCAAGAATATAAATGCACAGAGCAAATTGCTTTTGGTAGTCACTCTATTTTTCGTGGAGAAGACGGCTTTGTTTACGGCGCAATAACAAGTTATCTTGCAGAGCCTATTTTATATCGTTCAAAAGACAATCTTGCAACGTTAGAATTTTTCGCAATTTGCCCCTATTCTGCCCAATACGAAATGGATTACAAATTTTTAAATGGTAAAATTTACGGGGTGTTTAGAACACCGCCCGAAAAGGATTCCATTTATTTTGTAACTAGCGAAGATAACGGCAAAACTTGGAGCGAGCCTTATTTAATTAAAGATAGCGTTTCTTGTAGACCAAGATTAATTAATTATTCAAACGGCGTACTTGTGGTTGCAAATCATTACAATGCGGATACGGGTAACCGCCCTGCTATTCAACAAGCAAGAACAAGTGTTAGAATGTATTTACTTAAAGACGGCGAACTGCCTAACGAAAAGACTATGGTAAAAGAACTATATAGCAAATGCGGGATTGTAAACGTTTGCCTTCAAAACGTTTTAGGCGATATCTATTTTGCTTATAGCACTTCTGAACTTGCGCTTGAATATCAAAACGGTAACCCAAAAGTTCGCGGTAAAGACGCTATTAGATACGTTAAACTTGGCGATTTAGAAGAAAACTAACGTACACATAAAAGGATAGTTCTAGTTATGAAATTAAGTTTAGAACAAGTTGAAAAAATTGCTTGCGGATTAGTAAACCTTGAAGAAAAAAACGGTTGTTTTAGAATAAATAGATTTACCGATGAACAAATAAATTTATATAAAGAATATAAAGGTGGTTATTTTTTCAATAGAGCGCTATGTTCTTCTGGGGTTAGACTTGCGTTTAACACTAATAGTACAAGTTTGTTTATCAAGGGGATTACGTCGTACGGAACTTCACGCACGTATTACACTTTTGACGTGTTTGTAAACGATAAATTGATTGATTGTATTGACAATTTTTTGCAAAAATTTCCTGAAGATTACATTGAACAAGACTTAAAACTAGGTGAGTTTGAAAAAAGGTTTAACCTTGGTGACGGCGTAAAAAAAGTAGAAGTATATTTGCCGTTTTCAGTCATTGTTGATTTTGAAGAAATTTCTCTAGATGACGGAGCGTTCATTGAACCTGTAAAGAAAAAATATAAGGGATTGCTTTTTGGTGATTCAATAACACAAGGGTACGATAATGCGCACGTTTCAAATCATTATTCCGTTTCTTTATCACAATTATTAGACGTCGATTTTATTAACAAGGCAATCGGGGGAGAAGTATTTAATCCAGCACTTGCCAGTCTTAAAGACAATTTTGAACCCGACTATATATGGGTTGCTTACGGCACTAATGATTGGGGAACTGGTTTGGCGTTAGAAGAGTTTTCTAAAAACTGCAAAGAATTTTATCTTAATTTACGTAACAACTATCCTAATTCAAAAATTATTGCGCTTTCACCGATTTGGAGAAAAGAAATTCTCACAGAAAAAAAAGATTTTGATTTTGACCTTATAGAAAAAACTATTTTTAACGTAGTGTCGAAGTTAGATAACGCTACTATTATAAGTGGGTTTGATTTAGTACCGCATGAAGAAAGGTGTTTTGCGGATTCAAGATTGCATCCAAACGATTTAGGGTTTAGTTTTTATGCGGAAAATTTATGCAAAAAAATACAAAGCCTATTATAATTATAATATAAGAAGTTATTGCTTTGCTTGCAAGGAGCAATAACTTCGCCGTATTTCAAAGTTGAAGTATAAAAACGCAAGTTTTTAGAGCAAAACTTTAGTTTTGCAAAAGATTTTGCGATTAGCAAAAGATTTACTTCTTATAGTTTATAATATATTAGCAATCGGCAACTAAATAAATCCTAATAAGAAAAGCCCACCATATTTCACATTAAAGCGAAGTATAGTGGGCTACATTTGTATTAAATTAAAAATTCCTTGTAGGGTATTCATAACGGCGTGGTTTTTGCTTAAATTATAAAAAGGCATTTCTCAAATAAACGTTTTTAACTTGTTTTGTCGTGGTAAAATAAGGGTTTGGGTGGTATACTAATTATGCTCGAGTTAAAAATTTTTAGGAGAAACTTTATGAATACTGATAAAATTTATGCAGAACAAATTGCAAATGAATACTCACCCAAACAAACGTCAAAAGTAAAGGCGTTAAAAAAGTTAGACGCAAAGGCAAAAAACCCTGCGCATATATTTGCTTACACCTTTGGTGTAATTTCAAGTTTAACGCTTGGCGTAGGAATGTGCTTATGTATGGGCGTTATCGGCGCAAATAATATAACAACGATGATTTTAGGCGTAATTATAGGTTGCGTTGGCATATTAGGTGCAAGCGTTAATTACCCAATTTTCAAAAAGATACTTGAAACTTCAAAGAGTAAATACGCATCTGATATTATTAAACTTGCAAACGAAATAGCAAGTGAAAAATAATCGTTATGTCTAACCGATTTTTCAATAGGATAAAAAGTGATTTCCATTTTAGGATAAAAGTCTTTTTATGTTTTTCGTTTATTTTTAACGTTGGTTATGCTATATTTTTATTAGTGGTTGGAAAACTCATTTCGTCAAACTGGTTTTACGTTATGGCGTTATACAACTTTTTACTCTTTATTGCAAGGGTTTTTGTTTTCTTGCGAACTAGCGATAAAAAAACCGAAAAACAAAAGGTTAAGACTATGCGTTTTTGCGGATACTTTTTATTCTTGATAAACCTTGCAGTATCGGTAATGATGTTTTTATTAGTAAATAATAATCAAGGCGCAAGATATCATGAAATAATTGTAATAACTATCGCGACGTATACTTTTTCTTCGCTTTCGCTTGCAATAATAAACAGCGTTAAGCATTTTAAGCAAAGCAATCACGTTTACTTGTGTGCAAAATTGATAAGTTTAATTTCGGCAAGCGTATCGATGGTAACTTTAACTAGCACTATGCTTGCAACTTGGGGGAAAGATAACGTTGCGTTAAGAAACGTTATTTTGCCTATTTTATGTGGGTTTGTTGCGCTGTTTATTATATCGTGCGCGATATTTATGATTGTAAAGGCAAATTTAGATTTAAGGACGTTAGAATATGAAAAAGAACGAAAGTAAGTATTTTTATACTGCAAACCTTATGAATAAAGCGTTGCTCTTTTTGCTTGAGAAAAAAAGATATAGAATTTATTACGGTAACTGAAATAACGAAGAAAGCAGGCGTAAGCCGTTCTACTTTTTATCTTCATTACGATAGCGTTTACGAACTGTTTAGCGAAACTGTTGAAAATCTAAATAATCAATTTATCAATTCGTTTGGAATTAAATTTCCGCTTGAAATTACAAATAGAGAAGACGCTTTTTTAATAACCGAAAAATTTTTAGTTCCCTATTTGAATTTTTGTAAAGAAAATAAGCGAATATTGAAACTCGTATATCAAAAACCGCAGTTATTTGATAGAAAAACGGCATACAAAAAAATGTACGATACAATTTTTTATCCTGCCATATCGCAATTTATCAAAGACGAAAATCAAAAAGTATATAATCTTGAATTTTTCACGCAAGGCGTGGTTGGAATAATACACAAGTGGATAGAACTCGATTGCGTTGACGAGATTGAAGAAGTTATTAAGATTATAAAAAACTGCATAGGCTACGACGGTTAATTAAATCCCCGCGGAAAATTCCGCGGGGATTAGTCTTTTAGCAAAAATTTTGCATAATTAAACTAAAACTTGCAAACGGTTGACAATATTCTTAATATATTGTATAGTAACTCTATAAATATTCATAGGTGGCGATGGCCACCATACAAAAGGAGAAATTATGGTAGGTACTTTTTGGGCTTTCGTCCCGGCGATTGTAGCAATCGTTCTTGCTCTTGTTACAAAGCAAGTTTACGTTTCGCTCTTCTTAGGTATTTTCGTCGGCGCGATGTTTTATGCCGGTGGTAATCCGCTTGAAGCGCTCGGAACTTTATATACGGTTATGAGCGAACAAGTTGGTGGAAACGCTCCTATTATCGTATTCCTCGTAGTGCTTGGTATTTTTGTTGTTTTACTTCAAAAATCGGGTGGCGCGAAGGCTTACGGTGAGTGGGCAGGTAGTAAGATTAAGTCAAAGAGCGGAGCGCTCGGCGCAACTGCTGCTCTTGGTTGCTTAATTTTCGTTGACGACTATTTTAACTGTTTAACGGTTGGCTCGGTAATGCGTCCCGTAACTGATAAGTTTAAGGTTTCTCACTCTAAACTTGCTTGGATTATCGACTCTACTGCAGCGCCCGTTTGCATTATCGCTCCCATCTCTTCTTGGGCAGCAGCTGTTTCAGGATATCTTGACGGTGATGGTTTAGTAGTATTTATGTCTACTATTCCGTTCAATATTTACGCTATCCTTACTCTTATTATGGTATTTGCGTTCTGCTTTATGAAGGTTGACTTTGGCAAGATGAAGAAAAATGAAAAAATTGCCGAAACTACCGGTGATTTGAACGCTGGTGAAACCGATCTTCCTACTGATGAAGACAATTCTATCGTAGCAAACGTTAAGGGTAAAGTTCGTCACTTACTCGTTCCTGTTATCATCTTAATCGTATGCTGTATTGGCGGTATGATTTACTCTGGTTTCTTCTATGATTGGGATCTTGGCGCTTACGGTAAAGTAGTTCAATCTTCAAACGTAATCGAAGCGTTTAGTAACTGCGATGCGGGTACTTCACTTGCAATCGGTTCAACTATCGCTCTCGTTATCGTTTCAATTTACTATATGATTGAAAAAGTTGTTTCTTTCAAAGAAATTACGGGTAGTTTCACTCAAGGCTTTAAGACGATGGTTCCCGCAATCTTAATTTTATGCTTTGCTTGGACTATTTCTGGTATTATGGGTGCAAAGGGCGGTTATCTTGACGCTCAAGCGTTCGTTCAAAGCAATATGGAAAAGATTCCTGCGGCAGTTCAATCTTTATTCCCCGCTATCTTCTTCATCTTAGCGTGTGGCATTGCTTTCTCTACGGGAACTTCTTGGGGAACGTTCGGCGTACTCGTTCCTATTGCGGTAACGCTTCTTGGCGGTAGCGGAACAATGGTTATCCTTACTATGTCTGCAACGCTTGGCGGTGCGGTGTTCGGCGATCACGTTTCTCCGATTTCCGATACTACTATTTTAGCGTCTACTGGTGGTAACTGTAACCACGTTGACCACGTTAAAACTCAACTTCCTTATGCCGGAATAATTGCAATTATTGCATTTATCGTATACGTAATTGCAGGCTTTATCTCTACTATGGGTTCGGTTCTTACCGCGCTTATCATGTGGGCTATCGCGCTCGTTCTTTTTGCGGGAGTTGTAGTATTTATAAAATTTATTCAAAAGAAAAAATCTAACGAATAAAAATTAAGTTGCCCGACGGTTTATTGCCGTCGGGTATTTTTTTTATAAAAATATGCGTTAAAAAAGTTTACAAATAGCAAAAAATATGATAATATAAACAAGCACGAAAAATTCACACCGAATAAGAGCCGACTTCGTTGTTCCGTAAATTCAACTTTTCTATGCGGAATAAAATCGGGTAAAACTTTTATCGGGAGGAATAAACGGAGGATTTAATTATGGCAGTATGTTCAATGAAACAATTGCTCGAAGCAGGCGTTCATTTTGGCCACCAAACTTCTAGATGGAACCCCAAAATGAAAAAGTACATTTACGGTTCAAGAAACAATATTCATATCGTTGACTTGGCTCTTACCGTAGAAGAAATTGAAAAAGCTTACAAATTCGTAGTAGAAGTTGCTAAGTCTGGCAAATCTATTTTATTCGTAGGCACTAAGAAACAAGCTCAAGAAGCAATCGCTCAAGAAGCAGAAAGATGTGGTCAATACTTCATCAACGCTAGATGGCTTGGCGGTACGCTTACTAACTTTAAGACTATTCGTTCAAGAGTTGATAGACTTAATAAGCTTGACGCTATGGAAAGAGTAGGCGAATTTGACCTTCTTCCTAAGAAAGAAGTTATCAAACTTAAACTTGAAAGAGAAAAACTTCAAACCGTTCTCGGCGGTATTAGAGATATGCACACTCTTCCCGGCGCACTCTTCGTAGTTGACCCACATTGTGAAGAAATTGCTATCAAAGAAGCAAAGAAACTCGGTATCCCCGTAGTTGCAATTACCGATACTAACTGTGATCCTGACAACGTTGATTACGTTATCCCTGGTAACGACGATGCTATTAGAGCGGTTAAACTTATCGCATCTATTATTGCAGACGCTGTTATTGAAGCAAACCAAGGCGCAGACGCTGTTAAGCACAACGTTGAAGAAGACGTTGCTCCTGAAGCAGTTGAAGCAGTAGAAGTAGTTGAAGAAAAAGCAGAATAAGGAGAATTAAAATGAGTTTTACAGCAAATGACGTTAAGATGCTCCGTGAAAGAACGGGCGCAGGTATGATGGATTGCAAAAACGCACTCGTTGAAACTAACGGCGATATGGATAAAGCCGTTGACTATTTAAGAGAAAAGGGTATTGCAAAAGCAGCGAAGAAAGCAGGTAGAATCGCAGCGGAAGGTCTTGTTGAAAGTTATATTCACATGGGCGGTAGAGTTGGCGTATTACTTGAAGTTAACTGTGAAACTGACTTCGTTTCTCGTGGCGACCAATTCAAGAACTTAGTTCACGATATCGCTCTTCACATTGCAGCGGCTAACCCTCAATACGTTACCGTAGAAGAAGTTCCTGCTGAAGCAATTGAAAAGGAAAAGGAAATTTTACGCGCGCAAGCAATCGAAGAAGGCAAGCCCGCTAATATCGTTGAAAGAATGGTTGAAGGTAGAATTAAAACTTTCTACAAAGACAACTGTTTACTTTGCCAACAATTCGTTAAAGATCCGGATAAGACTATTGAACAATTAGTTGCTGAAGCAACCGCTACTATTGGCGAAAAGATTTCAATTAGAAGATTCGTTCGTTACGAAATGGGCGAAGGCTTACAAAAGAAGAGCGAAAACTTGGCAGACGCTGTTGCTGAACAAGTTGAAGCAATGAAAAAGTAATTTTTTTAGGAACTACTTAGGTAGTTCCTTTTTTGCGCATTGACAACCATAATAAACAGTTATATAATATAAGAAATAAAATTTAGGAGAAAACGATGGCTAAATATAAAAGAGTTATTATAAAAATTAGTGGCGAAGCCTTAGCAGGCGAAAAGGGTATGGGGTTTGACCAAGCCGTTCTCGATAAAGTGGTTGACCAAATTTGCGCCGTTTATGAACTTGGCGTTCAAATTGGTATCGTAGTAGGCGGTGGCAATTTCTGGCGTGGTAGACAAGGCACGGAAATGGACAGGGCAACTGCCGACCACATGGGTATGCTTGCAACGGTAATTAATGCCCTTGCTCTTCAAGACGCTATTGAACGCCGTGGCGTTCAAACTAGAGTTCAAACTGCGCTCACTATCACAAGAGTTGCCGAACCTTATATTGCAAGAAAGGCTCACTCTCATCTTGAAAAAGGCAGAATCGTTATCTTTGCTTGCGGAACGGGTAACCCCTTCTTCTCAACGGATACAGCCGTTGCTTTAAGAGCGGCTGAAATCGGTGCGGAAGTTATCCTTCTTGCTAAGAACGTTGACGGGGTTTACGATAGCGATCCAAAGACCAATCCTAACGCTAAAAAGTATTCTGAAATTAAGTACCTTGACTTTATAAGTCAAGAATTAAAAGCGATGGACACGGCTGCGGTGGCTATCTGCAAAGAAAACAAAACTCCTATTTTAGCCTTCGGTTTAGATGAGGAAAACTCTCTCGTTAGAGCGGTAAACGGCGAAGAAGGTTTTGGCACTTGGATAAGATAAAAAAATGCACGCAAATTGCGTGCTTTTTTAATTAAAAATTAAAAACTCCTTTACAAAAAGCAAAGTTTATAATACAATATAAGTAGTAAAATAAAATGGGCAAGTAAGTATTATATGAACCTTGCCTTATGGAGATTATTATGGCTATTGAACTCGAAACCTTAGAAATGATGGAAATGGAATGTGAAGAACGTATGCAAACGTCGCTTGACGTGTTAAAATCAAACGTACTTCAAATTAGAGCGGGCAGAGCAAACCCTCACATTTTAGATAAAATTCAAGTTGAAGCGTACGGCTCTATGAGTCCTATCAATCAAATTGGTAACATATCAGTTGTTGACGCTCAATGTTTAATGATTTCACCTTGGGATAAATCTCTTTTGAAGTCTGTTGAAAAGGCTATTCAACTTTCAAACCTTGGCATTAACCCCACTAACGACGGTAACGTTATTCGTTTAGTATTCCCATTACTTACCGAAGAACGCCGTAAAGAACTTGTTAAGCAAGTTAAGAAAATGGGTGAAGACGGCAAGGTTGCTATCCGCAATATTAGAAGAGACGTTTTAGATCAATTCAAGAAACTCAAAACCAATAAAGAAATAACTGAAGATCAATATTCCGAGTACGAATCTGCGGTTGAAAAACTCACCGCAAAGACAGTTGAGGCAGTTGATAAGGTTATTGCAGATAAGGAAAAAGATCTTTTAACTTTATAAAATATGACGGAAAATTTATCAATCCCACGCCACGTTGGGTTTATTATGGACGGTAACGGGCGTTGGGCAAAACAAAAGAATAAGCCGAGAAATTTCGGGCATAAAAAAGGAGCGGAAAACGTGGAAAAAGTCGTTTCCGCTTGCTTTAAGTTAGGGGTAGAATATATAAGCCTATACGCGTTTTCTACTGAAAACTGGGCGCGCCCCGAACAAGAAGTGAACGCTATTATGGACCTTCTTCAAAAATTCTTGGTCAAATATAAAAAGACCTTGCTCACTAACGAGATAAGGCTTATAGTGTCTGGCGATAGAACTAGGTTAAACGACGCTTTGATTGAAAAGATTTTAGACGTTGAGAAAGAAACTTCTCACTTTTCAAAAGTGTTAAATATTGCAATTAATTACGGCGCTAAGCAGGAAATTTTATCCGCCGTTAACGCTATTTTGAAAGACGGGCTTGAAAGCGTAACCGAAACTCAATTTGAAGATTATCTTTATACTAAAGATATTCCACCGATTGATTTAGTTGTTAGAACGAGTGGAGAGCAGAGAATAAGCAACTTCTTCCTTTGGCAATCGGCTTACGCGGAGTTTTATTTTACAGACGTGTTGTGGCCTGATTTTAACGAGCAAGAAGTTGAAAAGGCTATAAAGAGTTATTCTTTGAGAAACAGAAGATTTGGAAAATTATAATTATGCTTAAAAGAACTTTAACGGGCGCAATCGTAGTTGTCGCTACGGTAATTGCCTTTATTCTTAGAACGGTGGATATTAGGCTTTTTGATTTATTCGCCATTATATTAACCGTTATGGGCGCTTGTGAACTCATCAAGGCGCTTGGCGGTAAAATTACTAAAACTCAAAAGATTTTATCGATAATATTCGCGTTAGCGGTAATACCTTTTAACGTGTTTTTGAAAAATTATCTTTTGATTTTCGTTTTAGGTTATCTTGCATTATCCTTAATAATATCGGTGTTTGTTAGCGGAGCGGATATTCAAAAACTTGGATATTTTATACTTGCTCTTATCTATCCAACGCTTATATTACTTTCACTTTCGCTTATAAACCACGTTGGAGCGTTTGCTCTTTTTGCACTCGTTTTAACGTTTGCAACGTCTTATTCAACCGATACTATGGCATATCTTGTAGGCTCAAAGTTTAAGGGTAAAAAACTTTGCCCAACTATTAGCCCAAATAAGACGGTAAGCGGAGCAATAGGCGGTGTTATAGGTGGAATACTCGGTGGAATTTTAACTTATTACGCTTTTATTCTTATAAATATTAACCCGTTTGTTGCTTACGACAAAATAACCGTTTTATTCTTTATTGTAATGACGGGAATAGTTTTCAGTATCGTAACGCAAGTTGGCGACTTATTTGAAAGTTTTCTAAAACGCGGTCTTGATATTAAAGATATGGGCTCGATTTTACCTGGGCACGGCGGAATTTTAGATAGAGTGGACGGGCTTATGTTTACCGCGCTTGCAGTTTTTCTTTTTTACTCATTTTTATAAAATTTTAAGGATATAATAAATATATGATTAAAATTGCGTTACTCGGTAGCACCGGTTCAATAGGAAGGCAAGTTCTTTCCGTTGTTAGAAGGTATCCCGATAAATTCAAAATTATAACGATGGCGGCGGGTTCTAACGCCGTTTTGTTTTCAGAGCAAATAAACGAGTTCAAGCCTAAAATTGCTTGCTTAACAAATCCTGAAAAGGTATCGCAGATAAAAGAAATCCCTTTAGGCACTCAGTTTTACTATGGGGAAAACGCTCTTCTTCACGCAGTTGATAGCGAGGCGGATATAGTTTTTGACGCGGTTATGGGTTACGCTGGGCTCAAGGCGGTAAAATACGCTATCGAACTTAAAAAGAACGTGGCGCTTGCCAATAAAGAAACGCTCGTTGCGGGCGGTTCACTTATTATGCCTATGGCAAAAGAGGCGGGCGTAAACATTATCCCCGTTGATAGCGAGCATTCGGCAATTTTTCAATGCTTGAATTTCAATGCGAATAAGCAGTTCAAAAACATATTGATAACGGCGTCAGGCGGAGCGCTTAGAAACGTTCCTATTGAAGAACTTGAAAAAGTTTCCGCAAACGACGCGCTTATGCACCCCAACTGGAATATGGGCAAAAAAATCACTATCGACTGCGCGACTATGGTAAATAAAGGCTTTGAAGTTATCGAGGCGATGTGGCTTTTTAACGCAAAGAGAGAAAATATCAAAGTTGTAGTTCACCCGGAAAGTATCGTTCACTCGCTCGTTGAGTTTGACGACGGGGCTATAATGGCTCAAATGGGCGTTCCGTCAATGGAACTTCCTATCCAACTCGCCCTTACTTATCCTGAAAGATTGCCTATTGAAAACCACGCGCTTAACCTTTACGGAAAGACGCTTAATTTTAGTGAGATTGATAAAAACAGATATCCTTGTTTTGACGTTGTTGATAGGGCAATCAAGTTAGGCGGTGTTTATCCGTGCGCGATTTCCGCGGCGGACGAAAGGATTGTTGAACTTTTCTTGCAAGGTAAAATTAAGTATACCGAAATTGCAATTTATCTTGAAAAAGTTTTAGAAAAAATTGAAAATATTAGCGTTACCTTTGATAGCCTTGAATACGTAGATAGGTTATCACGCATAATAGTAGATGAGATATATAAAATAAGGGGGAGTTTATGACGAATTTATTATCAGTTTCAAGCGTTTTTAGCACGATTTTTTCAATACTTCTTGCGCTTGTTGTACTTTTGATAATGATTTCCATTCACGAACTCGGTCATTATATAGCAGGCAAGGTTTTCAAGTTCAAAATAAACGAATTTGCAATCGGTATGGGCCCTGCTATTTTTAAGAAAAAGCATAAAAATTCCGACGAAGTTTTTTCTATAAGAGTTTTACCTTTGGGTGGCTATTGCGCTTTTGAAGGGGAAGACGAAGATAGCGAGATAGAAGGCTCGTTTAACTCAAAACCAGCGTGGCAAAGAATTATCGTTTTAATTGCGGGCGCATTTATGAACCTTATTTTGGGAATAATCGTTCTCACGTTATCAATAGGAATTTACGGTCAACTTTCCATTAAAACCTACGATATTAAGCCGATTAACGACTCGGAATTTGTAGGTTACAGCCTTCAAAACGACGATATTATACTTGAAATAGAAGGCAAGAACACGTTTATGTCCACCGATATAATCGACGCGTTGCAAGGAAAAGAAAAAGGCGACGTAGTTAACGTAAAAGTTCAATCTAACGGCAAGGTTATCGATAGAAAAGTTAGGCTTAGAAACGCAGTAAATTCACAAAATTTAACGGATAATTTTTCGGCGTTTACCGCGCTTGGAATATCGACTATTGAAAAGATTGAAGGCGGAGAATTTAACGGTTGTTATCTTTTACGAGTAAAAGATAAAGAAACTTATGAAGATTCGAGAAGAATATACTATGCAAGCGATCTTATTTCTTACGCTAAAACGTTAAACGTGGGTGAAACGCTTACTTTTTACTACTCTAAAAGCGGTAGCGATAGGTTTGAACAAGCCGTTGAAATCACTAAAGATTTTTCAACTTTAAGTGATAGTGAAATTTTATTAGAACTTGGCATAAACAAAACCAAAACTCTTCTTAAATACGTTACTGAAAACGTAAAATTTTCCTTCTTTGAAACGATTGAGCGTGGGCTTCAATACTCTGTTTCCGTTGGCGGAACGATTTTTAAGACGCTCGGTCAACTTTTAACAGGAAAACTTGGCATCAACGCTATGGGCGGAACTATAACCACGATAGGCGTAACTGCCGAGGCAATTAAGGTTGGCGGGTTTAACTACTTTTTAGAAATGCTTGGTTTTATAGGCATTAACTTAGCGGTATTTAACCTTTTGCCGATTCCTGCGCTTGACGGTAGCAGAGTTGTGTTTGCGACGATTGAGTGGATACGAAAAAAACCTGTCAATAGAAAAGTTGAAGGAGTTATTCACGCAATCGGCTTGATACTTCTTCTCGGATTTAGCATCCTAGTCGACGTGTTACAACTTATAAAATAATGTTGATTTTACAAATATAATATGATAAACTTTACTTGTTAAGTAAAAAGTTACAAAAGGAGTAATTATGAGTTCTTATAAAAGAAGAAAAACCGTAGGTAATACAGACTGGCTTGTTTACGATAGATTCGGTATGTTTATTCACTTTGGTCTTTATTCTCTTCCCGCTCGCCACGAGTGGATTAAAACTATGGAGAGAATACCAGAAGAAAAGTACGATAAGTATTTTAACCACTTCAACCCAGATTTAATCGACTGCAAAGAGTGGGCGAGAAAGGCAAAAGAAGCGGGTATGAAATACGCCGTTTTAACCACCAAGCATCACGAAGGTTTCTGTCTTTTTGACAGTAAGTTTACCGATTACAAGGTAACTAACACCCCTTATGGTAAAGACGTTGTTAGACAATACGTTGACGCGTTTAGAGCAGAGGGCATTAAGATAGGTTTTTACTATTCTTTGATAGACTGGCATCACCCTGATTTCCCTATTGACGTTATTCACCCGCGCCGTGAAGACGGTGAGCAAATGGATAAGGGTAGAGATATTAAAAAATACGCCGAGTATATGCGCAATCAAGTAACTGAACTTTTAACTAATTACGGCAAGATTGACGTTATTTGGTTTGACTTTTCTTATCCTGCAAGCGAATATAACGCAGTTGACATGCTTGCGTTTGATAAGGGAAATCCTCCGCCTGATCCTAACAAAAAACCGTGGATGCAATCTGACGGTGGTAAGGACAAGCAAGATTGGGAATCTGAAAAACTTATGAAACTCATAAGAGAACTTCAACCCGAAATCGTTATTAACAATCGCTTGGGTATTGAAGGGGACACTGTTACTCCCGAACAAACCGCCACTATGAAATGGCCAACTCACAAGGAAACGGGCGAACTTTTAACTTGGGAAGTTTGCCACACTTTCTCTGGTTCGTGGGGATATTTTAGAGATGAAACCACTTGGAAATCTCCTAAGATGCTTATTGATACGCTTGTTAAAACGGTAGCGCACGGCGGAAATTTACTTATGAACGTTGGTCCAACTTCAAGGGGCTTGTTTGATTATAGAGCGGACAATGCTTTGAAAGCGTATGCCGATTGGATGAAATACAATTCTCGTTCAATTTACGGTTGCACTATGGCAGAACCCGAATTTACCGCTCCCGAAGGAACTTACCTTACTCAATCTGAAGACGGCAAGCGCTTGTATATTCACTTAATTGATTATCCTTTTAAGACGTTGCCGTTCAAGTGCGATATATCAAAGATTGATTACGTTCAATTCCTTCACGACGGTAGCGAAGTTTTATTCAAGCAAAAAGGCGATTACGTTATGTTTGAACTTCCAGTAGTTCAACCGCAGGCCATTACTCCTGTTATCGAAATCTTCTTTTAAGCCGTGAAAAACTGCGTTATGCTTTGTTTCTGCCGTCAACTCGTGACCGTAATGACCGAAAAAGGTCTATTACGCCCAACGAGATTGCCGTCGAGCCTCGCCTAACTTGTTTTTGACGTCTTAAAACGAGTTTTAATCCGTTATAAGCGTCGTTATACTATAACTAAGTTGAATAAAAAAAGCACGCAAGATTTTGCGTGCTTTTCGTTGCCTTAAATCTTTGATTTAAGCAACTTTTAATACGGTTATTCCGTAATCGTCTGTAGTTAGGGTGACTGCGCTTGAATTTGTAAGAGTTAAAGTATCGCCAGCGGTGGCGTTTACTAAAACCGTTCTCGAAAGACTATCGTTATCTCCGTTCGAATTTACTACTGAAGAGATAATCGCGCCGTTTTGATTAAGCGAAAACTCAACGTCGGTTGCCGTACCTGTTACGAAATAAGATACTAAATAATATCCCGATTCGGTTAGGTTAACGGCGTTTCCCGTAATTGTCATAGTGCTTGCAGGGGTGTTTTCAGATAAGGCAAGGGGAGCAATCGCACCAGCCGTTATCGTAGTTGCGCCACCTTCGGCAAAAATCGCTTGCGAAGTACCTGCAGGACCTGTTGCACCAGTCGGGCCTTGCGGACCGATAGGACCAGTTGCACCAGTCGGACCTTGCGGACCGATAGGACCAGTTGCACCAGTCGGGCCTTGTGGACCGATAGGACCTGTTGCGCCGGTAGGACCTTGCGGACCCGTAGCGCCTGTCGCGCCCGTCGCACCCGTTGCGCCCGTTAAGCCTTGAGGACCAGTTGGGCCAACCGGACCACGTGGACCAACAGGGCCTTGTGGACCTATGATTATGCGGTTAGGGCAGTTGTTTTGCCTGTTGTTACAGCAGTTATTAAATCCGTTACAACCGTTATTACAGTTGTTACAAAATAAACACATTTATTATATCCTTTGACTTATAAAGTCAATATTATAGTATGATTAATTTACTAAATTTGTTAATTTAAGTTGCTATATTTTATTAAATGTGCTATAAATGTTTGTATATGAAGAAGAGTTATAACGTAACGCTGACGGCGTGTTCTATAGGTTACGTCGTTCAAGCGATAATGAATAATTTATTACCGTTACTATTCGTTTATTTCGTAACGGCTTATAAAATACCGCTTTATCTTATTTCGATAATCATAGCGTATAATTTTTTACTTCAAATACTTGTTGACTATTTTTCTTCAACGCTTATATTAAAAGTTGGGCATAGGGCGTCTACGATAATTTCGGGAGCGTCGGCAACGTTGGGGCTAATACTTCTTTCAATAGTTCCAAACGTAGTTCACGGTTATTTAGAAATTTACGTCGGCTTGATTATTGCGGTAACGTTGATGGCGATAGGTAGTGGGCTTTCAGAAGTTTTGCTCAGCCCTATTATTGAGGCGTTGCCGTTTGAAAATAAAGAATCGAAAATGAGTTTTTTGCACTCGTTTTACGCGCTCGGTCACTTGATAGTCGTTCTTGTTTCAACGGCGTACTTTGTAGTATTTGGAATAGAAAACTGGGTATTTTTAGCGTTATTTTTAACGATAGTTCCAATATTAGAGATAATTTTATTTACTTTTTGCCCTATTATTCCCCCAGCGGGAGATGAAGGCAATGCAAGAAGAAGGGACTTTTTCAAGAATAAAACTTTCATTATATTATTTACTTTAATGATAGCGGCTGGCGCTTGCGAGCAAGCGATTGCTCAATGGTCGAGTTACTTTGCTGAAAGTGGGCTTAAAGTTTCAAAGACTGTTGGCGATTTAATTGGAACAAGCACGTTTGCTTTCTTTATGTTCCTATCGCGTATGCTCCACGGTTTAAGCAAAGATAAAGTTAAACTTTACACTCTTTTGGTTATTTGCGGTATAGGTCTTATAGCGTGTTACTTAATAACGGCAATATCTCCGATAGCGGTAATATCGCTCGTGGCGATTTCACTTTGCGGATTGTTCTGTGGAATAACTTGGCCGGGCGTTTATTCAATCGGTGGCAACTTATTTAAGACGGGTGGAACGGTTATGTTTTCAATGCTTGCGCTCGGCGGTGACGTTGGGTGTTCGTTAGGACCTATGCTCGTCGGCTTTGTGGCAAGTGGATTAAATATGAACGCTGGAATACTTTTTGCAACAATATTCCCACTTATTTTCCTTATAGGAATACTTTTACTTAGAAAAAATAAAAATTCGGAGGAAAGATAATGAATTTTGAACAAATACTTAAAAACTTTCAATTAAAAGGAACCTTTATTTCTTGCGAGCCGTACGGTAACGGCCATATTAACCAAACTTTCGTAGCCGTTTACGATAATTACGGCGAGAAAAAAAGGTATATCGTTCAAAAAATCAATCATAAACTTTTCAACCCCGTTGAACATCTTATGCAAAACGTCGAACTCGTAACCGAATTTAACCGCAAAAAGATTTTAGAGCGCGGTGGAGATCCAGATAGAGAGAGTTTAACTTTAATTAAAACTGTCGACGGTAAGAGTTTTTATAAACTTGACGACGATAATTATTTTAGAGTATACATATTTATTGAAAATACCGTTGCTTATCAAACCGTTCAAAACCCGCAAGATTTTTATTATAGCGCTTTAGCGTTTGGTAATTTTAACAATCTTTTAGCGGAATTTGACGCAAGCAAACTCTACGAAGTTTTACCGCGTTTTCACGATACTCAAAAGAGATACAACGATTTTTTAACTGCTTTATCTAAAGACGAGTTTGATAGAGCGAGCGAGTGCCAAGCGGAAATTGAATTTATAAAAGCGAGAGAGAGTTATTATTCTAAAATCGTAGATATGCTCGCTAGTGGAGAAATGCCACTCAAAGTTACGCATAACGACACTAAACTCAATAACGTTTTACTTGACGATAAAACGGGTAAGCCCGTTTCCGTTATCGATCTTGACACTATTATGCCCGGTTCAATCTGTTACGATTTTGGCGATAGTATTAGATTTGGCTGTAACCCGTGCGAAGAAGACGAGCAAGATTTATCAAAGGTAAATTTCCGTTTTGACCTTTACAAAATTTATCTTCAAGGCTTTTTAGAAGCGCTTGGCGATAGTGTTACTCAAGTTGAAAAGGAAAATTTAGCCTTTTCATCAATCTTAATGACGATTGAGTGCGGAATGAGATTTTTAGCCGACTATCTTTCTGGCGATACTTATTTTAGAACTCATTATCCAAAACAAAATTTATATAGATGTAGAACTCAACTTAAACTCGTTTCCGATATGGAAAAGATTTTAGAGCAAATGAACGCGTTAATTTGAAGGTGAAAAATGTTTGAAGTATTTAAGGCAACGCTTGCCCCGATGCTTATTTTATTAGTTTGCATAATTATAGGCTTTATTTTAAGAAAAACTAAAGTTTTACCAGACGGCTCTGATAAAGTTTTATCAAAACTTTTAACTTTTTCGTTAGCGCCCGCCCTTTCGTTTATGGCGTTTGCAAAATATTGCACGGTTGATGCTATCAAAGAAAAATGGGTTTATCTTTTATATTCCCTTTTAGCAATAGCGGTTGCTCTTCCGCTTGCAATACTTCTTGCAAAAGTTTTTATTAGAAAAAAAGAGTATAAGCGTTCGGTTTACGAATACGCTTTAATGTTTGGTAATCTCGGCTACGTTGGTGATCCGGTCGTGCTTATGTTGTTTGGAGCGGAAGGTCTTTTCAACTATAAACTCTTTACGCTCCCTATGTCCTTTTTAATCTACGTTTGGGGTATAACTATTTTAACGCCAAAGGAAAATAGAAAAGGTAGTCCTATTAAAAATCTTTTCAACGTTCCTATGATTGCGATGTTTGTAGGTATAATTTTCGGTTTAACCGGGCTTACGAAAGTTGCGCCAAGTTTTATAATGGATACCGCTGAAAAACTCGGAAATTGTATGGGCCCGATTGCAATGGTTCTTACGGGTTTTGTTATTGCAGGTTATAATTTCAAAGATATTTTGAGCGACAAGAAAGTTTATCTTGCAACGGGTTACAGATTGTTTATAATTCCAAGCATAATTATTTTAATTCTCTTTCTTACCAAAGCTCCCGTTTATATGATGGGGCTTGCCCTTATTGCTTACGCAACACCGCTTGGTATGAACACGGTAGTTTTCCCCGCGGCGTTTGGGGGCGAAACTAAAACGGGCGCGTCAATGGCGCTTATATCTCATACGCTATGCGTAATTTCAATCCCAGTAATGTACGCTTTATTTACTTTGATATTTATGTAACAAAGAAAAATGCTAACGGAAATTTCGTTAGCATTTTGTTTTTATTAAACTCTTGATAAATATTTTCAAGTATGATATACTAATTTTGCGAAATGAAACTTAATATACAATAAAGTGAGTTAGAATACAGATTACTATACTCTTTTTTTCCCAACCGCAAATTTGATTTTGCTAAAAATGCAAATACCGAATGTGGTAGGGCAACTTGCTTTCATTAAGTTTCATTTCGCGATGACAGGGTTTGCGTTTTTGATGCGTCGACTTTGTTGGCGCATTTTTTTATTGCAAAAGGAGCGGTTATGAACGAGATAAGAAAGAGAAAACTGTTAAACTATTTATATCCAAGAGAAGAAATAGCCGAGTTTATGATAAGTGATTTTTACGTTGAACTCACGATTGTTCTTGATAAAAAGATATGTTTTTCATCAAGCAATATAAAAAATTCTGAAAGGGCTAA
>SVHZ01000018.1 GCA_015055525.1 Clostridiales bacterium
ATATAGGTCTATCGGATATAGAGTATAATGAAACGGGATACTCTTCCGAGTCTTCAGTTATTACCTTACCTCCCTTTTTAGAATATTCTTTGATAAGGTTATCAAAACGCTTACTGTTAAACGCGGATAAATATTCCCTATCATCAAAACCCTTAATCTCTTCTTTGAAAATTGCGCAAGTTGTGGTTGCAAATTGCTTAAAAGAACAGTTAGGATCTATCTCGTTTATAGCCAAGCGCTTATATTTATAATCTATATTAAACGAACCGTCAAGTATGACGAGAGCGCTTTGATATTCCGTCATAAGTTAAAATTACTCCTATATCCTACCGCTTCGAGTACGTGCGACGGCATAATATTTTCAGAAAGTTCAAGGTCTGCAATAGTTCTTGCAACCTTTATAATTCTACTTCTCGCTCTTGCTGAAAGGTTAAGAGATATGAACGCAGTCTTAATAATTTCTTCACACTCTTTTGAAAGTTTACAATACTTTTTAATATGTTTTTCTCCCATTTCAGCGTTGACGTTTATATCATCGCTGATAAACCTTTCGCGTTGAATAAGCCTTGCAACGTTAACGCGCCTTTTAATTTGAGCGCTAGTTTCTTCCTTAACGTCACTTACCAAATCGCTATACTCTACGCTTTCAACCGAAATATGAAGGTCTATTCTATCCATTAACGGACCAGATATTTTAGAACGATATTTTTGAATTTGAGAAAGCGTACACTTGCACTCGCCCGTTTTACTGCCGTAATTGCCACAAGGACACGGATTCATACTTGCCACCATCATGAAACTTGCAGGATATTCTACCGACGCCTTAACTCTTGCAACGGTAACAACCCTATCTTCAAGCGGTTGACGCAAACTTTCTAAAACCGAGCGTGGATATTCGGGAATTTCATCAAGATACAAAACCCCGTTATGCGCTAAACTTATAATACCCGGCGTAACGTTTTGACCACCGCCGATAATAGATACGGTGGACGCCGTGTGGTGCGGAGTCATAAACGGTCTTGTTGTAACGATACCGTCTTCACTTTTCAAAATTCCGGCAACGCTGTGAATTTTAGTAGTTTCAAGCGCCTCGGAAAAACTCATATCCGGCATAATCGTTGGAATACACTTTGCAAGCATAGTTTTACCCGCGCCCGGAGGACCTACGAATAAAATATTATGACCGCCCGCAACCGCAACTTCTATCGCCCTTTTAGCAAAGGCTTGACCTTTAACTAAACTCATATCAACGCTAGAACTAAATTTATTGTCGTTAGCCACGTACTCAACGTTATCTAATTTTGAAAATTTAACTTGACCGCTTAAAAACTGTTTAGCCTCGGTTAAGGAAGATAAAGCGTAAACCTCAACGTCACCTATAAAACTTGCCTCGGTTGCATTTTCTTTGGGAATAATAAATTTATTATATCCGTTTTCCTTAGCCGATATAAGCATTGGAAGAATACCTTGCACTCCCCTTAAACTACCGTCAAGCGAAAGTTCGCCAATCATAACGAAATCGCTTATATCACCCAATATCTCTTGAGAAGATGCTTTGATAATACCAACGGCAATAGGAAGGTCTAAATAAGCGCCTTGCTTTTTAACGTCTGCCGGGGCAAGATTTACCGTAATTTTTACGGTTGGAAATTTGCTACCGCTATTTTTAATTGCCGAACGAACTCTCTCTTTTGATTCCTTAACGGCGGTATCGGGAAGCCCGACTATATCAAAAGAAGGCATACCGTTAGAAACGTCAAGTTCAACGTCAACTGGAAAACCTTGCAATCCACTCAAAGCGTAACTTTTAATTTTAGCGAGCATAACCCCCTCCCATAAAAAATAGCAGTTTGGTATTTATTGTATACTAAACCTTTCAATTTGTAAACTGTTTTTTGAAAATTTTGCTATCTATATATTATATATAAGGATAAGCGCAAAAAGGAACTATCTCACTAAATATATTTATATAATATATTTATAATTGCATTTTATTAATTTTAATGTTAAAATAATTTTATGAAAACTTTTTTTAACGAGTGGGACAATCTTCTTGCTCCCCTATTTGCAAACGAAAAATACATAAATATAAGAAACTTTCTTAAAAAAGAATATAGCGAACAAACTATATATCCCGATATGCACGATATATTTAATTGTTTTGCCCTTACCGATTATTCAAGCGTTAAAGCAGTTATTTTAGGTCAAGACCCGTATCACGGTTACGGTCAAGCGCACGGGCTTTGTTTTTCGGTTAAAAAAGGCGTAAAATTACCGCCGTCGCTCAACAATATATTCACAGAGTTAAAAAGCGATATAGGGGCAAACGTAGGCGCTGACGGTGATCTTACCAAGTGGGCTGAGCGTGGCGTTTTATTACTCAACACCGTTTTAACGGTAAGAGAGGGAAACCCTAACTCGCACAAGGATTGCGGTTGGCAATGGTTTACCGACGAAGTCATTAAACTGCTTAACGAACGCGAAAAACCTATAGTCTTTATTTTATGGGGCGCAAACGCTCGTTCTAAAAAGAAGTTTATCGACACGAGCCGTCATTTTATCGTTGAAAGCGCGCACCCGTCTCCCCTATCTTCATGGCAAGGTTTTTTCGGCTCAAAACCATTTTCTAAAACCAACGAACTTCTCATAAGCGCAGGCATTAATCCCATAGATTGGAATTTAATTTAAGAACATTAAAAAAGCAACCGAAACGGTTGCTTTTTTATTATTTAATTAACTTTTTATAGGTGTCAACCCATACTGCGCCTAAATCGTTAAGCCAGTTGAAAGGATTTTCAAAAAGTTCTTTTTGCATAATGGGAACGTATTCTTCAGTTTTATACATAGTAAGAGTTGCCTCACCACACTTTCCGTAATGAACATATCCCTTCTCCGTTAAAAACTCTTGAACTTTGATTGCCGAGTGGCCAAACCAAACGGGACCGCCACTATTAAAACGTTGAATTTCAGCAAGAGCCTTTTCCCTAACGTCTTCAGGTAACGCGTCTAATATATCGTTAGCGTTCTTTTGTTCAGTATAATGCTTAAACGTATTGTAAAGCATACTTACACCTATAAACACTACTTTTGCTTTGAGTTCATACATTCTTTCCCACGGAGAACTATGACCAAACGCATAATCACCAAAAGAACCGTATCTCGGCTTTCCTTGAGAGTGAGCCTCGGTTAAATACTTTGCGTGCTTACCAATAGCCGCTACCGAGTGCGTTTCTTGATTACTGCGTAAAGTTCCTTCCATCTTTCTAAAAGTTTCAGTTATTAAGCCTACGTCGGAAGGAGTGGTGTTTACGTCCCAATCTTTATAGGCGTCTTGAAAGTTTCTCTGGCGGAGCGTTGGAAAAACCAAAGTTCCGTCTTTAACAACTTCCATTAACGCATCGATTACCGTTTGAGCGCCACCGTCAACCGTGCCTAAACTCTTAAGTGAAGAGTGAACGAGTAAAGTATCAGTAGTTTCTATTCCTAATTCCTTAAAAGATTTGATTATATCTTGCTTTGTAACCATTATAAAACCCCCATTTCAACAAACATTTCTGAAAAACCAAGCCCTACTATACCTACTATCGTTGCAATAATTGCTATATAGTGAAGGAAAGAAAGTTTTTCTTTAAGGAAAATTCTACTCCACACTACCGAAAGTACGCAGTAAGCAGATATCATAGGAATACCGGCAATAAACGTTGACGCCATTACCGCCATATAGAAAATTTGACCTACCGTTTCGCACGCACCACCAAGCACTAAATACTTGCTGAACGGAACGTTCTTTGTAACGGCGTTGCCGTTTTCGTCTTGTTCAGTTATCTTCATTGAGAACATATTGTCTTTTTTAACGAGTTTAACCCAAGCAAATGCGAAGATTGCAAAACAAACGGATACGAGTTCAAACGCCGTGTTTGCAGCGTAATCACTTTCAAAAATTGCAAATTCATAGAGAATTTCATCGCCAACGGTTGCAATAGCATCTAAGAACAAGTAGATAATGGGAATTAAAATTGCAATAAAACTCTTAGTGTATTTGAACTTATCGCCTTGAGTTCTTATCATTTTAACTTCATCGCTTTCACGATATTCAACAACGCCAAGCCAAATTATACCAAACGTTATAAGAGCAACTGCTATAATATCAACGAAATTTAACGAAGTGGGTTCAGAGAATACGCCAAACAAGCCGAGAAGAACTATAAGCACGAGCGCAAGTGAACCTGATGCGTTACATATCGGGCTTGAAATTGAAAGTTCTATGTATCTAAGACCAACGTAACCAATTACCATAGCAAGTAAATAAACGAACGCTACGGGTAAATATTTAAGAAAGTCCATAGCAACGAAGTCAGTATAAATTAAACTCTTAACAAAATCTGGAGCGTCAACTAAAACGTCACCAAATAAAAGGGTGCATACGATTGAAATAAGAGCGTGTGCGCCCATAATTGCACCTACCCAAAAGATTACTCTCCAATGACTAAATTTATCTTTTTGTTCAGTACCCATTTTTGAAAATAAATCAGATCCGCTCCACGAAACGAGAGCGATTAAAGCATATAAAAATTCCATAATTTTCTCCTTAATAAACTACAATTTAACGATATTATCGTTAATAAGTTCTTGAAGTGACCTTAAAATACCGATTTTTGCGTGTTCGTAAGTTAAACCGCCTTGGAAATATACGGCGTAAGGTTCTCTAATAGGACCATCTGCCGAAAGTTCAATAGACGAGCCTTGAACGAACGCTCCCGCCGCCATTATTACCTTGCTGTCATATCCCGGCATGTCCGACGGAATAGGCGTTACGTAACTATCAACGGGTGCAGAATATTGAATTCCTCTACAAAAAGCGCACATTGCCTCTTCACTTCTAAGTTTAATTGCTTGAATTATGTCGTGCCTGTCTTCAGTTGAGTTGGGAACGACTTCAAACCCTAATTTTTCATAAACGTTTGCGGCAAAAATACTGCCCTTCAACGCGTTTGCGCTAACAGTTGGCGCTAAGAATAAGCCTTGATATATTCTTGGCAACACGCCGAGAGTTGCGCCTACTTCGTGGCCAAGACCTGGAGCAGTTAAACGATAACCGCATCTGTCGATAAGGTCTTTTCTACCTACTATATAACCACCGATAGGCGCTAAACCGCCACCTGGGTTTTTGATAAGCGAACCAACCGTCATATCCGCCCCAACTTCGCTAGGCTCGATAATTTCGGTAAATTCACCGTAGCAGTTATCTACCATAACTATAACGTCGGACTTAATATTTTTAACGAACGATATAAGTTCGCCGATTTGCTTAACTGAGAAGGTCGGTCTTGTTTGATAGCCTTTTGAACGTTGAATTGCTATAAGTTTTGTTTTTTCATTGATTGCTTTTTCAATGTTAGGATAATCAAACCCACCGTCCAATAAATCGACTTGACGATAAGTTACGCCGTATTCTTTAAGCGAACAAGGGCTCTGTCTTATTCCGATAACTTCTTCAAGCGTATCGTAAGGCTTGCCTGCAGGCGCTAAAAGTTCATCGCCGGGAAGTAAATTCGCAGCGAGAGCGATAGTCAAAGCGTGCGTTCCACAAGTGATTTGAGGGCGAACGAGCGCAGATTCCGTACCGAAAACGTCAGCGTAAACTCTTTCTAACTTATCTCTACCTATATCGTCGTAACCGTAACCAGTAGACGATTGCAAACACGCTACGTCTATTCTATTTTTTTGAAATGCGTATAAAACCTTTGCTTGATTGTATTCCGCTATTTGAGAAATGCTTTCAAATCTCTCTTTGAGAGATTTTTCGATTTTATTACCATAGTCAACGATTGCCTCGCTTATTCCAAGATTTCTGTACATGTTGTAGTCCATAATAATTTCACCCGTTAACTATAACGAGAGCCTCCCCTTTGTCAATTTTAATACTGAATTTATCACTAACTAAGACGTTTGATAAGGTAAGAGTTGCTCCTATCCCCGTTTCCAATCTATCAAGCGGATATTTTAACCCTCTTGAACTATTGAAAACAATTTTTTCAGTTGTTGGAACAATTGATATAAAGCAATTAACTTTACCCGCAAATTCCGTATTTTTATCTTCACTAACGTAATAAATCGTTTGACTGTTATCTATAATTTTTGCGCTAATGCCGTTGTTTTTGCAAAATTTTAATAAGTTTATATTGAAGAGCTGATGATCGAGCCTACCGCCTAAACAAAAATAATAATCTATCTCGGTAGCGCCGAGCGAAATTGCTTTTTTAGTTGCAAGTTCTGTATCGGAACAATCTTTTTCACAAGGGAAAACTTCCGCGTCTTGCGGAATAAAACCAAGGCTATCGAAATCACCGACGATATAGTCTGGATTTATGCCAAGATTTTTTGCGTATAAATACCCTTTGTCTGCGCAAATGAGTTTATCGTAAGGTAAAATTTTTACCGCCGTAAACTCCCCGCCTGAAAAAATTGCTATTTTCATAAATCGTTACTTCCAAGATAAGTTCTTCTAAGTTGACCGCAAGCGCCTTCTATATCCGCACCGAACAACCTTCTAACCGTTGCAGAAAGCCCCGCCTTTTCAAGTTTACCTGCAAAACGATAGGCTGACTTATCGTCGGTTGCCTTTAATCCGTTTTCCTTAACCTCGTTAAGTCTTATAATATTTATATGGCAAGGACGGTGTTTTAACAGTTTTATAAGTTCTTCTGCGCACTCATCAGTGTCGTTAACCCCTTTGACTAAGGAATATTCGAAAATAAAACGCCTACCCGTTTTTTCAAAATAATTATCGCAAGCAGATAATATCTCGCTTATCTTGTACGCTTTAGAAATAGGCATAAGTTCCGCCCTTTTATCGTCAAAAGGATTGTGGAGCGAAACGGTTAAATTAAGCGGTAAACCTTCGGTTGCAAATTTAATCATTTCGGGAACTAAACCGCACGTTGACAAACTTATATTTCTCATACTAAAATTAAGCCCGTCTTTGTGTGATAAAAGCCTTAAAAATTCAACTACGTTATCATAATTGTCAAAAGGCTCGCCACTACCCATTAATACTATATTTGTAACCGAACGCTTATCGAGCGTTCCACCCGTGTATCTATTTACTGCGGCAACCGTTGCAAGCATCTCGCCAGCGGTAAGGTTACGAACTAATCCGCCTATACCAGACGCACAAAACTTGCAACCCATTCTACAACCAACTTGAGTTGATAAGCATTGAGTATTGCCGTAGTTATTTTTCATAAAAACACCTTCTATAACGTTGCCGTCATAAAGGGCAAAAAGATATTTTTCAGTTCCGTCTTTAGAAACTAATTTTTTAATAATTCTAACCGGTTCATCTACGTATTCCGACATTAACTTTTCTCTAAAATTTGCGGATAATTCAGTAATTTCAGAGATTTTTCTACCACTTTGAAGAGCGCGGAAAATTTGCCCCGCTCTAAAAGACTTCTCATTATAAGAAGTCATTAATTCTTTTAAGTTTTCAAGTGATAAATCCTGTAATATCTTCATTATTTCCTCTTAATTTTAGAAAGGTAAAATCCTGCCCCAAGTGATAGATATGGTAAAAATTGCAAACCAAACTTCGTTTTTAAGTGTGGTAAATTCGAATTGCAATCAACGACTTCAAAACCGCTATTATTTGCTATAAACTTCTCGATAACGCCATCGTTTTCTTCTCTCATTACAGAGCAAGTTGAATAAACCAACTCCCCTCCTTTTTTTAAGTATCTTGCTGAATTTTCAAGAATTTTAAGTTGAGTTTTTACGATTTCGCTAATCGCGTTATCCGTTCTATTAAGTTTAATATCTGGGTTATCTTTCATAACGCCGGTGCCTGAACAAGGAACGTCACAAAGTACCCCGTCGAAAGAATTTTCAAACTCTAAATTAAATATCGTGCTATCCTTAACCATAGCAGTTATATTTTGCTTATTCATACGGTTTGCATACGATTTTATAAGTTCTACCCTATGCTCGTGAATATCGCACGCCGTTACGCTTTTATACTTATCACTTAAAAACACCGCTTTTCCGCCGGGAGCAGAACAAGTGTCAAGCAAAGAGTTGCCACCACTAAACACCGAGCATATTGCAACAGAGCCTATCGATTGAAAGGTATATAAACCGCTATAAAAATCATCGTTTAACGGAAAATGCTTAACTTCAAACGAATTATCAAACGGAGTTTTTGCAAATTCAACGTTGTTTTCGGCTAAATATTTAGCGCCGTCTATCCCCGTATTAAAACGAATATAGGTTTTATCTTCATCGTAACTTAAAAAATCAAGCGCAACTTCAAGCCCGTAACTATCAATCAATCTTTTTATTATAAAATCGGGGCAAGAATATCTTATCGATAAAGACAAAACGTCATTACCGCTTGGAAGTTCAATTTGAGTTCTCGTAAAATTCCTAAGAACTGCATTTATAAACCCGGAAACACCGCCCTTTCCCATCTTTTTTGCAAGGCTAACTAAATTGTCAGTTACAACGTGAGGTGGGGTTTTAAGATAGTTTATTGAATAAAGACCTATTTTTAACAGCGTCTTTATCGCAAGTTTAGGCGATTTTGAACATAGTTTTGACAAAAAATATTCAAGCGTAATATCTTTATCTAAAACGCCGTAACAAATTTTGGTAACTCTTGCCTTGTTTAGCGGTTCGACTTGCGTTGATGAAAGCGCCTGCTTTATATAAGTTTTATCACTATAAACTTTAGATAAAACGTTGTAACAATCATAATAAGTAACGAGCATTAAAATTTATACCCCGCGTTAATTTTATGACCGAGCAAGAAGTCCTTGCTATTCATACGCTTACTGCCTTCAAGTTGAACTTCGGTAAAACAAATTACCCCGCTACCCGTGTAAACGTTTATACCGCCGTCAAGATCTTTAACCGAACCAATCTCACCGCTACCTTCTTTTACCATTGCAGAATAAACTTTTAAGGTTTTCCCTTCAAAGAAGGTAAATGCTATCGGCCACGGATTAAGACCACGAATTAAATTGTTTATTTGAGTTGCGGTTTTATTAAAATCAATCAAACCGTCGTTTTTAGAAAGCATTTTAACGTGAGTTGCCAAACTTTCGTCTTGCTTAATCGGGGTTAATTCCCCACGCTCAATCTTGTCAAGCGCGTCGACTATAGTTTTAGCGCCTAAATCAGAAAGCCTATCAAACAATTCTCCCGCAGTTTCATTATCTTTAATATCTAACTTTGTTTGCATTAAAATATCGCCCGTATCAACGCCAACGTCAGTTTGCATAACGGTAACGCCAGTTTCTTTATCGCCGTTGATAATCGAATACTGTATGGGCGCAGAACCGCGGTATTTTGGAAGTAACGACGCATGCACGTTAATAACGCCGTACTTTGCTATTTCTAATATTTCTTTTGATAGTATTTGACCGAAGGCGCAAGTTACCATAATATCGGGATTTAACGCCTTTAAGTCTTCAACTCCTTCATACCTTATTTTTTCATAAGAATAAACTGGTAAGCCCAAGTTTTGCGCACACGCCTTAACCGCGCAAGGCGTTATTATTGCCTTGCGACCTACCGGTCTATCAGGTTGCGTTACAACCGCTATTACTTGATGTTTTGACGCGTTTATCGCTTCAAGTGGTTTTACCGAAAAATCGGGAGTTCCTAAAAATACTACTTTCATTATCTATCGCTTGCCTTTACGTTTTTTGCCTTGTCAATATACAAAGTTCCGTCAAGATGGTCGTATTCGTGGCAAATTGCCCTTGCAATAAAGCCTTCGGCTTTAATTTCAAACCAATCTCCGTTTCTATCTTGATATCTCACGGTTACTTTATTAGGTCTAGTTACGTCACCTTGCATACCGGGAACGGATAAACAACCCTCAACCCCCGTTTGAGTTCCGCTTTGCGAAATAATTTCAGGATTGATAAACTCAATGACGCCGTCTCTTACGCTATCCCCGTCAATCACTATAAAAATTCTTTTGAGTACGCCCACTTGAACGGCGGCAAGACCTGCCCCGTCTGCTTTTACGAGCGTATCGTACATATCGTCTAAAAGTTGATGCGTTCTTTCGCCAAAATCGGTAACTTCAAACGATCTTTTTCTTAAAACTTCGTCGCCTTGTTTTACTATTTGTCTAATTGCCATAATTCTCCTAATTCATCGTTGACGGATTAACTTCTACGTAACATAGCACTTTTTTTGAAGTTAAGCCGTTTGCTATGCTATAAAACTCGTCTTCAATGCGAGCGTAATCGTCTTTTATCCTACAAAGTATTTGATATCTAAATTTATTTTTAATTCGTTTTACCGGGCTCTTCATTCTATCAAAGTAAATAAATGACGAGTGATAATTTTCCTGAACTTGTTTAGCCTTTTCAAAGGCTTGCTTTAAGGTTGAAATTGCAAGGCTCTCGTCTTCGCTTTCAACCATAATTCTTACAACGTGCGAAAACGGTGGGAAATACGATGCTTTTCTAACCGCAACTTCACGATTATAAAAACTTTCGTAATCGTAATTTACGCTTGCAGTTAACGTTGGGTTTTTAGGCGAATAAGTTTGAAGCACAACTTTTCCTTGCGCTCCCGCTCTACCACTACGCCCCGCAACCTGCGTTACAAGTTGAAAAGTCCTTTCCCCAGAACGATAATCTGAAAAATATAAACTCATATCCGCATCGAGTATTCCAACTAAGGTTACAGACGGAAAATCGTGCCCTTTTGCAACCATCTGCGTTCCAACTAAAATATCAGCCTTTTTCTCCCCAAATTCTTTAAGAATTTTGAAGTGACCTTCTTTATTTTGCGTTGTATCGTTATCCATACGGAGTATTTTTGCGTTTGGAAAGAGTTCGTTTAATTCGGTAACGACTTTTTGAGTGCCCGTACCACTATAATTTATACTAACCGACCCACACTCGGGGCAAGCCGTTAACATGTGATATTGACTACCGCAGTAATGACATTTCAACACGTCGTCCGCCTTGTGATAATTAAGCGATACGTCACAATTTAAGCACTTTGCAACGTAACCGCACTCACGGCATATTACCTTTTGCGAATAACCGCGCCTATTTAGAAATATTATCGCTTGGTTTCCACTTTCAAGGGTCTTTTGAAGTTCGGCTTTAAGCGCTAATGAAAATGGCGAGATATTTCCTCTTTTAACTTCTTCACGCATATCGGCAATCACTATTTCGGGAAGGGGTTTACCGTTTACGCGTTCGTTCATAACCGCCAAATTATATTCGCCGTTCTTTGCTTTAAGATAACTTTCAACCTTGGGAGTTGCGCTACCTAAAACGAGTTTAGCACCAGAAAGTTTTGCTCTCATCAAAGCAATCTCTTCAGTAACGTATCTAGGCGAAGTTTCACTCTCGTAACTTTGATCGTGCTCTTCATCGATTATTATTATCCCCAAGTTTTCAAGTGGAGCAAATATCGCGCTACGAGCACCGATTGCAATAGTTGCCTCGTTGCTACGAAGCCTCCACCACTCGTCAAACTTCTCCCCTGCCGACAATCCGCTATGAAGTATCGCGCATTTATCGCCAAAACGTGAGCGAAGCCTTGAAAAAGTTTGAGGCGTAAGCGAGATTTCAGGAACAAGCATTATAGCCGTTTTTCCGCTTAAAATAGTTTTTTCAATAAGTTGAAGGTAAACTTCGGTTTTTCCGCTACCCGTAACACCTTTTATAAGCGTGGGCTTATCACTTAAAATAACCGATTCTACCGCGGATTTTTGCTCGTTAGTTAAAAGAACTCTTCCGCCTTGGTTATCTAAATTTTTATAAGGCGTTCTTAAAATTTGCTCTTCGGTTACTACTAAATACCCCTTGTTTTTAAGCGCCGTTACAGACGAAGCGGAAAAGGTTTCGTTCAAAATAGAGGCTTTCGTCTTGCCGTTTTTTTGCAAATATTTAATAACTGCAACCTGCTTGTCCGCTCCCTTTCTTATGCTTGAAAGCATACTTTCAACAGCGATATCTTCCGCAAGCGAAACGTAATTTGCAGTTTTTTTTCTAACTTTACCCGTGCGCATTTCAGAAGGCAAAAACAATCTTAAAACACTAGCCATTGAAGAGTGATATTTTTTGTGGATATACTCGGCTAACGCTAAATTTTCTTCCGTCAATGCGGGAACTTCGTCAATTACTCTTATTATCGATTTAAGTTTATCATCGGGAAATTCGGAAATTTCGCTCGTTTCAATAACGAAACCTTCCGTTTTGAACCTACCAAACGGAACGATAACACGGCTACCCCGAACTGCGCCTGAGTAGCCTATTTTGTAATCAAAAATTTTATCAAGTTCCGACGTGGCTATATCCACTATGACTTTTGCTATCATATATAAATCACGATAAATTTTATTTTATAAATAAAAAACGGCACGCCTAAAAAAGACTTGCCGAAGAAAGTTGACTGCGTTAAAAATTAACCGATAACGGTTGTAATTTTTCCGTTTAATATTTCGTTTGCTGCGGCAGTAAGCGGTTTTTTATCTTCCAAAATTGCCGTGCTATTTTGACTTCTCGTAATATCGATAAGTTGCCTTGCTCTTTTTGCTGCAACTACACAAAGCACGTATTTTGAGCCTTTGTATTTATCGCCTATATTATCGGTTAAAACGTCGATAGGTGGTTCGTTAATCATTATGTATTCTCCTTTACTCAATATTTTGTATTTGCTCGCGGATTTTCTCAATCTCGCACTTTAATTTCAATGCGTTGTCCGTAACTTCTATATCGTTCGCTTTAGAACAAATAGTGTTTGACTCTCTGTTAAACTCTTGAACTAAGAAATCAAGTTTCTTACCCACTTCGCCCGTTTGCTCGCAAATCGAACGCAACTGCGATATGTGAGAATATAATCTTGTTATCTCTTCATCAATATTAGACTTATCTGCAAAAAGTTGAACTTCCATCAAAAGCCTTGACTCGTCAACTTCGCTACCTTCAAGCACGGTTTGAACTTTTTTAAGTATCTTATCGTGATATTCCTTGCTAACAAGCGGTGCGCGTTCCTTAATCACTCCAACCGTTTCTTCAATGGTTTTAACCCTACTTAAAACGTCTGCCTTTAACTTTTCGCCTTCAAATAAACGCATAGCGTTTAAGTTTTCACACGCCTTGTTGATAGTTTCAACTAAAATAGGTGAAATCTCATCAACGTTAAAACTCTCTTGCGATAATCTTAAAACGTCAGGCGTTTTCATAAGAGATGAAACGGTAAAGTCGTTTTTAAGAGATGGGAATTGCTTTTTAATTTGCTTTGCAACGGCAACGTAAGCAGTTGCAAGTTCGCTATCAAGTTCAACTGCGCCTTCTCTATCACCTTGCTTATAGTAATTAACGAAAAGGTCAACCTTACCCCTTGATAAGTGGTTTTGAACGGTTGAACGCATAACGTCTTGCAAGCAAGTAAACGAGCGAGGACACTTGTAAGATAAATCTAAAAACCTATTATTTACACTTTTTATTTCAACGGTGAGCGTTATTCCGTTTGAAGAATATTCCGCCTTGCCGTAACCTGTCATACTTTTCATAATATTGCACCCAAATTATGTTAATAATATGATTTTATCATATTTTTTCCTAATTGTAAACTATTTGATCATATTTTTGAACTCGTTTTCATCGATAATTTTTATGCCGAGAGCCTTTGCTTTATCAAGTTTAGAGCCTGCCTCTTCCCCCGCTAAAACTATCGTTGTGAGTTTAGAAACGGAACTCATCACTTCTCCACCTAAACTCTCTATGATCTTACTCGCTTCAGAGCGTTTGAGCGTTGGCAAAGTTCCCGTAAGAACGAATTTTTGACCTTGAAGTATTCCGCCGTCTACCGTTTTTTCGCTCTCAAACGCTACGCCAAGCGATATGAGTTTATCAATTTCTCTAACGTTTTCTTCGTTTGAAAAATATTCGTAAACTGAATTTGCGGTAATATCGCCGATATCTCTAACGGCTGAAAGTTCTAATAGCGTTGCGTTTTTTATTCCATCGATGCTCTTGAACTGCTTAACTAAATCTTTGGCGGTCTTTTTACCAATGCCGTCAATACCCAACGCATAGATAAACGATGCTAAATTGGTCTTTTTAGAATTTTTTAACGCATCGATAATATTTTTTGACTTTTTGTCTTTGAACCCTTCCAAAGTTAAAAGTTGATCTTTTTCTATCTCGTAAAGATCAGAAAACTTTTTAACGTTAAATTCATCAAATAATAAACTTGCAGTCATTTCTGAAAAACCTTCAACGTTCATAGCGTCTTTACTAGCAAAATGAGTAAGAGCGCCAACTACCCTTGGTTTGCAATCGGGATTAACGCAAAAAATATTAGCGCCGTCTTCAACGAGCAAACTGTTGCAGTACGGGCAAACCGTTGGTTTAACAACGTCTGTAGCCGTCGATGGAATTTCAGTTGAACCTAAAATTTCGGGGATAACGTCGTTACTTCTTCTAATCAAAACTCTACTGCCTATTTTTACGTTCTTTCTCAAAATATCGCCGTAGTTATTAAGCGTTGCTTTTTTAACCGTTGCTCCACCTAAATCAACCGGCTCAACTATGCCTAACGGGGTAAGTTTTCCCGTTCTTCCAACTTGCCATAAAACGTCTAAAACAGTCGTAGTAACTTCTTCCGCTTCAAACTTATAAGCAAGCGCCCAACGTGGGAATTTTTCAGTAAAACCCAAAGTTTCCCTAAGGCTAATATCATTGACTTTTATAACCGCTCCATCGGTTAAATAATCGATAGATTTTCGCTTTTCTTCGATGATTTTTAAGATTTTTTCAATTTCTTCAACGCTGGATGCAACCTCTAAAAAATCATACACCTTAAATCCGTTTTCCCTTAAAAAATCAAAGTGTTCTTTTTGAGTTTTGAACTCGCCTTCACTAAGATAATTAACGTTGTAAAAAAGTATTTCAGGCTTTCTTTTTTCCGTTTCTTTTGGGTCTAAATTTCTAATCGCACCCGCCACCGCGTTACGCGCGTTTTTAAGGGGTTCAACTGCCGTTTCATTATACTTTTTGAGCGTTGAAAGTTTTATAACTGCCTCGCCTTGAATTTCGCAAGTACCCTTGTAATTTATAGTTAAAGGAAAGGTTTTTATCGTTAAAACTTGCGCGGTTACGTCTTCGCCAACAGTTCCGTTACCACGAGTAGTTGCGCGGACAAACTTACCGTTTTCATAAGTTAAACAAATGGTTAAGCCGTCATACTTAAACTCAACGGTGTATTCAGGATTTTTACCCGAAAGTTTAGTAACCCTTGCTAAAAACGCTCTAACCTCGTCTATGGTAACGCCTTTATCTAAACTATAAAGTTTATTTATATGCTCGTGTTTTGAAAATTCAGATATAGGCTCGCCACCTACTCTTTTAGTTGGAGAATTATCTAGAACAATACCCGTTTCGCGCTCTAACTTCAAAAGTTCGTCATAAAGCCTATCATACTCCCCGTCTGAAACGGTAGGATTATCTAAAACGTAATATTCGTATGCGTATTTATTAAGTTTTTCAACTAAAGATTTCATTTTTTCCATAATCATTTAACAATTTCAATTGGAGCGTAATCAACCGCAAGTGATTTTATTCCAACGCCTAAAAAGGCTACGTCTATTACCTTTCCGTTATCTTTTACGGCTATAATAGTTCCAGCGCCAAACTTTTTGTGAACAACCTTCATACCAGATTGATACTTTGCGCTAGAAACGGGCTTAGCAGGAGTTTTACCTGCTCCAAAGTTGGAAGAATAACCCGTTGAAAAACTCTTTACAGAGCCAAAAGTCCTTGACGGAGCATCATCTGAATAATATCCGTAATCGCTTGCTCCACCTTTATTATAACCTAAATCACGTGGTTTTTGCGTTTGATAAGCATTACTATAAGGCGTTGAACCTTTTTGGTTTAACAATGGAAGTATTTCTTTTATAAACCTACTTTCCATCGTCATATTTCTATTTCCGTAAAGATATCTGCTTTTTGACCTAGAAAGGAATAACTCACGCTTTGCTCTCGTTATAGCAACGTACATAAGACGGCGTTCTTCTTCAAGTTCGTCATCGCTATCGCACGCCCTAGATATTGGGAAAATAGTTTCTTCTAAACCAACGATAAACACCGTATCAAACTCCAAACCTTTAACCGAGTGAATAGTTGCAACGGTAACGTAATTTCTTTCATCCATCTCATCGGTATCGGAACTCAACGTTATTGAGCCTAAATAATCGGTTAAGTTAGCGCCTTTATTGAGTTTAATAAATTCTTCAGAAGAGTTGACAAGTTCTGAAACGTTGAGTTTCTTACTCTCGTTTTCTTCGGTATTTTCTTCAAACTGAGATAAAAAGTTTGATTTATTGATAACGTGCTTGATAAAGTTAGGAACGTCATAATTCAAAACGTCTAAAATCAAGCCGTAAATCAAGTCCTTAAACTCTCTAATTCTCGTTTTTGCAGACGCACCGAGCGGAACGTTATCAATCTCAAGTATAGCCTCGTAAACGGATAAATCGTTTTCATTAGCGTAACTTAAAAGAGTTTCAATCGATTTTTCGCCTATACCACGGCGAGGAACGTTGATTATTCTAAGCACAGCCTCATTGTCAAGCGGGTTGGTTATAACGCGCAAATATGCGGTTAAATCTTTGATTTCTTTACGGTCAAAGAACTTAAACCCACCGAAAACTTTATAAGGTATGCCGTATTTCAAAAATTCTTGTTCAAGTGATCGAGATAAGGCGTTAACGCGCATTAAAACCGCAAAATCAGACGCCTTTTTACCGTTTGCAATCAATGATTTTATCTTGGTTGCAACGTACTCCGACTCCGCAGATTCTTCATACGCCGAATAATATTCCGGTTTTACGCCATCGCCGTTTTCCGTCCACAAAACCTTTTCTTTTCGCGAAGAATTGTTTCTAATTATTAAGTTCGCTAAGTTTAATATGCTTTTAGTTGAACGATAGTTTTGTTCAAGTTTATATACTTTTGCGCCCGCAAAATCATCTTCAAACCCTAAAATATTGCTTATTTTAGCGCCACGCCAACCGTAAATAGACTGATCATCGTCACCTACCACAAAAATGTTTTTATGGTGCGACGATAAAAGTTTTGCAATCTTATATTGAACGGTGTTAGTATCTTGAAACTCGTCAATATGAACGTATCTAAACTTTTCGCTATAATAAGATAAAATCTCGCTATCTTCTTCAAAAAGATGCAAGGTTTTGATAAGCAAATCATCAAAGTCAAGCGCGTTACTGCGTTTGAGTTCTTCTTGGTATTTAGTGTAAATTTCAGTAATAATACCAATAACTGCCGACCTTATATGCTCTTCTTTATATTCACGAGGGCTTAAATCGCTATTTTTAGCGTTAGATATATGATTTTTAGCGAGTTTCAAATACTTATCAGTTTCAAGTTCCATCTCGTTGATTATTCTTTTCAAAACCCTTTCTTTATCGTCTTCAGAATAGATTGAAAAGTTTTTTTCAAAACCTAAACGAGAAATTGAACTTCTTAAAATTTTAACGCACATCGAGTGGATAGTTGAAACCCACATACCGTCTAAATCGCCAACCATTTTCTCTAAACGGGCTTTCATTTCATCCGCCGCCTTGTTAGTAAAAGTGATTGCTAAAATGCGTGACGGATCAACCCCCTTTTCTCTAATAAGGTAGGCTATACGGCTAGTTAATACTCTCGTTTTACCGCTACCTGCACCTGCTATAACAAGCACCGCACCCTCGGTATCTTTAACGGGTAAAACTTGAGCGCTATTCAATTTTTCTAAATAATTTGATTGCATAAAGTTATTATACCATAAAGATACTATCTTTTCAAGTGAATATAAAACAAATATGCGCGCGCAAAAAAAGAAATACACTTTCCAAACTAAGCACTTTTAGAAAGTGTATTTTATAGGCGTTTTTATATTTTTACGTCTGTGTTTTTTTGAAAATCTCTTGGGGTTTGATTACTAAGCGCTTTGAATATCCTATTAAAATTTCTTACACTACCAAACCCACACTCGCTTGCTATTGAAGAAATTGATTTTGAGCTATCTCTTAATAACATACAAGCGTAGTCATACCTAAAATAGTTGATAATCTTTTTAAAATTTAAATTAAAACATTTATTGAATAACGTTGAAAAATAATGGTATTCATAATTTAGGTTTTTAGCAACCATAGCCATAGTTAAATCAGAATTTAAGTTGGCAGAAATAAAACTTACAACTTCTTTAATAAACTTACCATCTTGATCTACACTCATTACTGTTGCGTTACATAAAAGTTCCGAGCAAACAATATTAAACCCTGCAATCATCAAGTATTTATCTATGTGATTTTCATGAAAGAGAATATCTTTTAACGTTTCTTCTGATTTTTGTGAACACTTGAACTTTGAAAAACTCTCGTTTCTATGTTCACTTGAAAAAGCCGGTATAAAATCTTCACTAAAAACACCTACCCATATTGAAGACTTGGCATCTATATCAAAAGAGTGCGGGCAATATGGCGGCACTAAAATTAAATCTGATTGATAAAGCGTTATAGTGTTGGTGTTTACCCTAACCTCCGCAAATCCTTGTATAACGTAAATTAATTCATAATTTCCGTGAAAATGTGATTCGCATTTTTTATTTTTATAAATATAGGCATTATTATTAAAGTTGCCGTGCGAGTTGTTTGGCTGATGGAACAACATAAATCTCCCGAAATCTTAACTTTTGTCTAATATTGTATAATATATTTCTTTTTTTGTCAAGTGGGATATGATATCATTAAAGTATGAAAGGCGTAGTTTTTTCAATTGAAGAGTTTTCAGTTTTTGACGGACCCGGCATACGTTCTACGGTATTTTTAAAAGGATGCCCATTGGCGTGCGAGTGGTGTCATAATCCTGAAGGGCAAGGTTTCGGCATTGAAACTTTTAATGCAAAGGTAATAGGTAAAGAATATTCAATAGATGAACTTTGTTCAAAACTGCTAAAAAATGCAGACATTTTTAGTTTTAGCGGTGGCGGAGTTACTTTTTCAGGTGGCGAACCGCTCATGCAAAGTGAATTTTTAATTGGGTGTTTAAAAAATCTAAACGGCAAGGTAAATAGAGCTATCCAAACATCTGGCTATGCAAGCGAAAGAATTTTTTCATCTGTTTTAGAGCATTGTGATTACATTCTTTACGATTTAAAAATTATTGATTGTGACTTACATAAAAAATATACAGGAAAATCTAACGAAACAATTTTAAAAAACTATCTTACCCTTGTTAATAGTGGCGTTAATTTTACAACAAGAGTACCACTCATTCCAACAGTTACAGACACGAAGGAAAATCTAACTAAAATTGCAAACTTGCTTGCTTTTAACAATGTTAAAAAAGTTGAGCTATTACCTTATAACAAAATGGCGGGCGGTAAATATAAATTGGTTGGAAAAACTTATTTACCAAGTTTTGATGGTAATATTGAACCAAATCCCAGAACTGAAGCATTTGAAAATTTAGGTATAAGCGTTAAAATTATGTGAGGATTATATGATTGAAAAAGTAAAACTATTATTAGACGATTTAAACTCTAAAAAATATCAAACTCTAAGAAAACCTTGCGCCGTTATACCTGAAACTTTTGAAGAGAGAATAGAAAAAGACGTGCCCCTACTTTTTGAAAACGATGATTTTGGATTCAATCGTGGTATCGCAGTAAAACTAAGGGGTGGTGTTGGCAACGTTACTCCTAACTACTATTCGGTTTTAAGTAAAGGTTTTGATTTGATTATTAAAAATATTGAAACTGCTATGAAAAACGAAAGCGATAACAAAAAAATTGAGTATGGCAAAACTACTATTTGCAAATTAGCACTTTGCATAAAAAAGTGCGATGAATACTGCGAATATGCAAAAAATACGGGCAACATTAAACTGTATAACGCATTGAAAAATATTCCAAGAAAACCTGCTAAAAATTTATATGAAGCGTTGGTTTTTATTAAACTTTGCGTGTATTTTCTTCGTTGGCATAGCTTTGACCATTTAGGTTTTGGTAGGTTTGATAAAATGTTATATCCTTTTTATCTACAAGAAAAAAACAGCGGCGTTAGCGATGAAGATATACTTTCTTTGATTGAAGAGTTCTTTATCTCTATTAACCGTGACGTTGATTTATACGCAGGCGTTCAAATGGGAGATAACGGACAATCAATAGTTTTTGGTGGCGTTGATGAATATGGAAACAACGATTTTAATGAACTAAGTAACATTTGTTTAGACGCTTCTTATGAACTATCAATTATTGAACCTAAAATAAATTTAAGAGTAAATAAAAACACACCATTAGAAATTTATGAAAAAGCAACTCTTTTAACAAAGCAAGGCCTGGGATTCCCTCAATATTGTAACGACGACGTTATAATAAACGGGCTTACTAAACTTGGTTATGATAAAAAAGACGCAGTAAATTATAGCGTTGCGGCTTGCTGGGAGTTTCTTATCCCTGGGCTAAGCGCAGAAATATTAAATACGGGAAAGTTTAATTTTCCGTTAGTTGTAAACAATGCCGTGCATAAATATTTGCTAATTGAAGATTCTTTTGATGATTTTTTACAAAGGGTTAAAAATGAAATTATTTGCGAGTGCGATAGGATAAGAAAGGAAAAAGAAGGATTAAGAATAAACGACTGCCACCTACTTTCAGTATTTATTGACGGTTGTGCCGAAAATTTAAAGGATATGTGGTGCGGTGGCGCAAAGTATAAAAATTTTGGTTGCCACGGTATAGGAATTGCCAATGCAACCGACGCGCTTGCTGCAATTAAGCATAGAGTCTATGAAGAAAAATCTATTTCAAAACAGCGCTTAATTGATGCACTTAACGCTAATTTTAATGGCTACGAACACGAAAGAAACCTTTTGCTTTCATCGCCAAAGATGGGAAATAACGACGATTATGCCGATAGTTTATCCTTAGAGATAATGCAAACGTTTTCCGATAATATGAACAATAAACCAACGCCGTGGGGTGGTGTTTGGCGAGCTGGCACCGGGTCTGCGCACGAGTATTATTATAGCGCGATACACTGCCCTGCAACGAGCGATGGCAGAAAGGCTTACGATTACTTTTCATCTAGTTTTTCACCATCACTTGGAGTTAAAACGGAAGGAATATTATCAGTAATAAAATCGTTTACTAAATACGATTTATCAAACATAATAAACGGCGGACCATTGACTATTGAAGTTCACAATTCAACTTTGCGTAATGAGGAAGGAATTAAAAAAATGGCTGCATTAGTAAAATATTTCATAGATAACGGCGGACATCAACTTCAATTAAATTCCGTTAATAAAGAAACGTTAAAAGATGCGCAAATTCACCCTGAAAAATACCCCAACTTAATTGTTAGGGTTTGGGGCTGGAGCGGATATTTTATTGAACTTGACAAATTGTATCAAGACCACGTTATAAGTAGGCTTGAATATACTTTATAGACATAAAAAAGCAATTAAAAAAGCGTTAGATCAACTAACGCTTTTATTAATTTTTGAACGAAGAATTAAGTATATAAACCAAATTAAAGTTACCATTACGCAAACGCCTAATATTACGTAAAAGACAACGTTCCAACCATTAGCCTCTGCAATACTTCCTAAAACGTAAGAACTAAGCGCGCTACCTAAATAACAAAAGCCGTTCGTTATACCTGCAATCTTACCAGAGTTTATACGAGTTTTCATAAATAATGGGAAAACGCTCGTTACAACGCTATTGCACGAAGATATTGCAACGAATATTATAACGAAACACATTACCGTTATAGCAACTATTCTATATTCAAGAGCAAATAACACCGCAACAACTAAAACACCTGACAATATAAACATTATTGCAACTTGAGTTACGAAATCTGGAATTTTTTTATGTAACATAACGGCGATAAAATTAGCAAACACCGCAACGCAAGGAAGAGCAAGCGTTAAAACTATAGATAGCGAATCTGAAACTCCGTATTCGTTTTTGAAAATTACTGGCGCCCAAGTGTTAAGCCCGTCTTTAATTAAATTGACAAATATTGCTATTATAAAGAAACAAAATACCGATAAATATATTCCTTTAATCTCGGTTTTAGTCGCCGTGAGCATTTCTTTTTGAGTTTCAACTTCTGCATCTTTTGGAATTTTTGAAGTAATTTTAGGAATAAACACGAACCACAAAATAGCAATCAACGGCATCGCTATTCCTGAAAAATAAAAGATTGCCCTGAAAATTCCAAGTTTAACAAAAATTGCAGATAAACCGTAAACAACGAAAGTTCCAAACGGAACGGTAGTACCTATTACAATACTTGATTTAGCCATATATTCTTTCGTTAAAGTTTCCGCTAAAATTCTAATAATTGCAGTCCACAAAAAAGAAAGTGCTATACCGTTTAGCGACCAAAGCACGGCAACTAAAACGAAATCATTTGTAAAACCAACCACCAAGTTGATAATACCCGATAAAAATAAGCCTAAAAATATCACAAGCCTTAAGTTATAGCGTTTAACCAAAAAACCGTTTATTATTTGAAAGGTACCGTAAAATATAAAAAGTAAAGTTCCGATTAAGCCAGACTGACTGTGGGATAGATCTAACGCCTCTTCAATTTGATTGATATTGGCTGTAACACTTAATTTACCAAAATATGAAGAACTATACGCAAGCCAACAAAAAAATATTAGTAGATACGAATATTTTTTAACCGTATTGCAAGTTTTTGCTTCAGACATAAAAAATTCTCCTTAAAACAAGGAGAATTATAGCACTTTTAATTTTTAATGTAAAGATTTTTGACGTTGTTTTGAAAATAAATGGTATTTATTTTCTCTGAACAAACCGAGAGTAAAAACTCAGTTTTATCAACTGATAAATTATAACTTTTTACCGAATAATCAGCAAGTTCGATTTTTGATGGGTTAAAAGTTTTTGAGTCTAACTTTTTATATACGCTTTCCTTACCCGTCCACGCAGTTAATAAGAAGTTATTTTTTTCGATTTTATCTAACTTTTTATAAGTTTCAAGTTCAGTTTCGGTCAATATCTTTTTATCAAGATTATCGGCTACTATCTTAACCTTTTCTATATCTACTCCAACTTGTGAATTTGAAATGGCAACGCAAACAAAATCATCGCTATGAGATATTGAAAAATAAACGCCACTTGCCACCCACTTGCCGTTATCCAACTTTTCAAATTCTAAATCTTTAATTTGTAAATTCAAAGAAGATTTTAACGCGTTTTCTAAAAGTTTCCACGAGGCATATTTTTGAGTTTTAACCTTTTCACTTTTGCAAGATAAAATTTCCAAAAGCCTACCTTTTGGATAAACGTCTAAACCGACCGTGTAATTTGAAATTTTATCAATGTAAACGTGTAGCATACAATCCTTTTTAACGAAAAAACTCCGCAACTAGCGGTGTTTTTAAGTGGAGCGGGAAACGGGGGATTCCCCTACTAGGGGAAATGTCCGCAAGGACAAAAGGGTTGCGCCCTGCTAAGGGCCGAACCGTAGGTGAGAGTTCCGTTCCTCGCGAAATGAAAAACTCCGCAATTAGCGGAGTTTTGAGTGGAGCGGGAAACGGGACTCGAACCCGCGACAACTGCCTTGGCAAGGCAGTGCTCTACCAACTGAGCTACTCCCGCATTTTCGAAAACAAACCGGCCTGCTCAAGCCAACTCATCCCCGAAATGCCTTTTATTCTCTTTCTGAGAAAAGTGGTGGGAGTTACAGGGCTCGAACCTGTGACCCTCTGCTTGTAAGGCAGATGCTCTCCCAGCTGAGCTAAACTCCCACTTGCCTTGCGCCTTTTCTCAAAACGCTCTATTAATATAACACTATTTTTTCTTTTTAGCAACTGTTTTTAACGCTTTTTTAAACTTTTTTTGGAAAATTTAATATTTGCGATAAAATCTTGAAATTAAACAATCATTGTGATATAATAATTCTAAATATATTAGGAAATCTCAATAAATGCCAATTTTTGAAAATTTTATTAGTTATAGACGAAAAGAAACTCTGCTTGAAGTAAAAAATATTTATGACGCTCTAAAAAATCGCGGATTTTCAACTTTTTGTGACGTATACACGTTAGACAACGGAAACTTTGATGACAATTTAGTTAAATTTGTTAAAAATTGCACTAATTACATTTTAGTTATTAACAACAACTCTTTAGATAGGTGCTCTGAAGAAGGAGATTGGCTGTTACGCGAGATTAAACTAGCTCTAAGTAACAATAAAAACATTGTAATAGTTTTTGTTGGCAACGTTGACTTTAATAACCTACCAGATGAAATAAATGAATTACGCTATAAAAACGGCTTAAAATTTGATACGATTTATTTTGATTCGTTTGTAGACGAATTGGTTAAACGATTTTTAGTTAAAAGTGAAGACTGGGAAAAATCGTCAGAGAATGATTTTTTAATTGAAGGCACTAAACTTATTAAATATCAAGGAAATGCACGCCAAGTTATTATTCCATTAGAAATAGAAACCATAGGTTGCTCCGCTTTCAAGGATAACACTTCAATAAAAGAGATTATTTTTAACAATAAGTTAAAAATAATTGAAGAATCAGCATTTGAACGCTGTCTTTCGTTATCACACATTGAATTACCTAAAGACGTTAAAATACTTGAAACTCGAGCATTTGCTCGTTGTTATAGCTTATTAAACGTTACACTAAACGACAACTTAACAACCATTGAAGACGAGTGCTTTGCATTTTGTTCTAACTTAAAACATTTTACTCTTTCTCAAGGTGTAACTATTTGTAAAGAATCGGCATTTAACCATTGTTCTCTACTTACACAATTTGTAGTCGAAGATGGAAACAAGAGTTTTTCAACCATTGAAGGAATATTATATAACTACGATCAAAGCGCGTTGTTAAGATGCCCCACTAATTACACAAAAAATTGCATAATAATTCCTTCAACCATTAACACGATAGGAAATTACTCTTTTTATAAATGCAGTGAAATCAAAGACGTAATTTTACCCGAATCTACAACAAAAATAGGCGAATACGCATTTGCCGACTGCCGAAACATAAGCTATTTATGTTTACCTAGCGAAATAAATGAAATATCAGAAACGTCATTTTTAGGTTGGGAATCAAGCCAAATTATAAATTTTGAAAAAATTAAAAATGATGACGTTAAGTCAATTATAGAAAAGTTTACAAATCACACTTCTACAACTGATAACTTAGGCGTAAATTCAGAATATATTCTAGTAAAAACAACTTTCGAATCCGAACACGAAGCCATAGATATGGCAAAGGGATTATTAGGGAAACACTTAATAACGTCTGGGCAAATTTCAAAATTAAGATCAATATATACATGGGAAAATAAATTTTGTGACGAAAACGAGTATGAACTTTCTTGTATAACAAGGGGTGAAATGTATTCCGATATAGAAAAATTTATCCACTCTCACCATTCGTACGATTTATGCGAACTTATGGTTATCCCTATCGCTCACGTTCCTCAAAATTTTGGAGATTGGGTAACCGATTATATTAAGGAGAAAAAATAATGATAGGAATAGTTGGAAATCTATTGATCAAATATTCAATCGAAAATAAAACTTATTGTGATACGGTCAATATGATATATCAAAAAGAATTTAGCCTCACAGGATGCCCTGCAATTAAATTTACAATTGATGAAATAACTTATATTGAAGATACAATTTACGGCGTTGAGATTTCATTTGAAGATGAAGATTGGTACGTAAGCGGAAACGAACCTACTACTTTTCAAATTGAAAAATATAATATTTCGGGAACAATTGAATTATCATTTTTAAATTAGGAGTTAATTATGGATAATAATTATTGTGTTATAATAACAACAACAAATGAAAACAACGCTAAAATTTTAGCCGACAATTTAGTAGTAAACAAACTTGCAGCATGCGTTCAAATGATTAAGATGAATAGCGTTTACGAGTGGGAAGGCAAAATATGCCACGATGACGAAGTGCTTATGCTTATTAAAACTCGCTCTAAATTGTTTGATGATTGCTGTAAATCAATTAAATCATTACACGATTACGACGTTCCTGAAATAATTAAACTAAATATTGACGACGGCAATGAGGAGTATTTAAAATGGATTTCAACCCAAACAAAATAACAGAATATAAAATTGAAGTTTTTGTTCCCGTAGAATCAAAAGACGTAGTCTTAAATGCAATTAAAAGCTTAAACGTTGGAGTAATTGGAAACTACTACAACTGTATTTCATGCACAAACGTAATTTCTTCTTGGGATTCCAACCAATACGCTAATCCATTTTTAGGCGAAAAAGGACAAAGTTTTCAAACTGATGAAATAAAAATAGAAACTAGATGCTCAAAAGAAAAAATACATCACTTAATTGAAAAAATAAAATCAGTCCACCCTTATGAGTCAGTCTGCATAAACGTTATACCAATTTTATCAATCTAATTCATATAATAATAAAAAATGCACGGTTTCCGTGCATTTTTTTAGTTTAATGTAACGTTTTTAAGTTCATCGTAAAATTCAAGCGCGTACTTTCTAAGCGAGGGAACGTTATTAGCATCTTTGAAAGCCTCGTCAGATAACGCCTTTGCCATAAACACGGTTTTACTTGAATATCTTAAACCTTTAAGATGAGTAAGTATTCTACCCGATTGACGTTCGCCAAGAAGATCTCCGCCACCGCGCATATCAAAGTCAAGTTCACTTATCTTAAACCCGTCTGAACACGATTTTATAGCGTTAAGACGTTCTATCGCCTTTTCACTTTCCTTGGTTATAAACAAGAAACAATAACTCTTTTTATCAGACCTTCCAACTCTACCCCTTAACTGATGAAGTTGTGAAAGACCAAACCTTTCAGCGCTCATTATTACCATAACCGTAGCATCAGGCACGTCAACCCCCACCTCGATTACAGTTGTTGAAACTAAAACGTCATACTTTTTGTTCTTAAAATCGTTCATAATAGATAGTTTTTCACTATCTTTCATCTTGCCGTGAAGAAGCCCTACGTTTACGCCTGAAAGAGTTGCGGTAAGTTCTTCGTAAAGTTCTTTAACTGAAAGAGTTGTGCTTTCATCGTCGCCATCAATTTTAGGACATACAAAATACGTTTGAAAACCTTTTTTAGCCTGCTCTTTTACAAAGCCTAACATATCTTCATACTTCTTAGTGTGAACAATATTAGTTTGAATCTCCGCTCTTTCCTTAGGCTTATCAAGTATTGTTGAAATATCAAGGTCGCCATAGAAAATAAGAGAGATAGTTCTAGGGATAGGCGTTGCACTCATAACCAAAACGTCTGTGAGTTCACCCTTTTCTTCAAGGGCGCTACGCTGGGCTACGCCAAAGCGTTGCTGTTCGTCACACACGCACAATGCTAAATTTGAAAACTCGACGTTATCTTGAATAACGGCGTGAGTTCCAACAAGTAAATCTATCTCGCCACTTTTTAAGCGTTCTTTAATCTTTTTCTTTTCGCTTGCAGTTAAACTGCCTGATAAATAACCTATTTCAAACTCGCTTAAATATTTTTTAGCAATCTCGTAATTTTGCTTTGCAAGAACTTCAGTTGGAGCAAGTAAACTTGCTTGATAACCAGATTTTAGCGCTATATATAAGGCGCATAAAGATACGGCGGTTTTACCGCTACCAACGTCGCCTTGAAGTAACCTATTCATAGTAAAAGGGGAAGTTAAATCTTTATAAACTTCGTTGACGGCAGACTTTTGCCCATCTGTAAACTCAAAGGGAAAGCGTTTTATAAATGACAGTAAATCTTCCGAATTTACCGAATATTTTCTCGGTTTTGCTTGTTTTTTATCTCCCTTAATTATTCTAAAAGCCGATATCAACTTAAAATATTCTTCAAGCGCAATTCTATTTGATGCGTTAGAAAGAGAGTTCAAACTCGTTGGAGAGTGAACTTCTAAATAAGCGTTATAAAGTGAAGTTAAGGCGTACTTTTGATGAAGATAGTAAGGAATTGATGAAGTTGGGGAAACTGATTTTACAGCGCTTTGACAAATCGTCTTCATAGCGCTTTGAGTAAGACTACCTTTAATTGTGTAAACGGGCATAAAACCTTTGAGCCTAGACCTATTGCCAACAGGCTCAAATATCGGATTAGTCATTGAAACCATACCGTATTTTACGTTTACTCTACCGTAAAAAAAGTATTCTTCCCCACTTTTAAGTTTACCTGCAACGTATGGTTGATTAAACCAAATTACACTAAAAGTGTCCGCTCCTTGCGAACAGTATGCCTTAACGTACTTTACCCTTCCGCCAACCGATTGACGCGGTTCTATATCAACTCTTGCAACAGTCAAAACCACGTCGTTATTATAAGCCTCGGAAAGCGGCGTAACGACGGTTAAATCTAGATAGTTTCTAGGAAAGTATTTAATTAAATCTTCCGCGGTGTTGATAGAGAGTTTTTTAAGGTCTTTTATCCTACCGTCGGAAACGTACTTAACCTCTTTTAAGTTCATATAAATAAAGGGAACGAACTAAACCGTCGCTCCCTTCCCCTTTATGTATTATTAAATTATTCAAGCGATACAACGAAATAATAAACCGCTTGACCGCCAAAGAAAAGTTCAACGTCTAAAGACGGGAATCTATCTTGAACGGATGCACATATTGTTTCGGCATCTTCTTCGCTAACGTCTGCACCATAGTAAAGATTGATTACAGAGTGAGAATCGGTTGCGAGTTTTTCAACGAGTTTAATAACGCAATCACAAATATCGTCAGACTTTGCAAGTATCTTTTTATCATTAAGCGCTATAATATCGCCAGATTTTAAGTTGAAACCGTCAGTTTTGCTCGTTCTAACCGCATAAGTTACTTGACCTGCAACAACGTTTTCAATAGCGTGAAGCATATTAACCTTGTTAACCGACGGAGATTCTTCCGGATTGAAGGCAAGCGCCGCAAGTATACCTTGAGGAACGTTCTTGGTTGGAATAACGTGAACAATTCTACCTTCAACGAGTTGCTTTGACTGTTCGGCTGCAAGCGTAATATTTTTATTGTTCGGGAATACGAACACGTTGCTTGCGTTAATTCTTTGAATAGCGTCTGCAATATCAGATGCAGATGGATTCATTGTTTGACCACCTTCAACAACACCGTCAACACCAACGTCTTTGAAAATTTGCTCGAAACCTTTACCTGAACATACTGAAAGCATACCCATTTCTTTCTTTTCCGCTTCGTACTTTTTCATAAGTTCACGGTTTTGTTCAAGCATGTTTTCAATCTTAACTTTATCAACTTCGCCAAGTTCAAGCGCGTGAGATATAGCGTTACCCGGTCTATTAGTGTGAACGTGAACCTTAACGAAATCAAGATCGCCAACAACGATTACGCTATCGCCAATACTCATTAAATACTCGCGAAGCCTATCGATTGCGGCAAGCGTAGTCTTTTTCTTTATATTAATAATGAAAAATTCAGTACAATAGCCAAACTCGATAGCGCCTAAACTCATAATGTCTGCATGGTCGGCTTCTACGGGTGTTTCTTGAACTGTTTCTTCAACGATAGACTCAATTTCCTCGCCTAAAAGGGCTTTGTTCATACCCTTAAAGATTGTGAGTAATCCCATACCGCCAGAGTCAACTACGCCCGCTTTTTTAAGAACGGGAAGTTGTTCAGGAGTGTAAGCAAGCGCCACTTCGCCCGCATCGATAACATCTTTGAATAAGTCTTCAAATTCTTTTGCTTTAGATGCACTCGCGCCTTCGCTCATAGCCCTGCAAACGGTAAGCATCGTGCCTTCCTTGGGCTTAGATACTGCGCTATACGCAACGTCAGTAGCCGTTTTAAGAGCCTTGACAAATACCTTAACGTCAACCTCTTGAGCCTTGCTAAGAACAAGACAAATACCCCTAAATACCTGAGAAGTAATAACGCCCGAATTACCTCTTGCTCCACGCAACGCACCCTTGGTTACGATATCGCACACTTCGGAAATCTTAACGTTTTTATTGTTGAGCTTTAGATCCTTAACAGCAGATTTTACCGTTAAAGACATATTCGTACCCGTATCGCCATCCGGAACGGGGAATACGTTAAGAGCGTCAATTTTCTCCCTATTCAAATCTAATAATTTAGATGCGTTTGCCATCATCTTTGAAAGCATAACGCCATTAATCGTTTTCATTAAAAACCTCTTATAATTAAAGTTTAACTCCCGCGATATTAACGTTCACGGTATCAACAATCATACCCGTAAACTTTTCGACGTTATACTTAATAGTTTCCTTCAAACTGTCTGCCACTGCTTGGATTGATACGCCGAATTTAATAATCACGAAAACTTCAATAAAGATACGATCGCTAACAGTTGAAACCTTAACGCCTTTTGCCCCTCTACCTTTATTGAACAATACAAAAAGAGAGTCCGCAAAATGTGGCGATACAAGTTCAACTATACCATAACAGTCCATCGATGCGTGCGCTGCGACTTTTGCAATAGCGCTATCCGATATGGAAATATTACCGCAAGAATTATGTGTTTTAACCGCCATGACTCCCTCCTTAATTTTTATATATATACTTATTTTACAATATTACTCTAAATTTTGCAACAAAAATATAAAGTTTTCCTAATTTTTTGATAAATAAAAAAAATAATTGATTTATTACGCTCAAAATTGTTGCATTTTTTAGCGAATAATGATAAAGTATATATGCAAAAAACAATATCAGCATTTTTTTCGGAGGTGCATTTATTATGTCAAAAGTATGTAGTGTTTGCGGAAAAGGCAAATTATCTGGCAACAAGGTAAGCCACAGCAACCGTAAAACTCCCCGTTTGTATAATGCTAACGTTCAAAAAGTTAGAGTTATTAACGACGGTGTTGTTAGTTCTGAATACGTTTGCGCACGTTGTCTTAAGAGCAATAAAGTTGAAAGAGTCTAAAACATTTAAGACCGACTGAGTTTTCATGCGGTCTTTTTGTTTACTCTTTGATAAGGTGAAATATGAACGAATTTGATAAAATTTTAATTTCTCAAGAAGATATTGCTAAAAGAGTTAAGGAATTATCTCAACAAATTAGTAGAGATTACAAAGATCTTAACCCTCTTTTCGTATGTATATTAAAAGGTAGCGTAATCTTTACCGCAGACCTTCTCCGCAATATAGATACCCCTGCTCAAATTGATTTTATGTCCGTTTCAAGTTACGGTTCAGGCACGGAATCATCAGGCGTATTAAATATTAAAAAGGACCTTTCAGTTGATATTGAAGGTAAGCACGTTATCGTTGTTGAAGACATTATTGATTCTGGCAACACGCTTTTTAACCTTAAAAACCTTCTCTTATCAAGAAATCCCGCATCGCTTAAAATATGCACGCTCCTTGATAAACCTGAAAGACGTGTTCAAGATATTAACGCTGACTATACAGGATTTTCAATCCCCGATGAATTCGTAGTTGGTTACGGGCTTGACTATAATGAAAATTATAGAACACTTCCAGACGTTAGAGTTTTATCTAGATGCGTATACGAAAAATAATTAATAAAAATTAAGGCGTGGTTTTACACCACGCCTTTTTATTTGCATTATTTAGATATTGCTTATTACAAGCGCTAGTCTTTTTGCAGATTCTGAAAGAGATATAAGATCCGCCTCTTCATATATAGAGTGCGCACGTTCTCCTTTTACACCCAAAGAATCTACGCAAGGGATACCGTAACTGCTAACGTCAGCCGCGTCAGAACCACCCCTACGCTTACCCGCTGAAAGTTCCGCCATACCGTTATCTCTAAATATAGCGTTCATTTTATTGAGCAGGTCTACGTTTTTATCACACAACTCCATTGAAGTGCGAAAACTTAATTGTTTTAAGGTGGTAACGCAACCTTTAACGAATTGCTTATCGGCAATTTCTTTTAATTTTTCTTTAATCCATTCCATTTGAGTTTTGTTTGAAAATCTAACGTCAACTTCAAACTTACACTCTCTTGCAACGGTATTTACAACGCTACCGCCTTTTATAACGCCAACGTTACAAGTTACGCCTTCATCATCTTTGAATTTTTCAAGTTCAATTATCTTATACGCCGCCTCTTTTATGGCGTTTGCGCCTTCCTTTGCGCAGTACGAGGCGTGAGTTTCTATACCGAGAACTGAAAATTCGTATTTCAATATACCCTTTCTTTCAATACACGCTTTCCCCTCAAAAAAACCTTCGTGCCCTTCTAAATTAAGAAATGCAACGCAATTTTTTGACTTTTCGCACATAAATTTAACGGTTTCTTTATTGCTCGTTCTACTACTGTTTTCTTCATCGGTTTGCAACAAGAGTATAACGGGTCTCTTATCAAACCCACACTCTTTTAACGCGTGCATTGCTAAAATACCCGCAACTACACCGCCTTTGCAATCCATTACACCCGGCCCGTAAATTTTATCGTTTTGAATTTTTACCGCGGGCGAGCCAAAACTACCAACAGGATGAACGGTATCAATGTGCCCGGAAATAGCAACGGGCTTACCGCTTGCATTTTCGTTCATAGTTATACAAACGGCGTTTCCGGAAACCTCTTGCTCTAAAACTTCTACCTTCCAACCAAATTTTTTAGCAAGATTAATAAAGTATAACCCTACCTCGTCAACGCCTTGTTTATAACTCGTTGGGCTTTCAATATTACAAATATCTTCCCAAACCGATACGTATTCACTATGTAATTCATCTATTTTTTTAATTAAACTTGATAAAGACATATCTTCCCCCCCAACCGATAATTAACTTAAATCTCTACTTTCATGACAAGTAAAGTACAAAATTTGCATATCTTTAGAAAGTCCTTCAATCAAGGTTTTAACTTTTTGTAAATGGTTATTATCTAAATGCACGAAAGGATCGTCAAGCACGATAAACGGAAGAACGTTTTTATACATATTTTTAATAAGCGCAAGCCTAAAACACAACGCGCATACACTCTTTTGACCAGAACTTAAATGCTTATCACTTCTAGGCTTTCCGTTACGCTCAAAGTTAATTTCAAAATCTTTTGTCATTATAACTTTTTCGCCTAAAACTTTTTCTAAAAGGCTAGCGTAAGTTATAAACTCGTCTTTCACGGGTTTTACGTACTTGTCTTTAAGGTTTTGCTCGGCAAGGCTTAAAAACTCTTCGGTAGCCACTAATAGGTTATATTTCTTTTTATAAGTAGCAAGCCTTTCTTCTGCGCTACGCTTATCAATCTCATAACCGTCAAGCCTTTCAACTTCACTCTCGTCTGCATCGATTGAGCGTTTTAACATGGCAACTTCATCTTGTAACTTTATAAGAGCGTCGTTCAAATAAGTTAAGTCAACGCTCTCACCTTGAGGTTTTTCCGTGAGATTTTTTTGCTTTTTATAATCACTTGCGCTACTTTCATACCTAGTTAAGTTTTCTCTCTCGCTATTGAGCGCGTTTATATCTGCTTTTATTTCGTCAAGATTTGAAACGCCGTATTTTTGATAAAAGGCGTTTATTATTAAATTATTGTTAGAAATCGCTTGGTTTATAGCGCCTTGATTTTTAGTTGCGCTATCTAACCTTGATTTAATATTTAGATATTTTGAAACGTTTTCTTTTAATATTGAAAAACGTTCAAAAAAGTTGCCTTGCACCACGTTATAATAACTGAAGAAAGCAAGTAATTTAGAAGTAATAATTTCTATTTCACTTTTAATAACTTTAAGGTTTTCACGTTCTAAATTCTTCTTTTCTAAAACAGTTAAATAAGTTTGATAATCGTTTCTAAACTCAACGAAATCATAGATAACGCCACCACCCGTTAAATAACCGTAAAAAGCAAGGGTATTTTTAATTTTATCTTCTAAAGAAGATAGTTCTACTTTAAGTTTAACTTTTTCTGCATTTTCAGTCTGGACTGGCGCAGATTTTTTGTTGAGATATATAAACCCTATCGCTAAAAGACTTAAAACTGAAACGCCTAACAAGCACGCGCCTATGATAACGTTTATAAATAGTAACGCAATTCCCGCTACCCCAACTAAACCTAATAATACTGCTATAACTTTATAGGCGGTGGGAGTTTTCTTTGTTTCTATCTTAGATAAAAAGTCCCCCATCGTTTGATATTCTTGGGTTTTACGCTTAAACTCTTCAACTAACGCGTCGTTTTCCATTATCTTTTCTTTAGTTAACGGCGCGCGAGAAAAATTATCTATAATAGACTTTTCTTTGGGCGTATAAGAACTTTCTTCAATTGATTTTCTTTCTGCATCGAGTTTAGATAATGCGTTTATATCGCTAAGAACTTCCGAGAACTGCTCGCTTGATGGAACGCCTTTTGAAAAAATAGTCGATTTTTCATTATAAAAGGCAAGTTCTTCGTTGGTTACGCTATTTATTTGCGATGCGTTAAGTTCTCTATTTTTTATAAGAAGTTCGCTTATCTTTTCAGTTTCTTCAAGCGTTGGGATTCCGTTTTTATATTTTAAGTTTATCTCTTCAATTTTAAGGGCGCTTGCGTTTACAAAAGAAAGCAATCTTTCGTAATGCTCGTAACTAGCAAGTTGCTCGTTAAGTTTTTGACTTTCTACTATCTTTTGAGATAACTCTTTTACCTTTTGCTCTTTACAAGTAAGTTCTTGATTTTTTTGTTCAAGTGATAAAGATATTGACTTTACGTTGGCTATTTTAGAAGTCAACTCTAAAATCAGTTCTTGCTCTTTTGAAATCTCGCTTTTACCCTGCTTACTCTTTTTGTAATGCTTTTGAGTGGCAACGAGAATATCCATAGCGTCGTCAATAGAAACGTCGTCTATATTCCCCTCTAAAAACTCGCTGAGTTTAGAGTTTATGCTAGACGTTGACTTTATCTCAATTTCATCACTTGAAACGGTAATAACTCGCTCAAACGACTGCTTATCAAGACCAAAAATAGTTTTGCCAACTTCTAAACCCAACTCGTTTGTTTCAACACCGTTATGATAAACTTTTAAGGTATCGCCCGTTTCGCTTTTATCGGCGAAAAATCTCTCTATCTTGTATTCCTTGCCGTTGTGATTAAAAGTTAAATTTCCACCGAATTGACCGCCTGAAAACGGGCAGTAATGAAGCCTATCAGAAAACCCGATAGAATTTATCTTATAACTGTCAAGCCCGTAAAACATAGCCTTTATAAAGGCAACGAGCGTGCTTTTACCAAAACCGTTTTCTTGCAAAATTACGGTTAGGTTTTCATTGAAGAAGTACTCTTTATTCGATATGCAACCGAAATTTTCTATGTAACAAGAAATTAATTTCATTATTCCACCTCTTTCCCGCTAAGAGCCTTCAAGCCGTAGGCAATAATTTGCGCCTTGTCTTCATCGGTATAGTCTTTACTTTGATAAACGAGCCTAACAAACTCGCCTTTTAACGAAAGGTCGTTTTCATATTTAGAAACGTCAATCTTCTTCGTAGTGTTATCCTTAACGTCAGCATATTTAACTTCGTTTGATAAAAAACTCTTAACGTCGTTTGCGAAATCTTCAACCTGCGCGTCAACTTCGCCGTAAAGTTCAACTCTATATAAGTCGTTAATCGAGAACCTGCCTACTTCGCACGCCTTTTGATACATTGAGTAAGCGTCGTTAAGACCGCTAACGTCAACGGAAACAAGGCTAATTTTTCTTTCAGAAAAAGGAATAAACTCGTGAGTTATTTTATCTGAAATAGTGAGCAGTATAAAACCTTTATCTCCCGTTTCGTCATAACCTCTACCCTCTAAACAACCGCTGTAAGCATAAACACCGCGATTATCTATTGCGCCCGTAGAATAACTGTGATAATGCCCAAGCGCAAGATAGTCAACGTTTTTATCTTTGAGTTTTATTAAGTTGATTTTATCAACTCCAACGCTATCTGAAACTTCGCCGTGAAGCATAACTACGTTTAACTTATTTTCTAAAAGAGAAAGCGTTGAGTAAATTGAAGTTGCGTTATCACTCGTCATTTCAACGCCCGTTAAGATAACTTCGCCTAAATCGTAACTCGTCCACTCGTTTGAAAAGGTTTTTAAGTTGGAATATTTTTCACTATCACTAGACTCGTCGTGATTACCGCGAAGATAATAAAAATCAATAGACGGATTGTTTTTTACTATACTAAAAAAGAAGTCCTTATCCTTTTGAAAAGGTCTGTCAGACTCGAATAAATCTCCGCTTATTATAATTGCTTGAACTTCGTTATTTCTTGCAAAGTCAACCATGCGCTTAAAAGAGTTCCTTAATTCTTCCTTGCGAGCGTCAGATATATCTTTTGGAAAAGTATTAATTTTAGAGCCTAAATGTATATCGGCGGTGTGAATAATCTTCAAAATCTTTCTCCTTAAAACTTGTGTTATAACTATAACACAACAAAAGTGTTTTTTCAAGGGCTTTAATAAAATTTGCTACAATCGTTGCAATTTATTTTTGCGTGTGATAATATATTATAAGCAAACTAACAGGAGATGCTTATATGAAAAATTTTGTTAAAAAAGCGTTAATTATGGCGCTTAGCGCTTTCACTATTTGCAACGCATTAACTTTAACCGCTTGTGAAAAAACTACCGACCTTTCAACTTTATCAATAAGTTGCATAGGCGATAGCCTTACTTTGGGGCAAGGCATTGAAAATGACTATCCAAGCATTTTAGCAAGCGATTATAATATGAAAAACGTTAGAAACTACGGTATAGGTTGGTCAACCTGCTCTATCATTGACAACTGTTCTTGCCACAAGGGTAGAAAAGACGCGCACAACGCTTTGTGCTTGCGCTATCCACAAATACCCACTAACGCTAACGTTATAGCAGTTATGTGCGGTGTTAACGATTCCGGTTTATCAGTTCCATTAGGAACTATTGATGATGATACGGGTTACACTTTCTACGGAGCGCTTAATATTTTGTGCCAAGGCTTGAAAAACGAATATCAAAAGAGTTACGTTTTCTTTATGACGAGTTTTCACTACGATAGCGCCGAACAATTAAACGACTTGGGCGTAATGCGTAAAGATTACTACGAAAAGGCTATTAAAGAAATTTGCCAAAAATACGGATTTGACGTTTTAGATACTTATAATCAACTTGACTTTGACACCCAAAGAGATACCGTTGACAACGTTCACCCAAACCAAAACTTTGTTTCAAACGTATGGATTCCTGCAATAGTTGATTTCTTATCACACAACTACAAGGCTCAATAAATTAAAAAGGAGAGAACTTAGGTGCGTCACTCATAGGGATTTTTTAGACATTATAAAAGGATAGCAAAATTTTGCTATCCTTTACTTTTTGCTTTGCAAAACACACGACTTTCTTTTGAAAGTATAGTGTGCTACACTTTTGAAAATTTTTCCACAAAGAATATCAA
>SVHZ01000019.1 GCA_015055525.1 Clostridiales bacterium
AACTTTATCGCCGTCGAAAATACCCGCGTTAATCATAGAATCGCCCTTAACTGATAGCATGAAAACATCTTCATCCGACTTAAATTCTAATGGAAGAGGGTAGTAATCTTCAACGTTTTCAACTGCCAATATTGGTGTTCCTGCAGTTACCGTGCCAACGAGTGGAACGTTAAACGAATTGTTTTGGCGATTGTTAATAGTAATCGCTCTTTTTTTATCTTCTCTTTTAGTTATTAAGCCTCTATCTTTTAACTTTTCAAGATAGTAATGAGCAGTTGCCGTTGATTTTATAGATAAATCTTTGCAAATATCTCTAACGGTTGGTGGATAGCCAAATTCGTTTGAGAAAGTGTTAACGTAATCATATAATTTATTGAGTTTTTCATCTATTTTTGCCATAAAATACCTCGTTTTATTAATTATAGCATAAACAAAACAAAAATGCAAACAAATGTTTGTAAAAAATATATTAAATTATTGTTGATAATTATTAAATATAATGATATAATATTATTATGGAATGTGTACTTTACGATAGATTGTGTATAAATTGTGGCGAGTGTGATCTTTGCGATCTTGACCCCACTAAAATTTGCGATAACTGTGGCAAATGTATTGACGATGGCTCTGAATATAGGGCAATTAAAATTACTGAGATAAAATTAGACGAAAATAAGGCATAACCAAATTGGTTATGTCTTTTTATATTTTGAAAACTTAGAAAATAAATTCTTTCTTACGGCAACTTCCGCTAAAATGCAGTCGTTTTGATATTTCAATTCGAAACTTTCTAAATATTTAGTAAGTTTTGTAAATTCTGAAAGTTCAGTGTAGTCTATTTTAAGGGTGGTATTGACGTAATATTTATTGAGTATTTCTTTAATCCTATCAAATAATACGTTCATATTCTTGCCGTCTTTTGCAGATATATAGGTAAACTTATTATCTAATGAGTTTATGTTTTCAATTTTATCGCATTTATTAAGAACGAGCAAAGTGTCAGCCTTATAATCTAAATCTTTAAGGGTTGATTCGGTAACTTCAAGTTGCCGTTGATAATCGCTTGTTGCGTCGCAAACAATCAAAACTAAATCTGCTTGTGAAGCACTTTCTAAAGTTGACTTAAACGCCTCTATAAGATTATGTGGAATATCTCTTATAAAACCTACGGTATCGGTAATAAGAACGTTAATTCCGTTGATTTTAGTTTTTCTTATAGTTGGATCAAGCGTAGCGAATAACTTGTCCTTAACGAGAACGTCAGAGCCTGTGAGTTTGTTTATAAGCGTTGATTTTCCAACGTTTGTGTAACCGACTAGAGAAATTACAAATTCATCGTTTTTTTCACGACGGTAGGATTGCAACTTGCGCCTAGTTTCAAGATCTTTTAGTTCTTGTTTAAGTTTATCTATTCGTGAACGAATATGTCTTCTGTCTGTTTCAAGTTTAGTTTCGCCGGGTCCTCTTGTTCCAATTCCACCGCCAAGCCTTGATAATGCTTGACCTTTACCTTTTAATCTTGGATATAAATATTCAAGTTGCGCAAGTTCAACTTGAATTTTTCCTTCGTGGGTGCTTGCCGATAATGCGAAAATATCGAGAATAAGGGTAGTTCTATCTATAACTTTAACGCCGAGAGCATCTTTAAGATTTAGCGTTTGAGAAGGGGATAGCGCGCCGTCAAAAACTACGGTGTCTACGTCTAATTCTTGAATTTGATTGTAAATCTCTTCAACTTTTCCCTTACCGATATAAGTTGCGGGGGTTATTTCACGAATTTTAACCGCGTTATAACCAACCGGAGTTCCGTTTGCGCTCGTTATTAAACTATAAATTTCATCAATTAAGAACTCGATTGATAGTTCCTTATCGTTATCAATAGGTTCTATGACGAAAACGTTTTCATTTTGAAATATTTCTTCCATTAGTCTTCCCTAAGTTTAACTGATTTTATCGCCTTACGCCTTAAATCTTCACTTGTAGCAGCGTAATGCTTTTTAGTGGTATTTACGTCGCTATGACCTAAAAAGTCTGCTACAAGGTAAATATCGTTTGTTTCCCTATACAAATTAGTACCAAAGGTACTGCGTAATTTGTGTGGGGTAATTTTTTTAAGTGGGGTAATTAATTTTGCGTATTTTTTTACTAATTCTTGAATTGTTCTTACGCTTATTCTCTTGTTTTGCAAACTTAAAAACAGCGCTTTTTCATTGGGGTCTATATCGCTAATCGTATTTCTTTTTGCAATCCACGCTCTCAAAGCGTCGTCAACTTCTTCGCTAAAATATAATATTGTCCGTTTACCGCCTTTTCTTGTAACAACAAAACTCATATCTTCAAAATTAACGTCGTCTACGTTTAGTCCAACGAGTTCACTATTACGGATACCTGTTCCTAAAAATAGGGTAAGGATTGCAACGTCGCGGATTTTAGTGTTCTTATGATATGCTTTTTGATGCTCTGAAAATTTATCGCCGTCATCGGCTAGGTTAAGCAATTTAACAACTTCGGCAATATCAAGCCTTATTATTTCTTTATCGTGAAGTTTCGGAAGTGAAACCTTGGCAACAATATTTGATTTAATCTTACCTTTATTAAAAAAATATTTATAAAACGCTCTTACAGTTGCAAGTTTTCTAGCTTTAGCGCGTTCGTTGCACGTTTCTTGCTTTCCGTTTATTTCGTATAAGGATAAATAGGCAAGATAGTTTTCAAACACGGTAAGTTCAACGTTTTCAACGTCTGAAAGCGTTAATTCTTGCATTATTTTATTAGGGTAAAGTGTTTTTATTAAATAATCAAAGAAAATTCTTATGTCGTAAACGTAGTTAAGTCGGGTTAGGGGTGAAGTGTATTCAGTTATTCCCATCACAAACTCTCTAGTTATCGGCGGAAGATCGGCTAACATATTATTAATTCTAGTTAAACAGTTGATTTCTCTTTGTTTGTAGTAATTTTCAGTAGGTTTCACTAAATTATCTCCAAAATCGATAGTTTATAATAATATTTTACCATACTTTTCGCAAAATTCAAGGTTTTTACGCAAAGATGCGCTTTGTTTTAGTAGAATTTATAAAATTGCTCGGAATTTTGCATTTTCTACGCAATTATATGTCTTAAATTAAAAAAAAGCAGGCGAAAAAATGCTCAAATTATAACAAATTTATAGTAGAATAGTGTAAGATCTAGATATGTTAAACTATGCGCAAAACTCTTGTTTTACGCATAGATAGTGCTAAAAATCGCTGAATTTATCGATTATTTTAATTTTTGATAAATTTGCTTGTAAATTTAATTTTTAAGATTTATCGAATTTATTTAATAATCAATCTTATTTATAAAGGAAAACTCATTAAGGCGTTTTCTAAGCGCTGATTCATTATAGAAAAATGATTTTAATAATTGATGAAATTGCTTTTTATGATTAAAATAAACCGTATGGCAAAGTTCGTGAATAATTACGTAATCAATTAAATCTTTATCTATCATTATGAGTTTATAATTTAAGCTTATATTTTTGTTTCTATCGCACGAGCCCCATCTTGATTTGTAATTTTTTAGTTTAATCGATGAAAATTTCAAGTTAAAACGCCTTGCTAACTCATCAATCCTTAATGGTAAATATTCTTCAGCAATTTTTTTTAAGTTGTTTACAAAATCTTCGTTATAATCGACTATTTTACCAAATATTAACCCTTTACTTTTGTTAAAAATTTCACAATATTTTGTATTCGTAGAATTGATTTTAGATAAAATTTTACTAATCCAAGGCTTTTTTAGGTTTATAAAATGCTCTATTTCGCTGTCTTTTACAAACAACGGCGCTTTAACTATAACGTTGCCAAAAACGTCAATATTTATTGATAAAGTTTTTCTTTTTTTGCGTAAAATTTTAATCATAAATATATAATAACATACTCTACAAAAAAATACAAATCAAAAAAATATTGACATAAAATATTTATAGTGATATAATAATTATAAGAAAATATTGTAAATCGAATTTTTTTCAAAATTCCTTAATTTATCGGAGAAAATATGGAAAATAACGAAAAATTTCGCGGTCAAACTAACGGTGTAATTTTATTTATACTTTTAAGTGGAGATCGCCATACGGACGAGTTGAAAGAAATAATTGACGAGAAGTTTTCATTGGTTAAAATAGGAACTTTGTATTCTATAATTGCACGTATGAAAAATCAAGGTCACATTTCTGAATACAGAGCGAGTTCAAACGATGGTTCTAGGCGTAAATATTACAAGATTACCGAACTTGGCAAATCTTATTTTGATGAACAGTTTAGTCATCTTTTTATTGACGTTGAGCCAATTTTTGTTGAGAAAAACGAGCCTAAAAATGAAGAGATAGACTCCCCTATTAATTTTGAAGAAAATTCATTTGAAGAAGAGGAAGATGTTTATCTTAAATATATTAAGAAAACTGAAGAATTAATTGAAAACGAAGAAGAACCGGTTGATTTTTCAGCTGTGGAAGAGCCTAAAAATGAAGAAATAGCGCCTACTGCCTCTAATTTGATAGACGACGCTCCGCTTTTTGTAGATTATAACGACGTTTCCTATGAAAAGGAAGTTGATTTAGATAGCGTTGTTTCATCAAATTACGAATACAAGAGCGTTTTAAGTAAATTATTTCCAAAGTCAAAAGTCGTTGATAGCGTTCCATTTGATAAAATTCAAAATACTCAAGAAGAAAACGCTAATGATTCTTCTGTTCAACAAGAAAACACAACTGATTTAGAAAGTTTATTTGAAATTTCCGAAAGAGAAAACATTAAAATTAGAACGTCGGTTGATACTAATAGATATCAAGGCGCAAGGATACTTGTAAGTAAACTTCGTTTCCATACTGCAATTTTAACCTTTATTCTTGCTGTTTTAGAGTTTTTAATAGCATCATTTGCCCTTTCAGGCTCGTCAAAGTTTAATTCAACGGCATTTATAACCGTGCTTATTATATTTGGCTCTGTCGTTATTTTGACTGGTGTTATTTACGCTATAAAATATAATTACTCCGTTAAGGACTTACCTAAACTTATAAACAGCATAGAAATCGCAATAATACTTGCAATTGGAATTGTTATCGTTTCTATTTGCATAGCGTCTATCGGTGGAATTGATTTATACGATTTTAGCCAAGTGTTTAGTTCGATAATATTACCAACGCTTATGGCAACTAATATTCCGGTTTACGTTTTGATAAGCCATTTCTTATCAAAACTCGATTTTTACCAAGCAATATAATATTAAAAGCACACGACTTCGTGTGCTTTTTGTTTGCTATAAAAAAAGTAAGCACCACGATTGTGGTGCTTACTAATTTTTATAATTAGAAACCTAATTCGATAAGGCCGTGCTTTTCAAGATAATCAGTGTAAGATTCTACGCCGTTTTCTTTAATAGCAATACCCTTTTCCCAACGACAACCAAAGGTTGAACCAGAAATGAAGGTGTCAACTTGGAAAGTCATATTCTTTTGAAGGATATATTCAGAAGAAGTTTCCATCCAAGGTGCTTCAACTTCGATCATACCAGTACCGTGGCAAGGTCCGTATACGTAGTTCTTTTCATAACCAGCATCTTTGAACATTTGTAAGAATTGCTTAGGAACGATATCAGCCTTAATACCAGCTTTAAGGTTTTCAGTTGTCCAGTTATGCATTTTAAGACAGAATTCAACGAGTTCTTTCTTTTCGCCTTCAGCCTTGCCCATAAATACAGGAAGACCAATTGCAGGTGAATAACCGTCAATTTTAGCAGAAAGGTTTAATTGAACGATATCGTCTTTACCGATAACTTTGTAAGTTGAACGGCTAATTGCGTGACGAGTGCTTGATTCACTAAATACGTACATAGGAAGACCTTCGTATTCAGCGCCAAGTTCATAAATAACCTTTTGAGCAACGCCAACCATTTGAAGTTCAGTTACGCCCGGTTTTAACGCCTTAATAACTTCATCAGTAGCAACTTCAACGATTTCAAAGCCTTTTCTAATACAAGCAAGTTCGTTTTCAGACTTGATTGAACGAAGAGCAACCATGATATCGCTACAAATAGAAATTTCAGCTTTGGGGAACGTATCTTTTAAGCCTTCCATAATAGGAAGAGTACATTCAACGTAACTACCAAGACCAATCTTAAGTTGTTCGCCAGTAACGCCAATGTAATTGAAAGCGTCTTTGAAAGTATCCGGAACAAGTTCAGGGTACGCAGGGTCTGCAGATTCACGGAATTCTTTAAGTACCATAACTTTGTCAATCTTACCAAAGTCTTTAGCGAATATTGCTGATTCAGGACCAACGAGAAGTACTGCTTTACCGTTAGCGCCGATTAATACGCCTGCACGTTCGAAAAGAGGCCAGAAACCTGAGAAATATCTTGCATTAGCATAGTCGCTTTCAGTTGAAACAACAAGCATAGCGTCAAGACCTTTTTGAGCAACGAGTTTCGCTGCTTTTGCAATTCTTTCCTGATATTCATAATCAGGGATACAAATTCTTTGCATAAAAAATCTCCTTAAATTATAATTTGATATTTTGATATCATTTTTATTATAATATACTTTTTAATAAAAGTATTTATAAAATCGTTAAAGTTTTTTGCACTTTCGTAAATAAATTGATTGACGATATGAGTAAAAATATATATAATTAAACTATGGAATTCAAAATTAAAACTTTATCAGATGAATTTAAGATTACAGGTATTGCAAACGTTCACTTTTTTGAGTTTGACAAGAACTTTGCAACCGAGGTTGATAAGCACCCGTTTTATGAACTTGTTTACGTATCGAAAGGTAGTTTGAAGGTTAAATCTGAAGATTATTCGGGAACTTTAGAAAAAAATAATCTTATAATTCATAGACCAGATGAATATCACTCGCTTATTTCAGAAGAGAAAAACTCTGCAACGGTTATAATAATTGGGTTTACTTGTGAAGGTCTACCCGCTTTATTTTCTTCAAAAGTAATTTCTCTTAGTGATTCAAACATTAAAAAACTTGCAGAGGCGGTAAAAGAAGGTAGAAACGTATTTGCTCCACCGCATAACGTTCCCGTTTATGATATGAAGAAAAACAAGCATAAAATTTACGGATCTGAGCAAATGCTTAAGATTACGCTTGAACATTTTTTCTTAAATATCATTAGAGAGCATTATATTACGTCTAAACAAGAAAACTTCCCTACTAAATTTAACGTTAATGAAATTATAAGTTACCTTGACGATAAATACAAGGAAAAAATCACTCTTGGCGAACTTGCGTTCATCTTTGGAACTAATAGAACTACACTTTGCAAGGAATTCAAAAACGCAACCGGTACAACTGTTTTAGATTACGTCGGCGATAAAAAAATTGAAGATGCAAAACGCAAAATCAAAGATACTAACGCTACTTTTACGGAAATTTCTATTGAATTAAATTTTGAAAGTATCCACTATTTTACAAAGTTTTTCAAAAAGAAAACAGGTCTTACTCCAAAAGAATTTAGAAGGCTTTATAGAAAAAAATAAGTGTTGCAAAACGCAACACTTTTTTATAATATAAGAAGTTGGAAATTTGCTTGCAAAGATTTACAACTTCGCAATATTTCAAACATGAAGTATAAAAACGCAAGTTTTTAGAGCAAAACTTTAGTTTTGCAAAAGATTTTGCGATTAGCAAAAGATTTACTTCTTATAGTTTATATTATAAGCGTTAAAAGTTCAAATGCAAGAATTGATAAAACTGACATTATTGCAACGACAACTAGCGACTTTTTGCTCGATGCTCCAATAAAAGCAACGCAAGTTCCTATAATAGACGAATATACGTTTCCCGTAACGAAGAATACCGACGGAAAAGTCATTGCAGTTAAAACTGCGTAAGGCACGTAATATAAGAAAGATTTAATAAACCTTGATTTTATTTCTCCTTTGAAAAATACCATTGGTATCATACGGATAATATAAGTTACAACCGCCATTGTGAGCGCCATAAGTATCATATAAACTATTTCATTCATTTTGCTCACCTTCTTCATTTATCGGGAATAATATTGCCCCAACAATCGACGCTATTACTGCACATATAATATATGATATACCTTGAGAAATTTGGTTTAAGTATGGCACGAAAGTAAAAATACAAGACAAAATAGCGCTTATTAAAACTACGGGGACAACCTTATTGTTTCCCATCATTCCTGGTATAATAATTGCTATAAACATAGCAAATAATGCTATACTTAACGCAGTTACTATAATTGTCGGTAATACGTTTCCAAGTAATGCACCGAATATTGTTCCCGTTGCCCAACCGAAATATGGCAATAACATTAAACCTAAGAAATACTTCTTCGTTACTTTTTCTTTATTTGATACTGCAACGGCGAAAATTTCGTCAGTAATACCAAAAGAACATAAAAACCTATCTAAAAGTTTGAATTTTCCGTCAAGTTTTTGAGATAAGGTTAAACTCATTAAAAAATATCTTGCATTGATTACTAATTGAGTTAAAATCACCTCTAAAACAGTTCCAAAAACAGATATAATCGTTATTCCTGCAAGTTGACCAGCGCTAGTTAAATTAGTCATTGAGATTAAAAGTGCAATTAATTCAGGTATACCGTATTCAACTGCCGTTACGCCAAACGCAAAAGAAACGGATAAATATCCGAGCGCAATAGGTATTCCATCTTTTAATCCTTTCTTAAACGTCATAATTTCACCAAAGTATAAATTCTATATTATTTTAGCATAATTGATAAATTGTTACAACAAAAAAACGCATTTGAAATGCGTTTTTTAATTTTTATTCAAGAATTATGAAAATCTCACCCTTCCCTTCAACGGGAACTCTAACTTTTTCTAACGGAATTGATCCGCAAGATGCAGTTCCTAAACCTGACATAAAGTAATCGACTGATAAATACGTTCCGTCTGACGGTGGTAACTCATCAAAATGGTTGCAAGATTGAAGTGTTTCACGAGAATAAGGAATTGCTGAGAATGATTGCATACCTTCAACCCTAATCTTTTTATTGTCTTCACTTATAAGTTCAACGTAATCGGACTTAAAATGCGCTCCGCATTCTTGAGGTTTATAATAATTATAATATTGTTTTTCAACTGTTGAAACGTATTCTTTTTTAAGCGCATAAGTATAAAGATCTGAATACGTTTCACCATCACCGTACGCTAAATATTTAACTTTTGAATACTTTTTATCTAATTTTAATCTTAAACCAACGCGCGGATAATAGTTGAAATAACCAGTTTCAGAGTTGATTATTTTTTGCATTTTGTAATCAAATACGACGTTTACACCGTTTGCATAAAATTGATACGTAACGATTGCCTTCATAAACGGGATATAGCCCATTCTACCAAATGATAAATTAAATGAAACTGATGATTCTTCAATTTTATAATCGTTTACAGTTACGATAGGCTTATCAAGCCCATTATTAATCCAGTTATTGAAATAGAACCTATCATTATCCGTCGGCGCTCTATAAGTGTTAAAATCTAATTCGCCATAATCTTCGTTATTTGCGTTTATTTTAATAATTTTTCCAAATACTTTATCAATCGTATATTCAACGTTATTAGCGTTAACGGTTATAAATCTTGAAGTTTCGGAGATTATAACGTTAGTTTCTTTACCAACGGTTTTAACGAAGTTTTCTTTATAAAATTGTTCGTATGCGCAAGGTGTAATTTCGTCTTGTTTAATAAATTCAACGTAAACGCTGCCATCAGTTTCTACTGGAAGAATAATTTTCGATCTTGGCTCAATTAAGATTGAGGTTTCACTAATTGAATTTTTAGTAACGATTTTTATGGTTCCTACCGCGTTTTCAAAATAATTTTTATTGAAAATTTCAATATTATCATTGTATTTAGCAAACGATAACGGTTGATATACCTTTTTCATTTCTAAAGTACCGGCTTTTAATGAGCGGTCAGTATTAACTATACCGTCCATGCAGAAGTTTGCATCGTGCAACGTTTCGCCAAAATCACCACCGTAGCGTTCAGTTTTGCCATTATAAGATATACCGTGATTGCAAAATTCCCAAACAAAACCACCGCTTAAATTATCGTGCCTTTCAATAACGTCCCAATAATCTTTCAAAGCGCCTGGGCCGTTACCCATAGCATGAGCGTATTCACAGTAAACAAGTGGACGTCTTTCCTTACCGTTTAGATAATAGTTTTCAGCCCAATATGGACCTGGATACATTATGCTATCAAAATCTATCGGAGCGCTATTATAAAATTCGTCATCGTGAAAATGGGTCCAAATATCCCAATTGTAATTTCTTACCGACTCATATTGAAGGGGTCTACTATCATTGTCATGGAAAAATTTAGCGGAATCCTCAAAGCCTTTACCCCAACCGCTTTCATTACCAAGCGACCAAACTAAAACGCAGGCAAAGTTTTTGTTGTTGTGATAGTTAGATACGTTTCTATTAAGTACTCCTTCATGGAAGTAATTTGGAATTATAGACTTTGCTTCATCATAAGTCATTGGATTAACTTGATGGAAAATACCGCCGTGTGCCTCAACGTCACTTTCACTCATAACGTAAAAACCAAGCTCGTCGCAAAGTTCGTAAAATTCAGGGCAAGACGGATAATGTGACGTTCTTATTGCGTTAACGTTCAATGATTTAAGTAAGAGTAAATCATCGTAAATCTCATCTATCGAGATAGTTGCGCCTTTTTCCGCAGTAAAATCATGACGATTAACGCCCCTAAATTTTATTGGTTTATCATTAAATAGATATACACCATTAACAACTTTAGATGAACTAATACCAACTTTTTTATAAATTACTTCATCTCCAGACGAAATAATCATATCGTAAAGATATGGGTTTTCAGCGCTCCAAAAGTTAGCGTTTTTGACGGTAAATTCGTAATTTTTAGAACTTTTTACAACAACCTTTTCGCCTAAAAATTCAACCTTTATATCAACGTTTGAATTATTTTCAAATACAACCGTGCCGTCGCTATCAATTTTGTTAGTTGAAATCTTGAAGTCAGTTATATGCTCAACGTCTCTAATTAAAAGATAAACGTCTCTGAAAACACCTGTGAAACGCCATTTGTCTTGGTCTTCAAGATAACTACCTGCGCACCACTTAACAACGAGCATATCGAAAATATTTTCCCCGTCAATCAAGTAATCTGTAACGTCAAATTCAGTAAGTTTGTGAGAAATATCTATAAAACCAACAAACTTTGAGTTAACGTATAAATAATAGCAACTATCAACACCTTCCGTAGCAAAATAAACTTTTTTATTGTTTGGCTTATTAAAATTAAGTATACGCCTATAATGATATGTTGGGTTTAATGAAGGAATATTTGGAACGTCAAGCGGGAAAGGATACCTTTGATTTGTGTATTGAAAATAGTCAAAACCATAATATTGAAGACAAGAAGGAACCGTAATTTCCTTGTCAAATCTCTCACTTAAAAAATTTTCACAATCTTCAAATGATTGATATTCCCTAACGAGCCAATTACCGTTAAGGTTAACAAAACGCTTGCTTTTCGTTCTGTCGTTAGATTGTTGATCTGTAACGTCGAAAGGAACGTAATATGCCCTTGGTAATTCAGCGTTGATTATATCCGTTTTAACGTGGTATTTAATCATAACTTTCTCCTAAATATTATAAATTATATAACTAAAGTTGTAGATACGTCACCCATAAAATCGCATTTTGAATATTCGACTAAAGTAAACTTACCGTTTTCGTAAATAAGCGATGAAACCGAAGAATTTGCAGGAAATTCTAAATTATTTGTTTCAATTCTATCAAGGTCCATAGCCTTTGCAATAAATGATCTTATACTACTACCATGTGAAAATACTGCAATTGTTTTACCGTCGTTCAATTTGCAAAGTTTTTCAATTTCATTATAAACTCTTGTTTGAAGTTCAATAAACGTTTCACCACCGGTGCAATAAGAACTTACGACGTCAGTTTTCCAAAGTGAGAACACTTCAGGCTCATCTCTTAAAATATCTTTATAAGCCTTAAATTCCCAATCTCCGGCATAAATCTCACGAAGATTAGGATTTTTATTGATAGGTAAATTTTTGCGTATTGCAGTATGCTCTGCAGTTTGAATTGCTCTATCTAAATCACTTGAATATATAACGTCAATTTTAACTGAATCAAGATATTTAGCAGTTAACTCTGCTTGTTGATGACCTTGTTCAGTCAAGTTTACGTTACCATGTCCAACAAATAAGTCTTTTTTATTTGACTCTGAATAGCCGTGCCTTACAACAATAAGATTAGTCATAATTTCCCCATTATATTTGCTTGATTAAAATGCATTCGTGAACTTGTAAGTTTAACTCAATTTTATCTGTAACTTCTAATAAAACTTCGTTATTATTTTCATCTAAAATATAAATTTCAAATTTTCCACCGTTAGCAAAGTCAACCTCGAACTTTTTACTTGGCGCATTATCATCGTCCGAATAATAAGTTAACATACAAACGATTTTTCCGTCGTCTTTTGCTCCGCAAAGCCCGTAAACGTTTTCAATTGAATTTTCACTCTTAATTTCATAAGCGCAATCATAAAAATTGCCATACCATTTAAGAGCGTAATAACCCTTGAGTGGTCTATAAGTATAATAGTCAAAAATTCCGCAAAAAGCAGACGGTCTAGTATCGTAATACATAAGCATATCAATAGGAGACGATTGAGAAAGAGCCATCGTTGATATTATAAGCGATGCGTTCTTTAATCCATGAATACATTCTATTGAATATACAAATTCTTCTTGCCAACCTTTAACGTAGTTCCATTCATTAAGGATATTTTCACAATTAGAATAATTGTTTTCTTTTAACATTTTATCAAAAATATATGCATCTTTAACTAAATGTTCGGGAGTTGTTCCGTAACTATGCCATGAGAAAAAGTCCATAGGAACGTTTCTTTTTGCCATCTCCTTAATAAATGCTTCAGACCAAATTTTTCTACCGGAAACTGCCGGACCTCCAATTTTTAGATGAGGAAATTTTGATTTGAGATATTTTGCAGCAATTTCATATAAATCGTAAAATTCTTCATCCGTACCACCCCAAGTTCTTTTAGGCGTAGGCTTTCCTGAATCCAAATCGGGCTCGTTCCATATTTCCCAATATTCAATATCTAAATTAAATCCGTCTGCCCAACCGTAATTATAATGCAAAATTATATGCTCGCATATCTCAGCCCACTTTCGAAAATCTTTGGGTGGAAGCGTTGCATGTTTTTTTATTTGATGCTCAATAGTTTCGCCAAGGCGGAAAAACGTTTTTGTTCCAGCGCTTAACGTGGTTAAAATCGAATCGTCAGTACAAGCAAAATCGTATGACTTAGGATCATTAACGTCAGCATCAAAATTAGGGAAGATTTTTGAAATATCATGACTATATGGCCCACCATACACGCCTATTACTCCTGAATCATGATTTCTTGAATAAGGTATTCGCGCATCTTTATACGTTGAAAAATTACTGCGATATTGATCGTTAGCATGGCTCTTATGCCAAGGTCCGCCATTAGTAGCGTTTAATATCTTAAATTTATTTTCACATTTAACGTTATATAAAAGTTTTTGCATGTTGATTTATCCTCAAATTTGATTAAACGTAAATATTATAAATATTTTAACATACAATAAGTTAAAATTCAAGTTATTTATCTAAATATAATCTTAATTTGACATATTTAACTAAATATAATAAAAACAATTAATAAAGCGTAGCAAATATGCTACGCTTTTATTTTAGTTAATTACGGCTCATCATATCCACCATAAGGTGGTTTACATCTACGAAGACGTAAAATTCCTTTTTTCAACCCCTTAAATAACCCGTATTTATTCAAGGCAAGTATCATATAGTCTGAACACGATGGTTCAAATCTACAACGCATTCTTATTTTTTCAGGTGCAAATCGTTGATATACTTTTATAAACCATATAATAATTTGCTTAATAAATAATATTGCAATTAAAATAAGAATAATCGTTGATGATATTACTGAATAGATAACGTTTTTAGATGCGAGATAGAAAATAAAACCAACTAGTGAAGAGAAAATTATTGCTAACAAACAATAAATAATCACTCTAAATAAATGTAATTTAGGACGAATTATCTTCCTTTTATAATTTATAGAAGACGGGTCTAAACTCTCGTTTTCATAATATTTAGATAAAAGTTCTTCTTTAGTAGGCGTATGATTAAACGTCTCGCTATTTTCGCTTTGTAAAGGCATTATTCTTCTTTTTCAAAAATTAACATGTAAATATTGTGTTCAGTAGTATTAGTTTGTTGGTTAAAAAGACAGCCTGATTTAGTTGTTTCAGTTGTAAGAATAGTTTCCATTGAGTGATATCTCCAACCGTCAACGGCATTTGCATTAATAATATCAGCAAACGCATTAGTTGCCATATAAAGATTATCGTTTTCAATTGTGATCACTTTAGGACCTGGTACTGCTTTGTATATCATAATAATTCCTCCTTAATTGCGTGTTTTACGCTATGGTTTTATAATATATTATAAAATTTCTATTGTCAATACCAAAATGGAATTTTTTATAAGTCAAATAACTGGCGAACCGACGGGAGTTCTCACCCTCTTATATTTTTCACCACGCGAAAAGGCACCTAAACTAGGTGCCTTACGTTTTTGAAAAATATGTTATATTCTTTTAATTTCAAATTTAGTTTGGAACTAATTATCAACTAATAAATCTTCTATAGAAACCCCAAAGAAACGTGAAATTTCAACTAAGGTGTCTAAGTCGGGCTCTCTACTGCCATTCTCCCAAAAACTAATGGTTTGATTGCAAAAACCCAACTCCTCGCCTAATTTTTGTTGGGATATCCCCTTTTCCATCCTTAATTCTTTTAATTTTTTACCAAAAATATTATCCTTCATATTAGTATATTACTACAATATGTAGGATTTTATTTGACATCCTACAATATGTAGGATATAATTAATAAAATTACCTACATAAAGTAGGAAAAACTTAAGGAGAAAAATTATGGATAAATTTGAAAAATTAAATCAGTTTATGAATCAACGGAAAAAGAAATACGTTATTACTATTTTAGTAGTTTTAGCTGTATTTATAGCAATATTTTCTATTGTTTTAGTCGCTCTTGATCTTGGTGATATGATTATACCCTTTATTTTAGGTCTTATCGGAGCTTATGTGTGGTTAGGTATTTTTTATGCTCTTTATGTATTTAAGCGTTTAGATAAAAATAAAAGCGAAATTATTAAAACGATGCACGCAGCCGAATTAAATTATCAAAAATATAAAAACCAATTAAAAGAAATGGGCTTTGTTACTTCTAAGCACTATTCAGGCTTTGGTTATAAGTGGGTTGAGTTCCGCAATATTCTTAATTTAGTTGATAATTTGCATTTAGAAATTGACGAAGTTAATAAAAAAGTTGCTTACTATTTCTTATACCTTGATGGAGACTCAGATATTTATATAATGAATTTTTCAGACTTGATTTCTACAAGATTAGAAAGTGAAGAAATTTCTGGTAAAATAGTAAAATATGCGGTTACTATTAAAGTTAAGCATGAAATTGGTGAAATAGGCTTACCCGTAAATGATAACGAAGGATTTATTCTTAATTCTGAAAAAGGCTTAAATTATCAAAATCAAGCAAAGCAACTAATGACTGAAATCAACAAAATTATAATTGAAGGTTAATGGTGAAATATTATGAATTTTAATGCTGAAAATCAAAATAACGAAGAAATAATTGAACAATCAAACTCGCCTATAAATTCTATTCCAAAATCTAAAAATCTTGTGTTAAAAGAAAGAAAAATAAGTTTAGAAATTAAAATAATGTTTTTTTCTGCAATAATTGCAATTATACTTCTTATATCGGGCGCAAGTCTTTATCATTATAGTGAATCTGTAAATATTTTTGGATCAAATATTTTTTCACCAGAATATTCTAAAACCTTCAAGGATATTAAAGGTAATATGTATGATGATGATTACACTTTAGGTATACTTATAGGTATAGCGATTTTGGTAGTTGCGCTTATAATTACTTTTGTAAGAAGAAAAAAATGTCCTACTATGCTTGATAATGTTGTGGTTGGTATGGGATTTATTCCTGCAATAATGTGTGTTATAGCATTAATATATATGGGAATCCTTTCTGGAACTGAAACGTCAGGTGTAGGCGGTGTTTTAAGTGCAGTTGGCAGAAAATCGTCAACTCCAACATTTGCTTTTTTTGTTATAGCAATTTGCTGTCTTCTTTTTGCTTACGGTGTTTATAAGGAAATTAAAAAAAGAAAAGAATTAGCATACGAATCAGTTCAATCTGATCAAGACCAAATTTAAGAAAAAAGGATAGGTTCAACCCTATCCTTTTTTATTGCGTCAAAATACCTTTATAAACCTAAAAATAGGGATACTGCCACACCCTACTGCGTAGGGACACCCTGGCAGACCTTAGCCCATCAAAGATACCCCGTCAAATGACGGCCGAACCGACGGGAGTTCTTACCATCTTATTTTTCACCACGCGAAAAGGCACCTAAATTAGGTGTCTTTCGGTGGCGGAGGAAGAGGGATACAACCGAAACCCTATAAATAGGGAAACCCTCGGTTGACGCAAGCGCCGAACCCAAGGGTTCTCATCCCTCTTTCGCCACGAGAAAAGGACACCGTAATTGGTGTCCTTTTCTGTGGCGGAGGAAGAGGGATTCGAACCCCCGTGGCTTTGGGCCAAACGGTTTTCAAGACCGCCTCGTTATGACCGCTTCGATATTCCTCCATATAAATATGAACAAGTGAATATTTATATGGGGGAATACTTTGCAATAGCAAAATATTCCGACAATCAACTCACTTTCATATTTTAACAAGAACTATTATATACAATCTTTTTAATTTTTGCAAGCGTTTTTCTAACAAAAATAAAAATCTGCTTAAAAAAACAGATTTTAACTTTTTATATCGTGGTTATTTTCCGAAAATACAACGGTATTGTTATGGTTTTCTGATAAAATCTCAGCAAAACACTCCGTTTCAAGTCTTCCTGCCACCATTAAGTTTTGCATAGATGCTACGTCAAAAGGTAACTCTTCAGTTTTATTGTTGATAGAAAAAGCCTCGTTCAGTTCGGTAACTTCAACGTTGTAAGACAATATTAATTCTTTTAGGCTTTCTCTAGTTGAGTTCATTTGATTTTTTCTCAACTCAATAAGTTCGCCTTTATTAGCAATAAATAACTCTTTCAAACTATTGAAGATTTCACTTAATCTATCGCGCTTAGATTTTAATTGATTGTTAAACTTTGTGTTAAGCGTTGAAATCTTAGATAAAACCGACTTAAATTCTTCAATATACTCTTCTTTTGAGCTCTTATCTAAAGAGTCAATCTTAACTTTTAATTCAGATAATCTATTTTTTAATGAAAGATATTCTTCGTTTAACTCAAAATCTCTCTTCTTTTTATTTACGTCGTCTAAAATAGCGTTGTATTCATCTGAAAGCAATAGATATTCGTCGCCCAAAATTGCTTTAATACCCGTTTTTAATTCGCTTGACGTTTGATTGAGTATTTTAACAAATTCTTCCGTGTACTTTTGATCTATTGAACTTTTAAGTTCGTTATAACCACTACTCGTTTCCATAGCAATTCCTTTTATTATTTTGAACGATTTTATATTTGAAACGTCAACGTATCTTGTACCGCAAACAAAAAGTACGGTGCAAATCATAAGTATAAATAAAAAAATTAATGATTTAACTAATTTATTACGCATAATACCCCCACAAAAATATGTAGGGGCATTAAAATTAAAGATTTTTTAAGTATTCAATTTCGTCTTGAGTAAGTTTTCTAACCGCGCCACGGTCTAAACTTCCCATAGTTAAATCGCCTATTTTAATACGTTTTAAGAATTTAACTTCTTTGCCAACGGTTAAGAACATCTTTCTAATTTCTCTATTTCTACCTTCAGTAACCGTTACGTGATATTTAGTAAACGCTTTTGTTTCATCAACGATTTTAATTGTACACTTTTTTGTTTTAACGCCGTCAATAACAACGCCTTTTGAAAGTTTTGCAAGTTGAGCGTCTTCAAGTGAGCCTTCAATCTTAACAAGGTAAGTTTTAGGAATTTCACTAGACGGATGAATAAGTCTATTGCAAAAATCCCCGTCGTTTGTGAGAATTAACAATCCTTCACTATCATAGTCAAGCCTTCCAACTGGGAAAACCCTATCAACGCTAGGTGGAAGTAAATCCATAACTGTTTTTCTGCCCTTATCATCTTTTACGGTACAAACGTAACCCTTAGGTTTATTCATAATGTAATATGAAAATTTCTTCACTCTATTAATTTTTTTACCGTCAACTACAACAACGTCTTCACTTTCGTTGATTTCTTGACCGAGTGAACAAACTTTGCCGTTAACCGTAACTAAGCCTTCGCTAATGAGTTTATCACAATTTCTACGGCTTGCAACGCCACATTCTGCTAAAAATTTATTAATTCTCATAATTTCACAACTATCCTTAATATTTATCTATTTAATGATAAATATATTTTGAGAAAAAATCAACTTATTTTGCAGAAATATTTCAAAAATCGCTTGTTTTTTTAGATTTTTACTAAATTCTTCTTGAGTTTTGCCATCAAACTTAAAAGTTATTAACTCTTTTTCAACATTGCTTATAGGATAACTAAAATTATTAGGCATAACGATTTGATATGGATTTCCATTTACGTCATAAAATATCTTATCTTCATATTCTTTAGCACTAACTAATAACGTGTTTTGATATGTTGAAAAACTGCCATCTAATAATTCGCGTGATCTTTCCCACATTTGAGGACTATTTAACACTACTGAAATAAATTCTAAGCCGTTTTTATAGGCGGAAGTTACTAAACATCTACCTGCGTTTTTAGTATATCCAGTTTTTACGCCGTTGCAACCGTCGTAAGAAAATAATAATTTATTTTTGTTTATAAACACCCTATCGTAATCGTATCCATCATTAGAAACGTTAATTTTCTTTGTTGAAACAATCTCCTTAAATTTTGGATTTTTCATTGCTCTTAACGTAATTTTTGCTAGATCAATCGCAGTCGTATAGTGATTTTCAGCGTGAAGACCGTGTGGGTTTGTGAAATTTGAATTTGTAGCCCCTGCAAGGCTTGCCGTTTTATTCATAAGTTTAATAAAATCATCTCTATTAACTAAACTTGACGCCAAACACTCAGCAGCATCGTTGCCACTTCTAAGCATTAAGCCGTATAACAGTTCTTTTACCGTTAACTTTTCTCCTTCTCTAAGATAAATGCTAGACCCCTCTATACCAACAGAATTTTTGCTTACAGTAATTTCTTTATCCAAATCAAAGTTTTCTATTACGGTTAAAGCAGTTAAAATTTTAGTGGTCGACGCCATTTCTAACTTTTTATCGCCATTTAATTCGTGAACGATTCTACCTGAATTTACTTCGATAACACATTCGCCTTTAGATTGAGTGTAAGCATAAGTATTATCAATCTTAATATTAAATAGAATAAACGATATAATAAACGATATTATCAAATATTTTACATTATTTTTCATTGTTATTTACCACCGCTTTTGATATTAAATCAGACGTCTTATTAAATATAAATTCATTAAAATTGTCATCAACTTTTACAAATGAAACTGAGCCGTTTTTGCAAACTAGAAAGCCTGACGGCGTTATATTTGCAATCGAGCCGTTACCTCCTGCGAACGGGTGAGATTTATCTTTAGAAAACATTTTAATTTCACCATATTCTCCCCCTCCACCAATTGATGCAACAAGAATTTTTACTATTGGGATAATTGTTGAATCGTTAGTTAAAATTGGCGTTCCAACAATTGAATTAGCATTTAATAATTCCGTATACTGTTTAAGAGAAGTTAAAACTTCGTTTTTTAAGTTTGAATCTTTTTCTTTTAGCATTACCCGCTCCTTTGGTTATAATATTTGCAATAAAGCGCAATACTATACTAATTAAATTAAACTGTAACCTTAATTTACACTTAATAGATATTAAACTTTTATAACTATTTATAAGATTTAGATTAAAATTGAAATTGTTAATTAAGTTAAATAATGGCATGAACAACGAAATTAAGTTATAAGTTTCAATAAAAACAAAGGTAGATATAGCGTTATATAAACCACAATCTAAATAAATAGATATTAAGTCAATGTTAAAAGCCTTATTAATATTTGAACTACCGCTAAATTTTTTAAGCGCACTTAAATTAAGAATGATTGCTCTATTATCTGATAGATGAAGATAAATAGTATTATAGTCCCTTAACTTTGCGTAACCACTCAAAACTTTGAATTTACCAAATATAAATATCGCAAAGAATAACTTTTTACTATCGAAATCAACAAAAAAATATAGCGACGTTATTATTGGAAAAATCAATATACCAACAATAATAAACATCGCTATATACATAATTATATAATTTGTAAAAATATTAAAAAAATGCGTTTTTAACGCATTTTTTATAAATTATTTTATTACGTCTAAATCTTCGCCTTTCAAAAAGTCTGGCAAATCTTCACTATCGATATCACCCAAGTCAACGTCTTCATCAACAGTGGCAATAGGCTCGGTTTTTGACGGAATTTCAATCCCGTCTAACAAACTAACGTCTTCATCGCCTTCAACGTATTCATCCTTTTCAAAAAGATACGAACTATCATTTGTTGGGCTTCTAAGTTTAACGATTTTATCCATGAGTTCTTCATAATCAGGAAGTTCTTCAAGTGACGAAATCTGAAACCTTTTCAAAAATTCATCAGTCGTTCCAAATAAGACGGGTTTACCTACCGTATCTTTTCTTCCCACAACTTCAATAACACCGAGTTTAAGAAGATTTTGAAGAGCAAATTCACTATTAGACCCTCTAAGTTCTTCTAAATCAATACGCGTTACGGGTTGCTTATAAGCAATAATTGCCGCAACTTCAAGCATACTTTTTGAAAGTTCCCTTTCTTTTATAGGATTTAACACGCTTGAAACTTCTTCAGCATACTTAGAATTTGAACTAAATTGCAATTTTTTATTGAAAATTAAGAGTTTAATACCGCTATTATCGTCATATTTTTCATAGAGTTCTTTTGCCGCTTCCAAAACCTTAGCATCGGTAACACCTAATTTTTCCGATATATCCTTTATCTGCACCGCATCTCCCGAAACAAAAAGGATAGATTCAATTATATTCTTCAAGTTCTCCAATTTCTTCCCCTCCGTTTTCGTTATAATAAAGCGTAATATCGCCAAAAGTATCGTCTTGAATAAACGTTAAATATTGATGCTTTAAAAGTTCAAGTAGCGCCTGAAAAGTGGTAATCATTTCAGTTTTAGTAGAATAACGCGTAAATAAATCGTAAAAACTCATTTCTCTTCTATCTTGAAGTTGAGTTCTAATAAAATAGATTTTATCGGCAACCGTAAATACTTCTTTAGGTATTTCTTTTTCCTTATTTTCAATAGTATCCTTAACGTCAACCCTTTTAAGCAGGTTTGTGAACGCGTTAATTAATCCGTTGAGATTGAAGTCAGTATAAACAATTTTAACGTTGTGAGCGTCGCTATCAGGCTTTTTGTAAAATTTATTTACGTCTTCAATCGCCCTGAGTTTTTCAGCAGATTCTTTATAAAGTTTATACTCTTCAATGCGTTGAATAAGTAAATTACCTTCTTCTTCAGCCTCGAGTTGAGCCTCTTCATTAGGAATTATCGCCTTTGATTTAATCTCAATAATAGTTGCGGCAATAGAAAGGTATTCGCTTTCAGTTTCCATATCAATCGTATGAGTGTTAACGTACTCTAGGAATTGATTTGTTACTTCTGAAACGAATATATCCTTAACGTCAATTTCCGCTTGTTTTATAAGATAAAGCAGTAAATCAAGCGGACCTTCAAAGTTAAGATTTGATAATTTAGTTGAATAGTCTACCTTAGACTCAAAGTTAGATGTTGCCATTAAATTATCCTAAACGTAATATAAATATATTTTACTATAAATTACTAAAAATTGCAAGGTTTTTATATAAATAAAACGCTCGCATTGAGCGAGCGCTAATATTACCAGTTTTTAATCGTTTCTAAAACTATATCAAAATAACTTTGCTTATCCAAATTCGATCCTAAAACTACGTTTACTCTTCCGACTTCTACGCCGTTACTATAAATAGTAACGTCACCGACTGTTTCCCCTTTCTTTATAGGCGCTTTTAGTTCTTTAATATTATAAACGAAGTCAACGGGCGTTTTTTCGTTCTTTTTTGAAAGTATAAAGAAGTCGTCTTCGGCAAATAATTGAACTTTATTTTGCTTTGAATTTATCAATTTGAAATCAAGATCAAGCGGTATATCTTTATCTAATACTGCCCTATTTTCATACGTGTTAAAACCATTGTTAAACATATTAGAAACAGCGTTAAACCTTGACTTACTATCGTTAGCGCCTATAACAGACGAAATTAACCGCATATTACCCCGTTTTGCAGTTGCGGTTAAGCAAAACCCTGCCTCGTTTGTAAAACCCGTTTTACCACCGTCACAGCCATTATAGAACTTAACAAGTTTATTTGTATTTGAAATCTCGGTATGGTTTTTTGAGTGTTGAATTTTATCCATCCAAATTTTTGAATAGTTAAAGTACTCTTCGTGTTTTATTAGATCTGCAAAAATCATAGCAATATCTTTAGCTGAAGAATACTGCATTGGCTTTGGAAGCCCCGTACAGTTTGCAAACAAAGTATTATTAAGCCCTAAACTTTTTGCTTTTTCGTTCATTTTATCAACACAAGCCTGCTCCGAACCGTATAATCTTTCAGCCAAACAAACGCTAGCATCGTTAGCAGACGCAACTGTTATGCTCTTAATAAGATCGGAAACCTTGTAATTTTTACCGCTCTCTAAAAAAACTTGACTGCCACCCATTGAAGACGCAGTTTCTGAAACGGTTACCTCTTCATCAATAGAAAGATTGCCGTTTTCAATGTTTTCATAAACTAAATCAAGAAGCATAATTTTAGTCATGCTTGCAATAGGAAGGCGCTCGTTTTCATTTTTGGCGTAAATTTCAGTACCGGTATTAAAGTCGTATAAATACTCCGCTTTTGTTTTTAGTTCGCTAGCATAGGTGATTTGCGGAGTGAATTGAGATGCAACGCCAATGCAAACGATAAAACTTAAAATAAATAAAAGTAAAGATTTTTTCATAATTTCCCCTTTTATCATATTTTAAGTAATATGCAATAAATTATACTTAAAAATAAACGTTAATCGGTCTAAACATACAGACGATAAATAAAAATTCAATAATTGCACCGATTAGCGATATAGATAAACTAATTAGAAACGCCTTAAAAGTTAAAACTGCCAACTTTTTATAAGCGCAATCATTTTTACCGCACACTAAACAGCAAAAAACGGTTATTGAAAAACACGATATTACGCCTTGAACAAAAATTAAAAAAGCAAAAGTGAAAAAACCGCTAATTAATGCGCCTGTTATAAACAATTTACCCGCCAAACCTAAAATAAACGCCCTATAAAAAATAACTAAGTAACTTAAATAGAAAGCGTATTTATTAAGTGATAAAAAAGCAACTAATAGTAAAATTAAACCGGAGTTCAAAAATCGTTCAAATAAAAGTTTTATAGGAGAATATTCCCTTAAAAAAACCTTGCTAAGATAATTACTCAAATACTCTTGATAAATGCATTTTAAGTCATCTCTAATTGATAGCACACACCCTAAAATAAGCCCTAATATAAATATTGCAATAGAGATAACGACTAATTTTTTGCATCTATTAAGATTAGAAACAATTAAATTTAGATAGTTATTCATAAAAAATGCTCCATTTAATTTTATGGAGCAAATTTTGTTATTATGTTAGTTTTTGATAATCGAAACGTATTTTTCGGCAAGTTTTGTAATATTTTCGTAATCGCAGTTATCAATCATATCTTTTTTAACGATATTTGAACCGATACCAAAACCGCTAATACCCGCATTAAGATATTCAGACATATTGTTTTCATCAACCCCACCAACAGCCATAAATTTAATATGGGAAAGCGGTGCTTTTATAGCCTTAAAATAAGAAACTCCAAAGTTACTCATCGGGAAAAGTTTAATAAAATCCGCTCCACATCTATGAGCATTTTGAATTTCAGTTGGCGTAATAGCGCCCGGCATTGAAACAAGCCCAAGTTCTTTAGTTTTCTTGATAACGTTTTCGTATGCGTCAGGAGAGATTATAAAAGTACCACCCGCTTGTTTTGTAAGTTCAACTTGCTTTTCAGTTAAAACCGTACCTGCGCCAATATACATTTTACCTTTGAAATGATCTGCAAGCGCCTTAATATTTTGAGCGGTTTCTTCATCGGAAACTTTACCGTTTGCCGAATAAGTTACTTCTAAAAGTTTTATTCCACCTTTATACATTGCTTCTGCAAGCGGAATAAGTTTATTTGAATCAACACCGCGAACGATAACTATAATCTTTTCTTCTTCGATAGTTTTAATTAAATCTTTCATTATTTCCAAAGCTCCCTATTTATATTTGGAGTAAGTTGAGCGAGCATACCACCGTCAACAACGAGTTCCGCGCCAGTCGTATTTCTAGATTCGTCAGAACCAAAATACCAAGCGGCGTTTGCAATATCTTCAAATTCTGCAATATCTTGAATTGGCGTATAATTAGGAAGACAATATTGAATATTATTATCGTTTCTTTGCCATCTTTCCGTTTTAATCATACCGGGAAGAACGCAGTTTGAACGAACGCCATATTTACCCCAGTCTACTGCAAAAGATTTACTCATAGCTAAAATTGCACTCTTTGAAGAACAGTAAGCGCATCTATTTTCAGTAACTCTAAGAGCGGAATTTGAAGTGATAAAGACGATAGAACCTTTACCCTTTTCCTTCATTTGCAAGCAAGCCTCGCGAGCCATCATAAAATTCCAACCGATATTAGTATTATAGACGTTCATAAAATCATTAATATCAACGGTTAAACTTTCTTGACCAATACCTAAGTTTGCGGCATTGAGAACTAAAACGTCAAGTAAAAAACCGTTTGCTCTAATATCAGAAAAAATTGATTTAACGTTTTCTTCATTAAATATTTCGGTTTGGTAACCTTTTGCAAAAACACCGTATTTTTCAGCAATTTTACTTGCTGCTGTAATTGAATTTTCGAGAGATCTACTGCCTATAAATACAGCGTAACCTTCTTTAGCAAAACGTTCTGCAATAGCAAAACCCGTTCCGTTTGTTGCGCCGGTAACAAAAACACTTTTATTCATAAAAACTCCTTACCAGTCGGCGTTACTACCGTCTTCAAAATATTGGCGTGGTGTAGTCCACTTACCATCGTAAATTTTATCTTTGAGAGCCTCTTCGTCGAGTTCAACACCAAGACCAGGCTTTGTTGGAACGTCAATATAACCGTCTTTAATAACGAACGGATCTTTAATGTAACCAACACCAAGATCAGACTTATCTGGGTTACCCGGGTGTTCTTGAACTAAGAAGTTAGGAATACAAGTATCGAGTTGGATGCAACTTGCAAGCGAAATCGGACCTAACGGATTATGCGGAGCAACAGAGCCGTAATACATTTCGATCATAGCGGCAAGTTTTCTACCCTCGTAAATACCGCCAACGTGACAAATATCAGGTTGAATTATAGAAACCGCCTGCTTTTCAATGAGTTCTCTATATTGCCATTTACCGAATAATCTTTCGCCTGCAGCAATGGGAACAGTTGTTGAATTAGCAATATTTACCATAGTATCAACGTTTTCAGGTAAGCACGGCTCTTCAATAAACATTGGCGTATAAGGTTTCAAAAGTTCGATAAGTCGTTTTGCCATAGCGGGAGAAACTCTACCGTGGAAATCTATCGCTAAATCAACTTTATTACCTATTTTTTCTCTAACTTTTGCAAATCTCTCAACGTGCTTAAAAGTATTTTCAGGGTTATCAACTTGCTTAATCGGCGGAATAATAGAATATTTAAGAGCGGTATAACCGTCTTTTAATCTCTCATCTGCAATTTTGAGCATTTCTTCAATTGGGAACTCACCCGCAACGCCGGCACGCTTAATGTGAGTGTACATTCTGATTTTATCTCTACATTTACCGCCGAGCATCTCGTAAACTGGGCAATTATAATATTTGCCCTTAATATCCCACATTGCTTGCTCAATACCTGAGATAGCCGAAAGCATAAGTGGACCGCCACGATAGAAACCACCGCGGTAAAGGGCTTGAACGTGGTGTTCAATTTGCATAGGATCTTTACCAATCAAATACTCTTCAAACTCTTTAATAACCGCTTCAACGGCGTTACAATGCCCTTCTAATACAGGTTCGCCAAGACCGATAATATCTTTATCAGTATACATTTTCAAAAACATCCATCTAGGTTTAACTTTTATAACCTCAAGTTTGGTAATTTTCATATTAAATCTCCATTTCTTGATAAATTTTCAATATAATTTTATTTTCATAAGGAAAATCTTCCAATTTTAACTCATCAAACAATCCACAATGCATAGGCAATGCAACGCAGTTTAATTTTTGAGCAAATCTAGCACCGTCAATAAAATTCATATTATTACCCTTACCGTTAACCGCCAAGAAACAATAATCAATCTTATCTTCAATCGAATCAAAAACTTTTTTACTATAAAGCGTATCGCCTGTAACGTAGTAATTTTTACCGTTTACGCTTATTATTACGCCGATTGCATACTCGTCTGAATGTTCAGCATAAACCGCCTTAAACAAAATTCCGTTTTCGGTCCACTCGGAGCCAACATTGAAAGAAACGTAATTTTTATTTATATTTTTGAATTTTTCTCTAATTGTCTTCCAAGCGTTAAACGACGCAAGAACCGTAACTTTACTTTCACTTGTTAAATAATGAGTTAAGGTTTCTGGATCGGTGTGATCTAAATGATTGTGAGTTAAAACGATTAAGTTTGGTTTTACCGATAAAAACTTATCGTCAACTGCTATTCTACGATAGTTTTGAGACTCGATTTTTTCAACGCTATTAGATAAATACGGGTCAATTATAATCTTAAATCCATTAACGTCGAATAAAAATCCACCTTGACCTAACCAAGTAACTTTCATCTTTTATCCCCTTTTATCAATAATATTTTAGATAGATAAACCTTCTTTGATTTAGGTTTAATAAAATCAAAACCGCTCTCACTCTTTTTAAGAGAAATTTTAGGAGCGTTAGCCATGCACGTTTGCGGTTCTAAGCAAATATAACCGTCTGCATTACCGTTATAAATTAAACGATAATTTAAGTTTTTACTGTTTTTGTACACTAAACTAAAATTGGAATTTTCGTCATAATTTACGATTTTATCGGAATTTATGCACCTGTAATGACGACTTATCGGCTTTGAAGTTGGGTTAAACGTTCCATTTAATAAACTTAAAGAAACGTCATCAAATTTAGGGTAATTTCCGTTTGGTAAATAGTTTGACATATCCCTTTCAATTTCAACGTCAAACCCTGCTTTTATATAGTTTTTGCCACCATCTAAAAAGGATGAATTGAACGTTGTGTGAAACCCTAACATAATAGGCATTTTCAAATTAGAAAGATTTTTTACAGTAGTTTTAAGTTTAATGCCGTTTGAAATTAATTTATAATCAAGCGTTATTTCAAATTCATTAATTCCGCCAAAAATTGACGTTGCGGATAAAATAACACGATCTTCGCGCTGTTTAACAATGCTAAACGGTTGCTCGTGAACAACTCCGTGCAAATGGCAATTTGTTTTTTCTTCATTGATAGGAAACAAGTATTCTCTACCGTCAAAAGTAAACTTACCGCCTTCAATTCTATTTACTGGGAATAGTATCGGCATACCGTACAAATACGGGTTATCAAGCCCCTTCTCATAGTTGGGCTCTCTTAATATAATTGCGCCGTCACTAGAACGAAGAAAAATTAAGTTTGCTCCTTTACTTGCATTGATTTTCGCTATAAAACGCTTGTTTTTTACAACTAAAATATTATTCATATTTTGATTTATCTTCATTAAAATCTTGATCTGCTTTATCGCAATATCTCTTTATAATCTCAATTTCCTTAGGATTATAAGGTCTATGATTAAGCCTATATAAATCGTGGAACCACTTAGTAAAGTCCCATTTCATATCAGGATTCTTTTCATATTCTTCCCAAGTGCTGTTCCAAGGCTCGTAATATTGCGCTTTACCACCAACTAAACCCCAGTTATATGAACCAACGTTTTCAAGGTAATAAAGTGGGAATAATTCTTCAACGTTATTATTTAAGCACCTTGCAAGCCACTCGGTACAAAGAAGTGGTCTACCAAATTTTTTAAGATTTTTAATAACGTTAATATTCGATTGATAACTTCCGTAGTTATGGAAAGATATAACGTCAGAATTTAACACGCCGTAGCGTTCAACTTCACAAACGTCATCAAAATTGCCACCGTAATACGATGCAGTTTCACAAGTTAACGGTTGAATTGGATCGATTTCTCTACAAATTTCAAAAATCTTTTTGAGATTTGGAATAGAAACTTCTCTACGTTTACTATTGCCAACTTCATTATAAACGTTCCAAATGATTATACGCTCGTCATTTTTATATTTTTCAACGATTTCTCTAACCATTGCAAAATAGCGAGGAGCAGTTTCAGGCTCGTCTAGATAGTGATGCCCCATACCGGTAAACGCGCCGTGTTGGCTCATTTTTCTACCGCCGTGATAACCCCAATCACAATTTTGCTCGCCGAGTTTATCAACTTCAAAACCCTTTGGGCGCATACAGTCGTTAGCAAGCACCACCATAAGCGATATACCGTAACTATGAGCAAGGCTAATAAACTTTTCAAAGCGTTCCATAAACCCGTCGTGCTCTTTATCCCAAACTAAAAACTCGATAATAACTCTAATTGAGTTATAACCGATACTTTTAATCAACTTAAACTCTTCTTCAATAGTTTTGAAAACAGCATCAGAATTATACTCTTGCCACATTTCTATTCTATTAACGCAATTTGCAGGAAGATAATTGCATCCTCTAATCCAAGGACGAGAGTTATACCACTCCCACGCTCTTTCTTTTGACCATTGTTTGCCCATAAATAATAGACCTCCGTTTTCTATATATCCATTTTACAACAAATATCGTTGACTTGCAACTCAAATTATAATATAATATAGCCAAAAAGTTAGGTGGTTTATGGTATATCAACACGAAAATTCATCAAAGAGTTATGATTTTAGGTCGCGTCATCACGACGGGTTTATTATAGGCGCGCATATTCACGAGTTTTCTGAGATTTTTTACGTAAAAGAAGGCGTTGCGGACGTTTATATAAACGGAACTCATATTATAGTCAAAGAAAATCATATTCTTTTTATACCGCCAAATTATATTCATGAATACAAAACAAGTACTGCTCAGGTGTTTTGCGCGGTATTTTCAAACGATTACATCCCCGTATTTTTCAATACTATTGGAAATCGGCAAATTATATGCACCCCTATTGACATTTCAAATGAAAAAGAAGTTATTGAAAAGTTATATAATCTTGATACCTCTTCACCACTTTTAATAAGCGGATATTTAAGCATTATACTAAACGCCATATTAAATAATTCAAAGTTTTCAGCGGGAGAATTTTCAGACGGAATTTTATATCAACAAATAGTATCGTATATATCTCGCCACTATACTGAAAACATCTCACTTAAAAGTATAGCAAAGCGTTTTGGATATAATGAAAAATACTTATCGTTTGCATTACATAAATTGACTGGTATTAACGTAAGAAAATTAATCTCGTTATATAGAATTAACAAGGCAAAAGAACTATTATCAATACCACAAAAAGACGTTAGCGAAATAGCGCTAAACTGTGGTTTTTCAGCAATAAACACTTTTAATAGAGTTTTCAAACAGTTAACGGGTGTAACACCGAGCGAGTTTAGAAAAGGAGCGTAAAAAAACAAGGGCAAGCCCTTGTTTTTTTATGCTATCATATTATTTATTGCGATACCGTAACCACGAGTGCTATCGTTAAGAAAAACGTGCGTAACCGCGCCAATAAGTTTACCGTTTTGAACTATTGGAGAACCACTCATACCTTGAAGTATTCCATTAGTTATAGATAAAAGACTTTTATCCGTTATTGAAATTACAAAATTTTTATTACTTCCACTAATATAATCTGCTTTTACAATATTTATATCGTAAAATTTTGGTGAAGATCCATCTATGGTTGAATAAATTTGCGCTTTTCCGGGAGTTCCTTTACCGAGCGATAACTTAACGTGTTTTTTATTATCAAACTTGTCAATCTTACCAAACAAACCGTTTTGAGAATTTTTTGAAACGTTTCCAACTGACTTTTCACCTAAAATCATACCTTTTAGTTCGCCTGCTCTTCCCCTTGAAGGCTTATTTACGCCAGTTATGGTAGCATTAAAAACGTTACCGCCAACAACGTTATATATTTTTCCGTTGTCCTTTGAAACGGGGTGACCAAGCGAACCAAAATTACCATCACTCGTATAATAGGTAACCGTTCCTAAACCTGAAAGCCCATCTTGAAGATAAACGCCGAGCTTATACTCGCCTAAAACGTCTTTTGCAGGAGTTAAGTCAATAAGTTTAACTTTATTATCTCGCTCAATTTTCGTTATAAAACAACCACTTTCATATTCATTTAGCACTTTGGCGACGTCAGAAGCGGAATTTACCGCGTTTTCATTTAAGCTAAGGATTGTATCGCCAACGGATAGCCCTGCGGTTTTACACGGGGAAACAAGCCCGTTTTGCGTAATAACGTCACAAATGCCCACAACTTGAACGCCCTCAGTATCAACGTTAAAACCTAAAACTTCACCGCCGAGATAATATTCAACTTCACTAGCCTTAACAACGTTAAGAGATATAAAGGAACAAATTAATAATATAAATAGTAAAAGTTTGTTTAATCTTTTTAATACCATAACAAAAGTATAAGCAAACGGTTATTAAATATGCAAAAAGACTTAAGAATAATCTTAAGCCTTTTCATTTTTAATATTGCGAATCATTTTAATACCTTCGGTTATTAGGTTAGATATATCTTTAAGAACCACGTCATAAGGCACAACTTTGCCATCAACAAACCATTTATATACAAAATTTATTGAACCTGCAACTAAAAAGTTGACCATATACGGAATATTTTCGTTTGAAGTTCCCCTATTTTGAAGATATTTATTGTAAAACTTTTCAGTTAACGCATTAATTATACCTTGAACGAAACTGTTTGAACTTTTTGAAAAGATAACAAATTCGGAAAAAGCGGAGTTTGCTATAAGCGGAACGGAAATTTCTTTAAGGCAAGGATAAGGATTCTTTTCAAATTCAGAATAATCGTATTTTGAAAGAACTAAATCAAAACTATCTAAAACGTCGTTAAAAATATCGTCTAAAACGTCTAAAATTGAATTATAATGAGTATAAAAACTATTTCGGCTAATCAAAGCAATTTTAGTAACTTCAGTAACTGCAATTTCATTTGGGCGTTTCTTTTTAAGTAAAACAATAACTGCTTTTTTAATTAACGAACGAGTTCTTAAACTGCGTTTGTCTATTTTTTTAACTTTTTCCATATTTATATTATATTTTATAATGCTAAAAAAGTCAATACCAATAAAAAAGTGTTACGGAAAATCCGTAACACCTTTTTTTATTAAGTTTGGTTGCTATTAAGCGCCTACCCAAGTAAGAACGCCTTCAACAACTGACCACATCTTGTTACCAGCCTCGCCAAGGAAAGATGCATAGATGCTGTTATCAGTTTCATAAGCAGTCTTCATAGCAGCAACGTCATCATATCTGAGAACGTTAGTGAATACTACTTCACCATTGTGTTGAGTGCTTGTTGGGTTAACGTAACCATCAAGGTTTGTTCTAGCGTAAGTGTAAACACCAAGACAAGTCCAAAGGTTAGCTTTTTCAGTTAATGCAACAGGAGCATCATCAACTACGCAATTAGGACAGTTGCCAGCTTCTAATGAATAGTAATCATAGCAGTTAGCACAGTAGTAGCCTGCAACTGCAGAACCATCACTTGTAGCAGCGATAGCAGCAAATGAAGGTCTAATACCAGTAATGTTAAGAACGTTACCAACTTTATCGTTACCAGCGTAACCAACGTACATTTCACCTACGATGAACGTTTGGGCGAAATCAAAGCCAGTAGTCTTAACTGTGTGAGTGTAAACGCCACCATCAACAGTATTAGTAAAGAACGTCTTGTAAATGCTATCTTGGATATTAGAACTCCAGTCAGCAATATCTGCAGTTTGATATACAAGCGGAGATTTACTGATTGAAATTACGTTGTTAATGTTAAGTTGAGTGTTAGAACCATAGTGTCTAAGAGAACCAAATAATGTACCTTCAGCATAGAAAGGCTTAGTAGCAAACATAGTGTTACCATTAGTGCCTTCACCAAACATAGCATCATTTCTTGTGAAGTTATCCGGAGTATTTGGGTTAACAACAACAACGTTATTCATAATAGTTGACGCAGTACCAGGAGTCTTAATAAGACCCTTAATTACCGCAGCCGACTTATAAGTTACGTAAATATTTTCAATAGTAATTGAAGCATTTGCGTGATAGTTATGGTTAGAAGTGTACTTACCTAAAATAGGATCAGAGTTTCTACCCCAGTTCTTGATTTCTAAGTTCTTGATAGTAACGCGAGCCTTAGGTGAATTTGCAGCGCCACCTGCATATACGAAGTTACCGAATAAACCGTTAGTCATAACACCATCAACGTTTTCAATTGCATAACCACGACCGTCAAATTGACCACCGAAACCAATTTCAACATTAACGTTACCAGCTGCAAAACCTGCATAATCAAAACTTACGCCAGCCATATTAACGTCAGCATCCATAGTAAAGAAACCATAGTTATACTTAGCAGTTGAAGTGTAAGTAAAGTCAAGTGCAGATTTAAGTTCAGCAGCGTCTGAAATTATTGAAGTCCAATAACGAACGTTTGCATAACTTGTTGATTCGTCTTCTGTATTAACAGTGAGAACGAACATGTTAGAAGCGTAAGACTTAGCATCAATATAAGGAACGCCGTTTGTATCAACAGAACCATTTGCTAAAACGTTAAGTTTATAGCCGTTTTCAGTCTTAATGATACCACCGTTTTCTTTAGTAAGTTCATTTCCATTAGCGATAATAGAAGTTACTTCATCATAAGAAGCGATTTTAGTAGAAACAATTTCACCAGTAGAAGCATCAAAATCAATCGGAGTGAATACGTAATTGCTATCAACGAAAGAGTGCCATGCAAGTTCGCCCTTCTCGTTAACTTTCCACATATTGTTACCAGCATCGCCAAGGAAAGAATCGTAATAAGTGTTATCTTTTAAGAATTTAGAAGATAAATCATCTAACGAATTGTACTTGTAAGTACCTTCAAGTCTGTAACGACCACCAGTAAAGTATTGTTCATCGTAAGTTGGGTTTTGAAGGTTAGTAATATCACCATCAGTACCCCAAGTATAGATTGCAGGTTGAGCCCAAAGGTCAGTATCTTGGTTAGCACCAGTCTTAGTCATAGTAACTTGACAGTCAGGACAAACAGCCGCACCAGAGTTATCTAATGAGAATTGATTGTAACATTTAGCACAGTATGCACCAGCAAGATATGTGGTACCTGGAACTTCTTCAACTAACTTAAGGAAGTTTTCTTTAATTCCGGTAGGACGCATTACGTTACCAACAGTTTCGTTACCTGCGTAAACAACGTATTCGTTATAATCTTGAGAGAAACCAGTTAAACCAACAGTATGAGTGTACGTACCATCGCCGTTAGCAGCGTGTTTTACAAAGTTTCTATACCACCAACCGTGAGCAGCTTGCCAACCGAGAGGTGTTTTACCGATAGATACAACGTTTTCAAATGAAGAAAGATCATCTTTGAAGAAAGCCATTGACTTAAAGATTGAACCACCAGAATAGTTGTTAGCAACGTGGCCAGAACCTAAACGATAGAAACCTTTATTCTTATCTGATTCAGGCATGCCATATTTAGAAGTGTTATAATTTGCTACTGAATTATTGTTAACATGAACAGTAGAATCAACAAATACGTTCTTCATTGTAAGAGCGCCTGGATATTGTAATAATGCACTGTAAGAATAAGACGTACCTTTGTAAGAAACGTAAATATTTTCAAAGTGAGGAACACCAGCAGGAATATTTTTGTGGTTAAGAGTGTATCTTGCAAGAACAACACCACCAGCATTCGCTTTGTAATTCTTAAGAGCAAGGTTCTTAACTGTTACTTGAGCCATTGGGTGATCAGATTGGTTTGTGTTTGAATTGAACGCAAAGTCACCAAATAAACCATTTTTAATAATAGTTGAATTAAAGTCAATATAGTGGCCTGCACCATCAAATACGCCTGCGAAACCAACGCCAGTATGATATACAGTTGAACTATGAGTATTATTTAACGTTAATGCACCAGTTAAAGTAATATCAGCGTCCATTTTATAGAAACCATAGTTAACTAAACCTTCTGCAACTTTACCGTTAAGAGCTGCAGTAAGTTCATCAACGTCACTAATAATTGAAGTCCAATAATTAGCATCATTATAGCATACTGTCTTTCTAAGATATACGCCGTTTTCATCCGTATCAAATTCGTGTTCAGCAACGATTCTAAGGTCAACAACGTTAGATGCTGTATTTTGTGCAGTAACAAGTTCAGTTAAATCGATAGCTGTAGTTTCGCCATCAGATTCTTCAACTTCATAAACAGCATTACCGTTAACGTAAACTGCAACAGGGTAAATGAAACCATCTTCTCTACCAGCAAATTCAATTGAACCTTCGATATCAGCGTTATTAACAACTTCATAACCTAAAACTTCTTGAGCAAATGCTTGTTCAAGAGTATTACTTGAATCAACGCAAGCTTCAGCAACGGTTACCATATTAGTAGTATATGATGCACCGTAGAAAGTTTCGTTACCAACAACGTAATAAGGAGTAGCAGTAAAATCTTTAGCATAGAAATTGTTTAAGATTTCATCAACGTTTTCATCATTAACGTCTGCCCATTGAAGCATTGTGTTACGATTGAAACAGATTGCTACTTCTTTTTGCTTAATAAAGTTATAAGCGTCAAGATTATCGGCATTGTCTTGAATGCTAGCAGTTTCGTCAACAGAACCTTTGATTTCGGGATATACTAAAATACCGTAATCATCAGGAGTACCGTTTAATGAACCAACAAACTTTAAGCCTTTTTGAGCGCCATTAATACCATCGCCTGTAATACTGAAAGAAACTTCATCAGCGGATACAGGAGTCTTTGACATAGGAATAAGCGCTACAAAAACACCAAGACATACCACGAGAGCAATAGTGAGCATTTTAATAAGATTTGATTTAACAGTTCTCATTATTATACCCTCCATTACTTAGCAAGCCAGTCACTTTCTAACCAGCTCTCTTTAACGTGAGCGTAAGAAGTAGTAACTGACGTGGTTACTATGTCAACCAAGTTGTAAGAAACAACGTTAATTGACGGAGTTAAGTAGTTTTTCTTCATGTTTGACCTCCTTAAATTTAAGCCCGTCTAAGTAAGCCTTAGCAATTTGGGCATAATATACCCATATTACTATATATTATAAGTTAATTATATTTTATTACATAAACAAACCCGTGTCAAGATGTTTTATTAATTTTTTTCCATAATTTTACATTTTTTTATCACAAATATTAGCCTTTATTAATAATATTAATATTATGCAAAATTTTATAAATTAATTCACTTTTATTATTATATTTGAATTGATTAAAAAGCATTAAAAAAAGGAACGGACGAGCCGTTCCTTTCTTTTTAATTATTTACGCGTTAGCGCCTACCCAAACGAGTTGACCGTCAACAACGTCCCAGTAAGAAACTGCCTTGAATGA
>SVHZ01000052.1 GCA_015055525.1 Clostridiales bacterium
ATCCCTGCATTATTCGTATTTAAGGACGGTAAGGTGGTTGAAAAAGCGGTTGGTCTTACTTCAAAAGACCGTTTATCTGCAATGCTTATAAAACACGTGTAAAAACCAAAGCCCAAGCAAGATGCTTGGGCTTTTTAATTTAGAGTTGTGTATATAAAAAAGAGTATGAGAAAAGAGTTACCTTAGGAGGCAACTCTTTTTTTGTTAGGTTTTAATTACTTTCCTGCTTTTAATGCGTTAAATCTTTTCATGAGGCCGGATTTTTTATTTGCAGCGGTGTTCTTAGTGTATACTTTTTTAGTAACAGCTTTGTCAATCGCTGCCATAGTAGCAGGTAATGCTGCTTCGGCTTCTTGAAGATTACCAGCATCAAGGATAGCAATGAAGTTTTTGATATAAGTTCTTACTTCTGATCTATCACTTTTGTTGATTAATGCTTTTTTCTGATTTACGAGAACGCGTTTCTTCGCCGATTTAATGTTAGGCATTTCTATCTCCTTTACAATGTAACTTCAATTAAACTATGGTTATTTTAGCACACTTTTTTAAGTATTGCAACTTTTTTTTATCACATTTATTAAATTGGTCTAAAAAATTTAACATAATTTTTGTTCCAACTAAAAAAAATGAGAATATTTATATATTAACGGAGAAAATTATGTATCGCTTAACTGAAAATTTGCCGATAGGCGTTTACGATAGTGGAATTGGCGGACTGTGCGTTCTTAAAGAACTTTGTAAAGAATTTCCCTTTGAGAGTTTTATTTATTTTGGAGATAACGGCAACGCGCCGTACGGTAGTAAAAGTGTAGAGGAGATAAAAACTCTTTCGGATAGAGCGGTTAAAAGGCTTAAAGGTAAAAAGGTTAAGGCGATAGTTATTGCGTGCAATACCATTTCAACTCATCTATATAATCATATTAAGGATACGAGCGCGCTCGTCATCATTAAAACGTTCCCGCCCGCATGTTGCGATAAAGACGCATGTTTGCTTTGTACCCCCTTAACTTCTAATAGCGAACGCGTAAAATCGTGTTTTTTAGGCAAGGTGATTGCTTGCAAAAATTTGGCGGGGGATATTGAAAGGAACGTATTTGATTTAAGTAAGGTAGACCTTAAAGGTATTCTTGACCACTTGCCGAACAAAACGAGTAAAATTATCTTAGGTTGCACCCATTATTACTATATAAAACGTGAAATTGAAGATATAACGGGGTTAAAAGTGTATTCTGGGTTTGATGAAGTTAAAAACGAATTGTTTTTTAGTCTTAAAAACCACTCACTACTCAAAACCCATGGAAATAGAAAAGTTACCTTTATAGGTAAATTTAGGAAAAAGAACGAAAAAGTGTATAGAAAAATACTTCTAAAAACACCTAAGTGGTCAAAAAAATAAAAAAAATTTCAAAAAAATGTAAAAAAGTTACCAAAAGTGGTTGCAAGTTACCAAAAAGTATGCTATTATGGACGTGTAAAATCAAAAAAGGGGTAAAGGTTTATGCTTTTCGGCGAATTTGATCACCAAGTTGACGCTAAAAACAGAATAAGAATACCGAGTAAGCTTAAATCGGAACTCGGAACTCGTTACGTGTTTATGAAAGGCGCGTCAAAGTGCATAAGTATTTATCCTGAAGATAAGATAAATGAACTCGTAAGTAAGTTTTCTGGGCTTAGCCCTTTTGATGAAGAGGCTCAAAAGTCTTATATGGAATTTATGTCTTCTTTCCATCCTGCAGACGAAGACGGTCAGGGTAGAATAGTAATCCCTGAAAAGTTGAGAGAGTACGCGGGTATTGATAAAGAAGTTGTTTCAATCGGTATGGTTAACCATATTGATATTTACAGTAAAGAAGAACGTGAAAGAATTAAGAACGAAAAGAGTTATTCTGAAAGAATTAATCTTTTATGGGACAGGCTTAAATAATGCAGTTCAAACATATTTCCGTAATGCTTGACGAATGTATAGAAGGATTAGCCATAAAACAGGGCGGTACGTATTTTGACGGGACGCTCGGTGGAGGTGGTCATTCGCAAGCAATACTTGAAAGGCTGGGCGGAAAAGGATTTTTATTTGCAACCGATCTTGATTCAGCGGCAGTTGAATCGGCAACTAAAAGGCTCAGCGAATACAAAAACTTCAAAGCGGTAAAGTCAAACTTCAAAAACTTCTTGAAAGTTTCTGAAGAACTTGGCATAACTGAGATTGACGGCGCAATTTTAGACCTCGGCGTTAGTTCATATCAGCTTGACAACCGCGATCGTGGTTTTTCGTATATGAGTAAGAACTCCCTTCTCGATATGAGAATGGACGAGCAGTCTGAATTTTCCGCCTATGACGTTGTGAATAATTATGATGAAAGTAAGTTGAGATATATAATTTCAACTTATGGCGAAGAAAAATTCGCATCTAATATTGCAAGGAACATCATTTTGGCAAGAAAAAACTCGCCGATAAAAACTACTGGCGAACTTGTTGAAATTTGTGATAAATCAATACCGTATAAATTCAAGAGAGACGGTCATCCCGCTAAAAAAACCTTCCAAGCCATAAGGATTGAGGTTAATGGAGAATTAACTGGGCTTGACACGGTTCTTAAAGAAATTATAAGCAAACTAAAAAGTGGCGGTAGGCTAACTGTTCTTACCTTCCACAGTTTAGAAGATAGAATTGCTAAGACGGTATTTAAGGAGTTGTCGGTTGGTTGTACTTGTGATAAGCGTTATCCTTGCGTATGCGGTAAGAAAGAGATCATAAGAGAGGTTAATAAAAAGCCTATTGTTGCTACGCAAGAAGAAATGGAAAGAAACAGTCGTAGCAAATGCGCAAAATTAAGAATTATTGAAAAACTATAATTAGTTTTAGTCATAAAAAATGGGGGACACCAATATGTTTAACTATAAGGAATCAAACGTAATTGAAAGAAACAGTTTCGTTGATGAATTCGAAGTTAATAATGAAGTTAACACGCAAGTTAATACTCTTCCTAACGCAAACGTAACGGAAGAGGCTAGAGAATTTAATTCTAGAATTGCCGATAACTTCGATAGAATTATTAATTACGATGCTTATACGAGAACTGACGGTGTTAAGGAAACCCAGCAAACGGTCAACAGTTTTGTAAACGGATATAACTATGATGCAAACCCTTCTTCAACTACTATGCAGTTTGAGAATATGCCGAGAGCCGAAATCTACCAAGATTTTAGAGTTGAAACGGACTATCAAACTACAACCAAAGTGAGAACAAGCGCAAAAGTGGCGGTAGTTATCTTATCGTTAGTAATTATTTTACTTTCAGCGCTCGTTGTGCTTAATACGTCGCTTCTAAAAAATATGAACAACACGATTGACGGTAAATTAAGCGAACTTCAATCACTTGAACAAGAGTACACTTCGCTTCAAGAAGAATTAAATGACGTTTCAAACGATCAAACTATTATTGACAAGGCTCAAAATGATTATGGAATGATTGTAAAGGAAGGCTAATATAAACTATTATTCAATAACAAAGGTACGAAAGAGGTTATTTGCGTGGATATGCGCGATAACCTTTATTTTTTTGTTTGTGATTGCAAGGTTGTTTTACGTTCAAGTTATTTGGGGAAGAGAACTTCAAAAACGAGCGCTTGACCAATGGACTAGAAACGTTCCTATCTTAGCAAAACGCGGAGACGTTGTTGATAGAAATGGAGTAGTTCTAGCAACGACGAAAGAAACCTATACAGTATTCGTTCGACCGAGAGCGGTTGAGAATTTAGATGAAGTTTGCTCGGTATTATCGGAAATTTTCAGTCTTGATAAAACCGAACTTAAACATAAAATACAAACAACGAAAGTTAGTGAAATTAAAATTTGGAAGCACGCCGGCAAAGAGTATATCGATAAATTATCCGAGTATTCTTTAGCCGGCGTTTATTATGCCGAAGACGTTACTAGGTATTATCCTTACAATGAACTTTTAGCGCAAGTTTTAGGATATACTTCGGCAGATGGTAACGGTATATCTGGGATTGAACTTTATTACAACGAGCAACTTTCAGGAGTGAACGGCGAGATACTTTATCAAGCCGACTTGACGGGCGTTGATATTAAAGATAAAACCCCTTATTATATACCTGCGACAGACGGGCTTAACTTAAAACTTACCGTCGATTATGAAATTCAGCAAATTTTAGAGGCGGTAACAGACGAGGCGATGGAAATTTATACGCCTCATCAAGCCTCGGCAATCGTAGTGAATCCAAATAATGGTGAAATACTCGGTATGAGTATGAAACCGTCTATGAATCTTAACGAAGTTCCGCTTGGCAATTTAGAACTTCTTAATAAAGTTGGTAGAATAAGCCTAATTTCCGATTGTTACGAGCCGGGGTCCACTTTTAAGGTGTTAACTGCAAGCGCAAACGTAAACGAATATATAAACGGAAACGCTAAAGCGTTTAGTGAAGGGCATATATTTAATTCTTCAAGGTATCGCTATATTGACGGATCAAAAATAAAATGTTGGTCAACTCATGCAAACGGTAAGCACGCAAACGAAACTCTTTCGGAGGCGATAAATAACAGTTGCAATCCGATATTTGTTGATATTGCTCTATCTCTTGGAAAGAAAACTTTTTATAGTTACGTTGATAAGTTTAACTATGAAAG
>SVHZ01000020.1 GCA_015055525.1 Clostridiales bacterium
TTCTTGAAATATCAACTGAAAGCATTGGAAAGGACTTGTCCGCCCTTTTTGTTTCAACCTTAAAAGTCCCCGATAAATCTTTTGCAACTTCAACGCATTTAGATATTATATCGTCTATGTTTGATTTTACCACTTCACAAGGAGAAACAGAGTGTATTCCGCCTACTTTTGAAAGTTTTTTTATTATATCCTCAGTATAAAAGTCATCAAAGTCTTTAATTAAATACCTACCTGATATTTTACAAAATTTCAAATCGAAATCTTTTATAGCGTGCTTGATATTGTTTTCAAGCATTTTTTCAAACATTCCTCGATTTTTACCTTTGAGATGAATTTCACCCCATCGAATTATTAAAACTTTACTCATAAATTATACATCGCCTTTTTTAAGTTATTTGCATTTTCATTAATTTTAACAATGGCATTTTCAACGTCTTCAATACTAGTATCGTAGTTAAAACTTATTCTAATAACGCCATCTAATACCAATTGATCGTAACCAGCAGCCTTTAACACTCTACTATGAGGATTTTTAGAAGAACAAGCAGAGCCCGTTCCTACTATTACCCCATCGCTTTCAAGTTTATGTTGCAAAACTTCACCTTTAAGACCACGAGCGGAAATCGAAATTACGTACGGCGAAGAATTTTCACCACTTATAACGGTAAACAAGTTTTTATCAATGCCGTTCAAGAAAATTTGCCTCAAATTTGAAACGTGGTTAAAATTTTTATCAAAATTTATATCTTTTTCAATAGCAACCGTCTCAAATATCTTAATACCAAAAACGTTTTCCGTGCCACTTCTAAGCCCGTTTTCCTGCCCACCGCCAATTATATAAGGTTTTAAGTTTTTAAGCGTTTTATTCTTAATTAAGGCGCCCACACCCTTTAATCCACCTATCTTATGAGCGGAAATAGAATATAAATCTATATAGTTACTAAGTTTCACCTTGATTTTACCAAACGCTTGAACGCCATCACTATGAAAAATTAGTCTTGAATTTATCTCTTTACACTTTTTAGCAATATAATTAACGTCGTTTATAGCACCCGTTTCATTGTTAACATGAACAACTGAAACAAAAACCGTGTTTTTATCAATCAAACTAAGTAAATCATCAACGTTAACGCTACCGTCTTTATTAATTTTAGCAAATCTAGAATCGTATCCGGATTTTTTAAGCGTGTCAAAGCAATTAAAAACCGCGGAGTGTTCTCCAAGCGTAGTTACTGAATTGCCTCGTTTTGCATAAGAAAATATTGCAGTATTATCAGATTCTGTTCCGCAAGAAGTAAAAATCACTTCAAAATTACTGCCAAAAATACGAGAAAAATTCTCTTTTGCTTTTGAAATTATACCACTTGAAACAAGCCCTCCGTGATATTTAGCGGACGGGTTAAAAAATTCCGTTTCATTTATATAATTTGCGCCTATTATCGCGTCCATATTCGGCTTAGTTGTCGCCGCGTTATCTAAGTATATCATTATTATTGTGCTTTTATCCTATCAATAAATTCTTTTTCAAGTTTGCTATTACCTAAAAACCTTATAAGACAGTAAAATAGTCTTTCGTCATACGGTAAAAGTATCAAAGTTTCGCTTGTATCTTTAACGTGAATACAAACGTCGTCAATAGATTCAGTATTTACAGTAAAAATCTTTTTAACGTTTTTGTCGTTGATATTGGCATTATAAATACTACCGCCAACAAAACCGATTTTATTAATTTTTTTAACGTCAAACCTATAAAGTGTTTTCCTTTTTTTATTATTGATAACTTTTACGACCGACAAAAAACCATCGATAAAAATTATATCGTAAAAATTATAAAATCTTCTTTGAAAAAACAATAAAATCAACGTAACTATCAAGCAAAACAAGAAAATAAACCAAGAAAAGTTTACAAACAATGCAATAATTAAAAAGAAAATTGTGAGCGCAAAGAAACAACATTTCAAAACCATTAAAACGTTTTTTATAATAAGTTCTGAACTTTCGTTCTTTGGCGCGATATTAAATTCGTAATATTTATCGTTATTCATAATTCACCGTTATTTTAGTTTTACTATTGTAACACCGTTTTCGCCCTCGCCGTATTTGCCAAACCTAAACGACTCGACGCCACGATGATTTTTAAGCATTTTTTGTATACCAGAACTTAAAATTTTAAGCCCCTTACCATGAATAATTCTAACTTCTTCAAAGTTAGATAAAATTGCGCTATCAATAAACTTTTCCGCTTCAAGCAACGCATCATCAAGAGTTAAACCTATAACGTTTATCTCATTTTTTATAGAGTTTACGTTTTCACGTTTAATAGAAACTACGGGCTTATCTTTTTTTGCAGGTTTTGAATTAATAACGAATACGTCTTCAATTTTAACCTTAATTCTGAGCGCTCCCGCTTGAACCCAAATTGAATTTTTACGTTCGTTTATCTCGGTTATAACTGAAACGTCGTCAAGCGGTTTAACGTAAACGTTATCGCCAACCTTAATATTTTTATATTCGGCTTTTTTATAAGGAACGGTTTTATCTTCTATTTTTGATAGGTTGTATTTTTCATTTTCGATTTTATTTTTTAAGGTTGCCATTTTAACAAGATCTGCTTGAGTATATTCTTGTTTAGCAAAAATCTCTTTCATTTCTAAGAGCAAATCTTCAGCAGTTTCCAACCTATCGTTAACAATCTTTCTCGCCTCACTCTTAGCCTTTAATAAAAAGTTTTCTCTCTCTTTATCGAACTTTTCTCTATCGAGCAAAAGTTTTTCATAAATCTCAGTTTCTTCACGCTTAATTTTCGATATTTCTTCCTTGATTTTTTCAGTTTCTATGCGTGATTTTTCCGCTTCAGAAAGAACTTTATCAAGAGCAACTTTTTCACTAGATAATAAAGATTTAGCCCTTTTGATCACGTCGTTTGAAACGCCAAGTCGCCTTGAAATCTCAATCGCATTAGAATTTCCCGGCGAACCTATATTTAACTTATACAAGGGCTTAAAAGTTTCGGCATCAAAATCCATTGAAGCATTTTGAATTTGATCGTAAACGTAGGCAAACTCTTTAAGCGAGGAATAGTGAGTTGTAACAATGCCAAACGAGCCTAAACTTATCAAAGTTTCTAAAAACGCCTGCGCTAAACAAGAACCCTCTTCAGGATCTGTTCCCGCGCCGATTTCATCGATTAAAACAAGTGATTTTTCGTTTGCGTTTTGAATAATCTCGTTAATATTTTTAATATGAGATGAAAAAGTTGATAAACTATTTTCAATGCTTTGCTCATCACCAATATTGCAAAAAACTTTTTCAAATACAGATATTTTACTATCTTCACTTGCGGGGATAAAAACGCCGTTAGTCGCCATCAAAACAAATAAGCCGACCAATTTCAAAGTTACGGTTTTACCGCCCGTGTTAGGGCCTGAAATTAACACGTAATTATACCCTTCACCAAAATTAATCGAAATAGGAACAACTTTATCGGGCGAAATCAAGGGGTGTCTTCCATGTCTAATATCAATTATACCGTTAGCGTTAAGTTTCGGATAAACGCATTTGCGCCTATAAGAATATTCCGCCTTTGCAAAAGCAACGTCGATATCCGTTAAATAGACAATATTTTCTTGCAAACTATCACTTATCGAGCCTACTTTTTCAGTAAGTTCAGATAAAATTCTCTCAATTTCAACAGTTTCGGCAAGCATTTCACGGCGAAGTTCATTATTAAGATCTAAAACTTCTTGCGGTTCTATAAAGAACGTGTTGCCACTTGCCGACCTATCGTGAATAAAACCTTTTACCGCTCCAATACACTCCGATTTTACCGGAACAACGTATCTTCCGTTTCGCAATGAAACAACGTTATCTTGAAGATACTTATTAGCGCCAGAGCGCATATATCCTTGCAATTTTTCTCTAATTTTTTCGTTAATATGCTTAATTGATTGGCGAATTGAGTAAAGTTTTTCCGAGGCTCTATCCGAAACCTCATCTTCGCTAACAATTTTACTAAAAATATCATTTTCCAAGTAATTATCGAAGAAAATTCGACAAGCAATATCATATAAAATAGGCTTGTTTTCTGAAAATTCAACAATTTCAGAGTGAGTAATTCTTGAAGATTTGAGAAGTTTTGCAACTTTTAATAAAGCCCCTGGAGCAAGAGTTGAAAGTTTTTTTGCTAAAGTTAATTCATCGGTTATTTCATCAAAGTATATAACGCCTTTTACGCCTTGAATATATAAATCGTACGCCTCTTTAGTTTTGTCAAGCAAAAACTTGGCGTTACTATAATCACAATTAACACCACTATTAAGAATATACTCTTTTGACGTATCCAAAACAGCATATCCACTTATTTGCTCGCAAATCTTATCAAATTCAAGCGTTTTTATAACTTTAGATTCTATCATTTAACACCTTTTTTGTAGTTACCAACCGTTACAAAATCAGTAAATTTTAACGACTTATCAACAATTTTATTAAATTTCGAATTAAATTTAACGTTAGCCATATTATAAACCTTAAATCTACAATCGCTAACTTTATAACGTTTAACAGGAAAACGTCTTCCCTCGTTATCAACAAGCTCAAAATCGTTTATAATATCACAATTTTCACAATTTTTACCAAATGGACAGTAAATTAAATCCATTATTTCAATAAGCCCGTCGTTCAAAAAGAATAAATCGGCATTTAACATTTCAATTTCTTGATGAGAGAGTTCTTTTGAAACAACTATTTTCTCCGCTCCAAGCTTAGATAAATATTCAATATCTATTTTATTAAAGACGTTGATACCCGCTCCAACGAAAAAATTAAGATTATTTTCAAGGGCGTACTCAATTCCGTAATATCCATCAACGTAAACCCCGTAAAATTGACCGACGTAATCTTTTATTATATCAAAATCTTTTTTTGAAAAATAAGGTGGAAGATATAGCCAAATTTTATAATCACTATTAGAAACTGTTTCAATATTATAATAGTCAAATGGAGCATAAACAACGTCACTAACTCCACTAAAATCATCATTAAGACTTGAAACAATAACTGCACTTTGATTTTCTAATGAATAATTGAAAATTGAATTATTTTGATAATTGCCGATATTATAAGGTTTTTTACTGTTTTTTCTATTAAAATACTTGTCGTATAATTCAACTCTAACCTTATTTAATAAACTCTTTGGAATAAAAGCATTATTATCAAAACAATCAAAATTTACTTTAACTTCAAATGGATATTTGTCAGTTTTTTGAAGGCAGGTAACAACGTTTTCTTTAGTGATAGGCGCATTTATAGACTCATCAACTATATTATCGCTAAACACGGTTATATCGCCAATATTAAACTTAAATCTTTCGCCAACTTTTATATAAACGTCAACTAAAACGTTAACCTTTTTATCTGTTTTACAAAGTTTATCGTATAAATCAACCTTTTTTGTAAGATTGATTAAATCTCCACGCTTAATATCACCTTTATATACTACTGCTTTTTTATTTCCGATTTTAACAATCGTAGCATTTCCAACTTCATAATTATCTCTAATTATCTTAAAACTATCGCCAATAGTAAAATCTTCGATATTATCAATAAAAATCTCGTTTATATTATATGATTTTATCATTCCAACAGTTAAACCTAAATTGTTTTGAATTTTATCGGATATAAAATCATCTTTTTGCCCAAAAGTTAAGCCTTTGGTATAATTTCCTCGATTAAAAGATATTTTAAGAGCGTTAAACAATTCTTTATCTTCGTTTGACGCTAATAATTCTTTATAATACTTAACTGCAGAATAAACGTATTCTTTACTGCGCATTCTACCTTCAATCTTAAACGATGAAACACCAGCGTCAATTAACGTTTTAATATCCAAGCCAACCGATAAATCTGATAACGATATAGAATAACCATTTTTAACCGTTTTATCGTTATTTACAATTAAATATTCTTTTCTGCAAGGTTGTTTACAAAAGCCACGATTACCACTATTACCACCTATAAACGACGACATATAACAATGCCCCGAAAAACAGGTGCAAAGCGCGCCTTGAACAAAAACTTCCGTTTCAATTATTTTAGAAATTTCTTTTATGTCTTCAAGTTTGGTTTCCCTTGCTAAAATCACACGCGAAAATCCGTGTTTTTTAGCAAATTGAGCGCCATAAACGTTGCAAACCCCTGCCTGAGTTGACAAATGTAACGTTATATCAGGCATTATATTTTTAATATAATCACCCAAGAAAACGTCTTGCAATATAAACGCATCAACCCCGTAAGAATACGCTAAATTTATATCGTTTATAAGTTTATTTATCTCACTTTCCTTAATTAACGTGTTAACGGTAACGTAAACCTTAACGTCGAAGTTTTTTGCGTAGGCAATATAAAATTTTAAGTCGTCAAGCGTAAAATTTTCAGCAGATTTACGCGCTGAAAAATCCGTCAACCCAAGGTAAACGGCGTTAGCGCCCGCATTTATGGCGGATATTAAATTTTCTTTCGAGCCTGCCGGCGCTAAAATTTCACACATAATAGGTATTAAATAAATCATTAGCCCGTCAAATTGGCGGGCTATAATTTTATCGTAAAGTTATAGAAGAACTACTAAGCCCTGCTAAAATCTTTGCAACTAAACCGTCAACTTCTTCTAAAGTTAAAGAACGATCAAGTAAAGAGAACGTCAAGTGGTACGCCATGCTCTTTTTACCTTCAGGAAGTTGATTTCCTTCATAAATATCGAATAATTCAATATTTGTAAGCGTTTTATCAGAATATTTTTTAATAAGCCTTAAGGTTTCGCCGTTAGTAACCGATTTATCCATAACGAGCGCTAAATCGCGTTCAACAGACGGGAATTTTGCAAACGGTGTAAACAAAGTCTTTTTATTAAGCATCTTTGCAATAACGCCGTATTGAATTTCACCAACGTACACACGCTTATCAATACCAAGCTTTTCAGAAGTTTTAGGATTTAATTCGCCAATATAACCAATTGATCTATTACCCAAAACTAATTCCGCACTTCTCGTCGGATGCATAAACGGTCTAACGCATTTCTTAACGTCAAACTTAAACGTTGCGCCTAAAACCTCAAATAAGCCTTCAACAACGCCTTTTATAGTAAAGAAGTCTTCATCGCCGAACATACCAATTGCTAAAACTTCATTTTCAACTGGAAGTTGAGTAAGAGGCAACGCCTTAGGATTATAAGTTTTAGCAAATTCAAACAATCTGCCCGATAAATTCTTTTTATTAAGGTTATTTGCAATAACTTTAACAAGCGAAGGTAAAACAGTAGTTCTCATTACCGATAAATCTTCACCAAGCGGATTGAGAATTTTAATAAATCTATATTCTTCACTATCTTTATTAAGAGAGAAATTATCAAAATCTTTTTCCGAAACGAACGAATAAGTTATCGCCTCTGAAAAGCCTTGAGATACAAGATAGTTTTTAGCCTTATTAAGGTCTTTTTGTTGTTTGTTAAGACCGCCTACCGTAATGGAGGCATCTTTCAAAAGCGTATCTTCAATATGGTCGTAACCATACATTCTAATAACTTCTTCAGAAAGGTCTGGATAATCTTCAACGTCATCACGATAAGGGGGAATTTCAGCAACTAAATCATCACCGTTAATATCAACCTTAAACTCAAGACGTGAAAGAATATCGCAAATAATTTCCGACGGAACGTTAATACCTAAAACTTTATTAATCTTCGATACTTTCGTAACGATTTTTTTAGGCGTTAAATCAACGTTGTTAACGTCGATAAACGAACTTGAAATCGTTCCTGCACCAAGGCTATCAATTAACGATAACGCCCTTTGCATGCCAAGCATAGCAATATACGCGTCAGTTCCCTTTTCAAATCTTGAAGAACTATCAGAACGCTTACCAAGGGCTCTTGAAGTACGCCTAATACTATCACGCTTAAACATAGCGGATTCAAATACTATTTCTTTAGTTTCATCACTAATAGAACTTGACTTGCCACCCATAATACCAGCAATACATTGCGGTTTATTTTCATCGCAAATTAAAAGGTTATTATCGGTAAGAACAAATTCTTTATCGTCAAGAGTTGTGATTTTTTCGCCGTTATTCGCCCTTCTAATAACGAGTTTATTGCCTTCTAAATACGAATAGTCAAAACTGTGCATAGGTTGACCAATTTCGGTAAGAACGAAGTTTGTAATATCTACGATATTATTTATCGCTCTAATGCCAACGCTATTAAGTCTTTTTTGCATCCATTTAGGAGATTCAGAAAGTTTAACGTCATAAACGTAACTTGCAACGTATCTCGGACATAAATCAGGAGCAACAACTGAAACGCTTAACTTATCGCTAGTAGCAACTGAACCGGTATTATAAGCGATATTCGGCATTTTAAGAGGTTTATTAAGCACCGCTGCAACTTCTCTTGCTAAACCTAAAATACTATGGCAGTCAGGTCTATTTGCAGTAACGCCAATATCAAAAATAACCTCGTCAAGCCCAACGATAGGTTTAATATCAGCACCGTTTTCACACGCATTATCTAATATCAAAAGACCGTCGTAAGAGGCACCCTTATACATTTCTTCAGTAACGCCGATTTCGCCACCCGCGCAAAGCATACCAAAAGAATCGTATCCGCGAAGTTTGCCAGCCTTAATAGTCATAACGCCTTCGATAGTAACGTGATCTTTAGCGGTAGCGTAAACGGTAGCGCCTACGAGCGCAACAGGCGCTTTGATTCCAACCTTAACGTTATCTGCACCACAACAAATTTGGAAAACACCGTGTTTTCCACAATCTACACTACAAAGATGCAAATGAGTTTCAGGAATTGCCTCGCAAGTTAAAACCTCGCCTACAACAACGCCTGAAATATCTTTGCCGTTTTCAATAACTTCTTCAACTTCAAACCCGCAAGAGAACAATTTTTCTTGAAGTTCACTAACGGAAACGTCCGAAACGTCAACGTAATCATTTAACCAATATAAAGGAAGTTTCATATCATCACCTATCTTACTTAAATTGTTTTAAGAATCTAATATCGTTTTCAAAGAACAATCTTATGTCTGGAATTTTATATTTCAAAATCGCGATACGTTCAATACCCATACCGAAAGCATAACCGGAATAAACTTCACTATCTATACCACAGCCTTCAAGCACTTTTTTATTAACTATGCCAGCGCCTAAAATTTCTATCCAACCAGTACCCTTGCAAAGTTTACAGCCCTTACCGTGGCACTCTGAACACGAAACGTCAACTTCAACGCTAGGCTCAGTAAACGGGAAATAAGACGGGCGTAATCTTGTTTTAGCGTCTTTACCAAACATAATTTTACAGAACTCGTCAAGCGTTCCTTTAAGATCGCAAAGAGTAATGTTTTTATCAACTACTAAACCTTCCATTTGATGGAACATTGGCGAGTGAGATGCATCATCGTCAGAACGATAAACTTTACCAGGACTTAAAATCTTGATAGGAGGCTTTTTGTCAAGCATTACTCTAACTTGACCTGCCGAAGTTTGAGTTCTTAATAAGATATTGTCGTTAATATAGAAAGTATCTTGCATATCTCTTGCAGGATGATCTTCGGGAATATTAAGCATTTGGAAGTTGTAATAATCTTCTTCAATTTCAGGACCTTCAAAAATTTCAAACCCCATACTTGTAAACGCGTCGATAAGTTCGTTTTTAACAAGCGTTAACGGATGAAGTGTGCCAACTTCTCTCTTTTTTGATGGAAGAGTAATATCTATTGCTTCACTCTCAAAAGTCTTAATAAGTTCGGCTTCTTTAAGTTCAACTTCCCTAGCATCATACAATTCATCAATCTGTGTTCTTAAATCATTAACGAGTTTACCAAACGCAGGTCTATCTTCTTTTGGAATATCTCTCATACCTTGCATAAGTTTTGTAACTTCGCCGTTTTTGCCTTGATATTTAACCTTAACGTCGTTAAGTTCTTTAAGGTTGCTTGCGCCTAAAATATCAGCTTTTGCATTTGATAAAATAAGGTCTAATTGTTCTTTCATAACTTCTCCTTAATAAAAAAATAACAGCGCCCTACAAAAGGACGCTGTTTGCGTGGTACCACCTTTCTTATATGCTAAAAAGCATATCTCTTAAAACGTTATAACGTAACGAACGGCTCGGCTTACTACTATTTCAGCTTACAACTCGGAAGTGAATACCGTTTTATCATAACGTAGCGAACTTGCACCTAAAATCGCCTCTCTGAACGTTAAACAAAAACGTCTGTCTTCGTCATAGTTTTTATATATATACATAAATTATATATATTTTATTAGAGTTTGTCAATCGTTTATATGAATTTTTGCGTTGAAAATACTGTTCCGGAAAAGTAAACCTCGGGAACTTTGCCAACGATTATGTTATCATATAACATAACCGATATTTTATCGATAAGTTTTTTCGTTGAAAACCTAGTAACAACGGCAATATCAGGAGTAACTTCTAAATATAACGTATGACGAGTTTGGTTTATGCCCGCACTTTCAAACTTAGAAACAACGTCACACTTAACAGAGTTTATCGCTATAAGTTTCATTTTAATTTTACTACCAAAACCTTGCAAAATAGATATACCGCTAAACACGCCGATTGGAACGTCTACCCCAAGATTTATATAATCTGTCAAATAACTTCCAACGCTATTAGCAATTAAGGTAGTTAACGAGTTAAACTTATATGAGTCTGCAGTTATCATTGAAATATTTCCAGCGCTATCTTTATGAATTTTATACAAATTATCGTAAGCAAATTCCGTTGTTAAACTATTCTCAATTGCAAAATATGACGCAGTTGATAAAACTCCTTGAAAAGACGCCTCGCCAATTCTAACGAGCATTTTGTTTGAATTTGAGTAAAGGGCAACAAAAATAGCGAAAAACAATATTATAAATATTGCAAACGTCCCTTTCTTACGTTTTCTACACTTGTTCATATAATAATTTATGATAAAATTAAAATTTTAATCACTAAAAAAGGATAGGTTTTAGCCTATCCTTAATTTAATTATATAACGTATTTATCAAGTTTCTTAGGAGCGTTATTGAGTTCTTCACGTTTTTGGTCGTAACCGTTTCTACCAAGGAGCGCGTAAGTTGCGTTCTTGCCGTTTTCAACGCCAGGTTGATTGTAAGTATCAATTCCAAGCATTTCACCCATATAAGCGGTTTCAAGTTCAAAGAAGAATAAAAGTTGACCAAGCGTATACGCATTAAGAATAGGAAGATAAATAGTTCTATTAAGTCTATTTTTAACAGTTAAAGCATATTCAGTAGCAACTCTTTCCGCTTGAATAAGTTCGTTCATAGTGTGACCGCAAAGGAAATTAACGTCGGGAATATCTTCGCAACCATCGGGGATTTTTACGATTTTTCTATATTCGTCAACCGCCAAGAAAGTAGTTACTTTATCAAAAGGACCTTCGGTATATAATTGAACTTGACTGTGTTGATCAGTTACACCCAAAGACTTAACGGGGGTTTGACCCGCAAACACTTTGTTGCCGTTTTTATCAACTTCTTTACCAATACTTTCCGCCCAAAGTTGGCAGTACCAATCGGCAATATATTTAAGACCATCTGCATACGGCATCATAACTGAAATATTTTTACCCCTTTGAAGAGCAATATAAGAAAGGAGCGCGCTCATAAGCGCAGGGTTTTTTGATAAATCGCCTGACGAGCATCTTTCGTTCATATATTTAGCGCCGTCTAAAAATTCCAAAATATCAACACCAAGAACTGCCGCAGGGAGTAAACCTACCGGGCAAAGTTCTGAAAATCTTCCGCCTACGCTATCGGGAATATAGTAAGTCTTATACCCTTCTTTCTTTGAAATTTTAATAAGATTACCCTTTGAGCTTGAAGTTGTTGTTATAATATGACTTTTTGCGTTATCTCCAAGTTTTTTAGTAAGTAAATCGTTGATAATAAGATATTGAGTCATAGTTTCACTAGTAGAACCGCTCTTTGTTATAACGTTGAACATTGTTTCTTCAACGTTAATAACGTCTAAAAGAGCAACCATACGTTCAGGATCTACGTTATCTTCAACGTAAAACTTTGGCGCGTTTCTCTTATCGTCTGGCAAATCGTTATGATGAAGATGGCAAAGCGCTTGAAATACCGCTATCGGACCAAGCGCAGACCCACCAATACCTAAAACAACGAAATTTTTGAAATTTTTTCTAATATCGTTTGCAGTTTTAATAATATCGTTAATCTCTTGTTCGTTATAGTTAACAAGGTCAGCCCAACCCGTCATACCAGTACCGCGAATTGACTCAAACGTATTAAATGCGTTAATTGCAAACTGTTCATTATTAGCGATATCTTCGTCGGAAATACCTTCTTTTACGCCAACGAACTTGTCCATCATATTATTGTAATCAAATCTAATTTTTAATTTTTCGTTAAACATAACTTCTCCTTATATATTAAAATATTTTATCTTTTAATTCTCTTAAATAATCTAAACTATCTTTAAGTTCAGAAACTTCGCCATAATCGTTCGTGTAAACTTCAATAAGCATATTGCCGTTAAACCCGTTATCTCTTAATCGCTTGAATAAATCTTCAAAATCAAACGTTCCTTTTCCTGGGAGAACTATTTTCCCATTACAATCAACGTCGGACAAATGAACGGTGTTTATAGAATCACCCATTTCATTTAGATAGTCAACGTAACTATCTCCTGAAATTCTCGCTTGTTTTACGTCAAAACAAGTTTTAAGACCTTTAAGATATTTTGAAATTTCCCTATAAAACCCAACGTGATTATAGTATGCCCACTCAACGTTTTCAAGGCATAAATCAACACCGTATGAATACGCAAAATCCTTGACTTTTTCCATCATTTTAGCGATTTTTTCATATTCGTTATAAAGAATATTTTTCTTAAATCTAGCAATACCGTGCAAAGTGTAATTTTTAGCGCCCAAGACGTTTGCCGTCTTTAAGCAACTTTCAAAAATTTTATAAGCATCGCATAATGCTCTTTCGCTTGATGAAAAAAGTTGCGGTTCAAAGTGCGTGTTTAACGTGTGAATTGAGTGAACTATTAAATCCCCTTTTCTTTCTTTTAAGAGTTTAGCAAACTCTTCAGTATACTCTGAATAAGTACCTAAAAACACCTCGCAAACCCTTGCATCAAGTTGATTGAGCGTAACTAACGCATCTTCATTAAACTGCCTTCTAAAAAGCGACGCAGTTGAAATACCAATCTCCATATTATTTTTTCTCGTAGGTAACTTCTCCGTCAATGCCGACGATAGTTACGGTATCTCCTTTAGTAATTTCTCCGCTAATAATTGCATCAGAGAGCAAATCTTCAACGTATCTTGATATTGCGCGCTTGATATTTCTTGCACCATACTCAACACTATAACTTTCGTCAACTATTATATCCATAGCAGAGTTTTCAACAAATAACTTATATCCTTGAGAATTTACTCTATGAATAAGTTCGTTAATCATAATATCTGCTACGTCATAACAATCAGACTTGCTTAACTTATTAAACACTATAATTTCATCAAGCCTATTTATAAATTCAGGCTTAAAATGACGTTTAAGCGAGTCTTCAACGCTAGAAGTTTCATCGTTAGAGCCAAAACCTACACTCTGAGATTGCCTATACGAATAACCAACGTTTGACGTTAAAATTATTATAGCGTTTTTGAAACTTATCAACCTACCCTTATTATCCGAAAGCCTACCTTCGCCCATAATTTGAAGTAAAACGTCGTAAATTTCAGGTGATGCTTTTTCGATTTCATCAAACAAAACTACTGAATAAGGATTTTTTCTAACCTTTTCAGTAAGAAGACCTTCTTGCTCGTATCCAACGTAACCGGGAGCAGAGCCAATGAGTTTATTTATTCCCGTTTTATCTTGATATTCGCTCATATCAAAACGAATAAGCGAGTTTTTATCGCCAAAAACGCACTCTGCAAGCGATTTAGCAAGTTCAGTTTTACCAACGCCGGTAGGACCTACGAAAAGGAACGTTCCAATCGGTTTATTAGGATCGTTTACGTTAGCACGCGAACGCCTAACCGCTCTTGCAACGCTTTCAATAGCCTCAGTTTGACCGATAACTTTTTTCATAAGTTCATCTTCAAGCGACATAAGTTTTGACGTGTCTTCACTTGTAAGATCTGAAACCGGAATTTTCGTCCATACGCTAATTAAATCTTTTATATCTTCTTCGGTAACGCAAGGGTCTAACTCACTACGTTTTTGATAGTCTTTTTCTTTAACCGCTCTAATTTTAACAATTAGCCCTGCAATTTTATCATCAAATTTTTTAGCAACGTCCAACTGCCCTCTATTCATTGCGTAATCTCTATCGGCAACAAGTTTATTAATCTCGTTTTCAAGAGAAATAATTTCCTTGGGCGTTGAAGTAATTTCAACGTGTTTTTTAGACGCCGCTTCATCGATAAGATCTATCGCCTTGTCTGGCAAAAATCTACCAGTTATGTATCTATCTGAAAGTTTTACTGCGGAAATTATCGCCTCGTCTTTTATGATAATTTTATGATGAGATTCATAAGCGGGTTTAATTCCCATTAAAATTTCAATAGCAACTTCAACTGACGGCTCTTTTATTTCAATAGGTTGAAAACGTCTTTCTAAAGCGCTATCTTTTTCAATATATTTAGTATACTCGTCGTTAGTAGTTGCGCCAATAACGCTTAATTCACCGCGCGCAAGCATAGGTTTAAGAAATTCAGCGGTATCAAACTTACCGTCGGAAGTGCTACCAGCACCAACGATATTGTGAATTTCATCAATAAACAATATAACGTTTCCATCTTCAAGAACGTAATCTATAGCGGTTTTAAGCCTTTCTTCAAACTCACCCCTATATTTAGTTCCAGACAAAAGACCCCCTATATCAAGAGAAAAAATCTTTTTATCCCTTAAAAATTCAGGCGCTTCACCGCGAGCAATCATAAGCGCAAGCCCTTCAACAACCGAAGTTTTACCTACGCCCGCCTCTCCAACTAATAAAGGACTATTTTTTGTCTTTCTCGAAAGCGTTTGTATAACCCTAAAAATTTCTTCATCTCTACCGATAACAGGATCTATAAGACCGCTTTCCGCTCTCTCACTTAACGAATAACCTAAAGATTCGAGCGGATTATTTTTAGAAGTTTCATTAGTTTTTATCGTTTTATCTTCTTTTTTGTTTTCAAACGTATTTTTAGGTTTTTCAGGCGTTTTAGGTAAAACGCTTGGTCTTTTTTCTTCTTCAATAACGCGTTCAGGCTCAACAAGATTTTTAGATTTTACCTTGTTTATCTCATAAACGTAAGCGTAAAGCGATGGAATATCAACGCCTAAACTTCTTAAAATACTCATCGCTCTTGAATCTTCAATAGATAAAATTGCAAGAAGTAAATGCTCCGTTGAAACAAAGGAAAGTTTAAGCGACCTTGCAATGTCAACAGCGCCTTTTTGTGCGCTTATGCACTTTACGGTATAACCTGAAACGTTTCTTTCTTTAAGCGTTCTTTTAAGCGGTGCAAAATAATTTTCGCGCGTTACGCCAAACTTGTTAAGATAAGTGCAAGCATCGCAATTAGGGGTGCTTAAAATAGAGTACAAAACAAGTTCTGTGCCGATATAAGATAAATTAAATTTTGCCTTTAATCTTTCCGCAGTTTTTAATACCACGAAATATACTTGCGTATAATTTGCCATAAAATCCTTATTATATAAGCGTTTTTAAGTAATTTTTTAATTCTTCAGATAACTCTTCGTCGCGAAGAGCAAATTCGATATTAGCCTTTAAGTAACCAAGCCTTGAACCCATGTCATATCTCGTTCCATAAAAATCCACCGCCTTAACTCCACCCTTTCTAGCAAGAGCGTCAAGCGCGTCGGTAAATTGATACTCTCCGTTAACAGACGGAGTAAGTTTTTCAATTTCGTCAAAAATTTCAAACGGAACAACGTATCTACCAAGTGGAGATAAAGTGCTTTTTACGTCTTCAAGTTTTGGTTTTTCAGTAATTTTAATAACGTCGTAAACGTTTCCTTCACACGAAGAAAACTCAACGGACGCATATTTAGGAACGTCTTCTCTTTTAACGTTTTTGCAACCGATAACCGTCTTATTAGTCTTATTAAAAACGTCGATAAGTTGACCGATTACCGGGCGACCGTCGTTATACATAACGTCATCGCCAAATAGCACCGCAAACGGCTCTCCATTACAAAAATCTTTTGCAACTTCAATCGCCTTTGCCGTACCATTAAGTTCCTTCTGCTCTATAAAAGTAACTTTTGCCATTGTTTCAGGATATTTTATAGAGTTATAGAAATCAATTTTATTTTTTTGTAAAAGTTCGTTTTCTAAAATTTCAGATGCGCTAAAATGAGCATTGATAACTTCATTTTTATAACCGACAACAAACAAAATCTCTTCAATTCCGCTGTTTATTACTTCTTCGGTTATAATTTGAATAGCAGGTTTATTAAGTACGGGTAACATTGCTTTGGGAACTGCTTTCGTGTAAGGTAAAAACCTAGTGCCAAACCCTGCAACGGGTATTACGGCTTTTTTTACTATTTGCATAATTTCTCCTTGTGCTTAATATTTTATGCTTTATAACAAAATTTTACTTATCAAACGAGTTAATTTTTTCAACCCTAATTGCGTGTCTACCACCATCAAAGGGAGTATTTAAGAAAATATCAACTAACTTGATAATATTTTCAGTAGAAGTAATTCTTGCGCCTAAAGCAATAACGTTAGTATCGTTATGGCGCCTTGTCATTTCAGCGGAAAACTCATCGGTTACGTGAGCACATCGAATACCTGAAATCTTGTTTGCAACAATGCTCATACCAATACCCGTTCCGCAAATTAAAATACCTTTTTCACACTCTTTTTCAGTTACGAGTTTACAAACTTTTTCTGCATAGTCGGGATAATCGCAAGACTCGTCTGAAAAAGTACCGCAATCAATAACTTCATAACCTTTTTCAATTAAAAATTCAATCAATTCATTTTTAGCGGGAAATCCGCCGTGATCACAACCAAACGCTAATTTCATAATTCACCTAAAATATCTATATAATCTTCTCTTTTGAAAGGCTTGCACGCCTTTGAAAGCCTATTCATAACACCAACGTCAACTTCACTACCTGTGTTTATTTTTATTGCAATCAGATAGTCGGCAATCTTTTCGCCTTCTAAAAGTTTGTAATAAAGATTAGATGCAATTTCCTCACCAGAAACGCCAAGTTGAAGTTTTTCGCCACATAACTTGTGCGAAACTTTATCGTCGCACATAAACACGGGAACTTTGCCTTTTGCAAGCAATTTATCATATAATTCTTGAGCAAGTGGAAGTTCATTTCTCTCAAATAGCACGGTATTACATTTAGGCGTATAATGAACGTATTTCATACCTGGAGATCGAACCACTTCGCTATCAGCCATATTATCAACGTATTCACAAGCCCCAACGACTCTCTTTATCATTTCAGCAGTAACTAAACCACTTCTTAATATTACAGGAACTTGCTTAGTAACGTCTAACACCGTTGATTCTATTCCGCCTTTACACTTACCACCGTCGAGAATAACTTCTATTTTACCGTTCAAGTCGTCGTAAACGTGCTCTGCAGTAACGGGGCTTGTATGTTTTGAAACGTTAGCGGACGGCGCAGCAATCGGAAGGTCTAAATACTTCAAAAATTCTTGGCAACCCTCGTGATCTGGAACTCTTATTGCAAGAGTATCTAAATTGCAAGTAACGAGTTTTGAAACTGCACCTTTATGTCTCATAACTAACGTTAAAGGCCCGGGCATAAACGCATTAATTAAATCGTAAACGTAATCGTGATCAACGTAAACAAGTTTTGTAAAATCATAATCTTTGTGAACGTGAACGATTAGCGGATTATCAGACGGTCTACCTTTTGCCTTAAAAATTTTTTCAACTGCAACGTCACTCGTTGCTAGACCACCAAGACCGTAAACCGTTTCCGTAGGCATAGCAACAAGTTCGTTTGATTCAATTATGTTCTTTGATAATTTCAAGGAATTATCGTTGATTTTCAATATTTTTGTATTCATAAAAACAATGATTCATCTATATTTTCAGGCGCAACTTCTTCAACTGGTGGTTCGCCAACGGGAGCATAAGCGTCATATCCATCGTCAACTTCTTCAGTAGTGTTATTTTCGTTACTACTTTGTTTTGCCATATATGCAGGCATTTCAGGAGCGTTATAAACAATATTGACAAACTTGGTTTGCTCGCCCTTGAATAAGAGTTTGAAGGATTCGCATGCGCCCGAACGGTTTTTAGCAAGAATAATTTCCGCCTCCGCTTGGTTTTGCGGTTTAATCTCGTTGTTATCTTCGGTAGCCGCTCTATCGGGCCTATGAATAAACATAACTATATCCGCGTCTTGTTCGATTGCGCCTGACTCTCTTAAATCGGCAAGTTGAGGTTTTCTCTTACCCGTTTCAGACGCACGGTTAAGTTGCGAAAGAGCAATAACCGGAACTTCAAGTTCCTTTGCAATCATTTTAAGCCCTCTTGAAATTTCAGTAATTTCAGATTGACGTGATTCGCTAGTTTTTACCGAATTCATAAGTTGAATATGGTCGACTACGATTAAATCAAGTTTACCGCCCTGCAAACTTTTAAGTCTTCTACATTTACTTAAAATATCGGGAATAGTCGTCATTGAAGTATCGTCAATAAAAATCTTAGTAGAATTTATAATCTTTTGAGCGTTCCAAAGTTTATGCCACTCGTCGCTATCGAGTTTACCTTTTTTAGCCTTTTGACCACTAACCCCACCGATTGAACAAATCATACGTTCGGTAAGTTCAGTCTTCGTCATTTCAAGAGCGAAAACCGCACAAACTGCGTTATGACGAATTGCAACGTTTTCAACAATGTTCATAGCAAGCGTAGTTTTACCAACTGAAGGTCTTGCCGCTAAAATTATAAGATTACCTTTATGTAAACCGTTTGTAAGATCGTCAAACGCAGTAAAACCGGTTGTTAAACCTTGCAAATAGTTTTTATCACTTTGAATTTTTTGGAAAGTTTCTAAAACCCCTTCAACGTGCTCGTTAACCGATGTGAGCGAAGAAGTGTCGAGCTGCTCTGAAATATCGTAAATAAGTTTTTCTGCATAAGCAACGGATTTATTGCCGTTATCACTCGTTTTAGCATCTTTTGAAATCGCATCAGAACATCTTATAAGTTTTCTTAAAACGCTGTCTCTTTTAACAATTTCAAGATAATACTCGTAATTTGCCGCAGACGGGGTGTTTTTTAATATTTCAGTAAGATAGTCGATACCACCAATTTTTTCAAGCATACTCTTCTTTTCTGCGTTGTTTATAAGTTCAATATTATCCCCGTTTGATTTTTCACGCTTAACAGTTGGCGTTTTATTCAAAACGTCAATAACGGTAACTAAATCAACGGCTTTTGCATCGGATAAAATATCGAACATTGCCTTGAAAATAATCTTATGAGCCTCAACGTAAAAATCTTCTACTTTGAGTTTGCTTGCAATATCAAATTGAATTTCACTATCAATTAAAATTGAACCTAATACACTTTGTTCGGCTTCCAAGGAATACGGAAGCGCGTTTACGTTTTCTTTTGCCATAGATATACCCTTAAATAAGTTTTTCAAATTCAGTAAGCGCATCTTCAAAAGACTTGAACGCCATTTCCATAGCATCGCCGTCTAACAAATCAACGCCCGTAAGTTTTAATAATTCCGTAGGAATATTTGAGCATCCCGAAGATAAAAAGTCAAAATACTCTTTTACTTCCTTTTCTCCACCGTTTAATATGCGTTCGGCAATAGCAATAGCACTAATTATGCCGGTAGCGTATTTATAAACGTAAAACGCTCTATAAAAGTGAGGAATTCTCGCCCACTCGTAAGAAATTTCACTATCTGAAACAACGCTTTTACCGTAATATTTTTTGTTGAGTTTAAGGTAGATAGAATTTAACGATTCCTTTGTGAAAGGTTCGCCCTTTTCCGCTATCGCATGAGCCTTTTCCTCAAACTCTGAAAACATTGTTTGGCGGAATAAAGTCGTTCTAATCGTATCGAGATAGTATGATAAGAAATACTTTTTAACGTTTTTATCAGTCGAATTTTTAATGAGATATTTGATCAATAATATCTCGTTTACAGTCGAAGCAACTTCGGCAACGAAAATTTTATAATCCGCTTTCGTTACAGGTTGAGTTTTATTTGAAAAATAACTGTGCATTGCGTGGCCGAGTTCGTGAGCAATCGTAAATACGCTATGCGTAGTTTTATTGTGATTTAACAAAACGTAAGGGTGTTTTGCACTATACGCCCCGCAACTGTAAGCCCCACTTCTCTTACCATCATTTTCATAAACGTCAATCCAACGTTCGTTTTTAGCCTTGTAAAGAAGTTCTCTGTACTCTTCACCAAGCGGAGCAAGACCTTTAACAACTAATTCAAACGCATCTTCATAATCAAGTTTTAAGTCTGCATTTTCAGTTATTGGAACGTATAAGTCATACATGTGAATATTTCTACCAAGTATTTGCTTTCTATCTGCAATATACCTATGAAGAACGGGAAGAGCCTTGTGAACTGATTTTATTAAATTATCGTAAACTTTAACGTCAACCTCTTCGGCAAACAACGCTTTTTCAAGCGAAGACGAAAATTTTCTAACCCTTGCAAAGAAAACGTCTTTATCAACGCTACCCTTGTATAACGCAGTAATTGTGTTAAGAACCTTAAAATAAGCTTTATAATAAGATTTGAACGCAGAACGTCTAACTAAAACGTCTTTATTTTGAAGAAGGAGCGAATAAGTGGCGTGCGTAACTTTAACCTTTTTACCGTCAACCTTAATTGTTGGAAAATCAAGATCAACGTTATCGAGCATTGAAAACGCATCGTCATAACCGCTATAAACTTTTCCCCCAAGCGACAAAACGGTTTCAGTTTCTTCCGATAATATATGTGGAAGAAAATCTATTATCTTCTTTATATCAAGTTCAAAATCTTTAAGTTCACTACTAGACGCTAACTCCGCAAGTTTTTCTTTGCCAAGTTTTGAAAGTTCAGGATCAATAAACGAAACTTCAGTAGAAAACTTAACTGAAACTTCTTCAACCAAACAAGTAAGTTCGTTACCCAAAGGATTAGTTCCGTCTTCATCGCGCTTAAACATCGCAAAAACAGATAAAAGTTCTAATTCTGAATACAACGAATACATTTTTTCAAAACAATCTTTTATAGTTTTAACGTTATTGAGTTTACCTTTATAAACTGAAAAATTTATATTTTTATCAAGTTGTTTTAATCGAATTTTGAATTCTTCTACGCTAGGTATAAGTTCTTCCGTGTTCCACTTATATTTAGCGTCAATCTCATTTCTTTTCATACAGTCTCCTTCTTATAAGCAAGTAAAAAATTTGAATTTGTTGAAATGGATACTATATCCCCTTCTTTAAGGTCAGTAACCGTAACTTGTGAATCGATATAAATAGTGTGTTCTACGTAATCGTCAGTTGTTGAAGACCACTCGAGAACAACTAATCTATAACAGTCAAACCCATTTTTATCAACTGGCTCGTATAAAACGCTTAGCACCGTAACTTTAGATACGCTACGTTTACCACAAACCGTGTAAACTAAAAATTCATAGTATTTTTTAACAACGCCGTAGGTATATCCAAAATGAACGAACGAATACGTAACAAATGAAACAATAATCAATATTAATGCAACGAGCAAAGGAATTCTTAAACTTGTTCCATACGGCTCAAAGGCGTAATATAATAATATTCCCGCAATCGCTAAAATAGAAAAAATTGCTATAATTAAATACGATGTTTTGTAGTTTTTTAATTTTTTTGAATACGTATTCACATATTCATTGTTATATAATTCACGCATATTTTAATCTTCCAATCCACTTTTTTTGAAAGCCCAACCAAAAATTTTGGTTAATATTTCTTTATTTTCAATAGAAAAGTTAGTAACAACACCCAAAATAGAATCTTTTTTTATCGGACCAAAACTCGAACTATCATTACTAATCGGTCTATTATCACCTAAAACGTACAACTCGCCTTCATTTATCAGCGTAGGCTCAATATCTTTAGTTCCTTTAACAGCGTATGGCTCATCGATAACTTTGAAAACGTCTTCACCGTTAAATTTAATCATCAAAACACCGTTTTTACATTTAATTTCATCGCCCTCTACTGCAATTACTCTCTTAATAAGCATTTTTTCATCATAATTGAAAACGATTACGTCGCCACGCTCATAGTTTTCAACGTGGTTAACAAACAAAACGTCGCCTTCTAATAACGTTCCCTCCATCGAAGAGCCGTTAACCACAACTAATGAATAAACGTTAGTAAAAATAAAATATATCAAAATCAAAAAAACGATAAGAACGGCAGTAAAACCAAAATCGTCTGATTTCTCTTGTTTTTGATTTAATAATAAGTCTTGCATTTAATCGGAAATTACCCTTTTTTAATTTTATTAAAACCTTGTAGTGTTAGCATCACGTCTTTTTAACAACCTAAACGTTATAAAACGAGGAAGTTATTAATAGCGACGTCACCCTTTGACGAAACGCAAATTGCATTAATTTTTGAATAATCTTTAATCGGCATACCTATATCAGTCTTAAAATCACTTAGTTCAATTGTTAAATTTTGCCATTTATCACAAGGTGAAAGTGTTATTTTATGTGAAAATTCCATACCGTCGTTTGTTATAAAATCAATCTTAATAACGTCGGGAACGCTAGTAAATACGTCAAACTTAATAAAAGAATTTTCATTTAACACGTCGGAAAACTTTTTAACTGCATACGATATAAGTTTATTTTTAGTTGAAATTCCTAAAATGCCAAAAGGACCGTTTATATAAGTTTTAATCTTGTCAACACAAATAACGTTACTCAAAAGATCGGCTTTAATTTCCTTAAACATAAACCTAGTTAATAGCCTTGACGAACTAAAAATAACGTTTGGAATTTTTGAGTTTGATTTTACGTTAATTTTATCAAAAGCAAATTTTGAACTAAGCGTTAGCCCGTTTTTATATCTGACAACGGCATACGCTATTTCAAAGTCAACAATTCCGTAAAGCCTTCTCTTAAAAGTAAAAACTCCTTCGTTTGAAGATGATAGCGACGGCATAAACCATACTCTTTCTGCAGGATTAATGTCGTTACTACTTGCAAACACTTGAACCTTTTCAATATTCTCAACGTCTGCACACTCAACAGTATAAATAACGTCTTCTCCGTCCTGTTCAAGATAAACTTTAGGAACGTTTTGAAGTTTAATTTTTTTATTTGAGATAAATTTTGAGAAAAATATCTCTAAATCTTTCAACGAATAACGATCCAATTTATCGATTGCAACGTTAACGAAATGATGCCAAGTTTTATTGTGATTATCTACTCTTTGAAGGGTATCAACTGCTCTTTCAACGTCAAATTCCGGGTTATTCGTTGCGCCGAGATATAAAACCGGAACTTTTACAAGTTGAGCATAAGAATGGGCGTCAACACCCGCAATAAATCTACAACGCTCATCGTCAAGTTCAATTTCTTCTTGGGTATACTTATAAACGCCCTTATACGCTCGCCAACCCGCTCCAAACAAGAACGCCGACGTATTAACTCTATCATCTACGGCAGAAACTTGCCAAGCAACGTTAGCACCGTGTTTAACACCTAAAAGGCCAATCTTGCCCATAGGTTTTTTCTCTTTTGCATAAGATATAGCGTATCTAACTACCGCAGACCATTCATACCAACAAGTTTCTTTTGCAGTATTGTCAACAAAATCAAAAGTTCTACCTGATTCAACATAATTTGCGTAGTTTATAGCTTGCGGGTAGACGGTAAAATCCGTGCAATTATCGCACTTTCCATATAAATCAACCGCTAAAACATTAAAACCACAGTTAGAAAAGTATAAGACTAAGTCCGCATCAAGAGGCTCGTCAACACTAGGAACGATTATTATAGTTCCAGCCTTAGAGTTTTTTTGTTCGGCATAAATACCGTAAATTCTAACCCTTTCATTGCCTACTTGCCTACCAGAAAAATAAACGTAATTAAAAACTGCGTTTTGTATCGTTTCACGCTTTAACGTCGTTTCTTTAAGCGGAAGTAAACTATTAAAATCATCCCACAAATTAAGCGGTGTTAAAATATTGTTAGCCATCTCATACCTTAATTTTCAAAATTATAGTTTTAATTATACAACAAAAAATATAATTTGTGTAGTGTTTTTATATAAATAATTATAAATAATTATATTGCGCGTAATATTAATAATTAAAATTATTATCGCGAATTTGTTAGAAAATAATTTATTTTTGCCTATATTATCGCATTTTTTACAGTTTATTCTATTTTGATTTAATTTCACTAATTACAATTTCATTGTTGCTACGGATTAAACTAAACACAAAATATTGTATTACTTTTTTTATTTTTATTTAACGCTTGATTATTTTAATAATTTAGTGTATTATTTATACTACCCTAGAAAAAGTTGGTGAATTATGTCGTTCTGTTCATTTTCAAAAGAAAACAATAAATCGGGCAAAACATTAATCGATAACGTTTTTATCTTAAATTTTTTGCCAGACGCGCCCGAACAAGCCGTAAAAGTATATCTTTACGGTCTTTATTTGTGTCAAAATTCAGATTTTGCTATTGATTTAAGCGCATTTTCAGAAGTTTTGAAGATTGAACAGTCCGAAGTTGTTGATTGCTTTAAGTATTGGGACGAGTATGGGCTCGTTTCCATAATATCGCAATCCCCTTTTACGGTACACTATTACCCAATTAATGAATCAACGGCAAAATATAGAAGATTTAACCCCGAAAAATACGAGGCATTTTCAAAAACCGTTCAAGAAATCATTAACGAAAGGATGATTTCCGTTACTGAATACAACGAATATTTCACACTAATGGAAAACACCGCCTTAAAACCAGACGCTTTTATTTTAATTATAAAATACTGCGCCGGTCTTAAAGGCAACAACATTGGCTATAAATACATTTTAACCGTTGCAAAAGAGTTTATTTCAAGAGGAATTACAACCGTTGAACTCATAAATAAAGAACTTGACGGATATTTTTCAACTTCAAAAGAGATTATTAGCGTCTTAAAAGCGATAAAAACAACTAAACAACCAGACGTCGAAGATATTCAAAGTTATAAGCGTTGGATTGAAAAACTCGGCTTTGAACACGAATTTGTACTTCAAGTTGCAACTCTAACTAAATCTAAAACTATTAAAAAACTCGACAAAAATATTGAGGAATTATACGCTAATAGATGCTTTACTTTAGAAGAAGCTAAGGACTATTTTGCAAGAAAACAAGAAAACTTCTTATTATGCTCTGAGATAACTAAAAAACTCGGTCTTTACGTTGAAGTTTTAGACAACGTTTTATCAACTTACGTTTCACCTTGGCAAGCAAAAGGCTTTAATCGTGACACGTTGCTTTTCGTTGCAGATTATTGTTTCAAAAAAAATAGGCGCACTCTCGAACTTATGAATACCACCATTGAAAAACTCTATAAAATGGGCTTAGTTACTATTCAAAGCATAACCTTGTACGTTGAACAATACAATAAAAACGATGAATTTATAGAAAAACTACTCTCTTATACCGGCACTTCGAGAAAACCAAACGCGTGGGATAGAGAAAACCTTGAAAACTGGCGCGCTTGGAATTTTACCGATGAAATGATTATAGAAGCAGCAAAGCGTTCTAGCCACGTAACAAACCCTATATCATACATGAACAGCATACTCTCTAATTGGAAAAGCCAAAACGTATTTACAGTCGACGCTATTGAAAAACTTCCAAAACAACCCAACTCAAACACGAATAGTAGCAAAACCGTTCATTTTGCCAACGAGAGAAATTATACCGAAAGTGACATTAACAATTTGTTAAAGCACTTTGAAGATTTTGAGGTGTGATATGCTCAAATCAAAAATTTTAATTGATAAAGTTAACGGAATATACGCAGATTTTAAGGCTGAAAAATACGCCGTTATTCGTTATAATCAACAAATTTTAACTGCTAATAACGAGTTTGTTTCTCTTGAAAACATGCTCGGAAAAGCAAAATTTTCACTTGCTAAATCTGAATACGAAAATAACGTTAACAATACAAATAGGCTTAAAATAGAAGTTAAGGTTTTAACCGAACAGATTGAAGAAATAAAAAGTAAATTACCTTTAATTAAATACAATTATAAGTGTAAAATTTGCAATGATACGGGCGTTTTTGAAGGAAAACGCTGTAAATGCTATTACAAATACTTAACTCAAGTTGCACTTGAAAGCCTTGGAGTTTCAGAACCCTCAAATAGCGATTTTAACTCACTAATAAAAGACCCCAAACTTATAAAACAATTCAAAATTATAAGAAATTATGCAGAAAATTTCCCCAACACTCAAATTAAGAATTTAATTTTTTCAGGTAACGTTGGAACGGGAAAAACCGAACTTGCAAAATGCGTTCACTCAACCGTTAAAAAAAGTGAAAACATATCGTTATTTTTAACGTCAACCGAATTAAATGCAATTTTTGTTAAAATGCACACTAACCAGGTTGACAGAAATCTTATTTTTGAAGTTTTAACCGACGCCGATCTTTTAATTATCGACGATTTAGGTACTGAAGCAATTTACAAAAACGTTACGATAGAAAGTTTACTCTCTCTCGTTTCAAACAGAATTGAAAAGAATAAACACGTTATTATTACCACTAACCTAAACGATAAAGAACTTTTAGAGCGTTATAATGAACGCTTCACTTCAAGGATTTTAGACAAAACAAAATCACTCTTTATCCCATTTTATACGAGTGATTTTAGAAAAAACTGATTAAAAAACGGCTACTGCATAATTTTTGCAGTAGCCATTTTTTATTTAATTATTATTTTGCTCTTTTCTTTTTTATGAGTATAAAAGCAACTATTCCACAAATAGCAAGAACACCCAACGAAATAGCACCTATCAATAAAAAGCTTGGCGAATTTGTTTGTTCTCCCCTTTCAATAACGTTTACTTTAAAAGAGAAGTTATTTGATTTTTTATAATATTGTTGTTTTACCGTTGAATACCACTCAACAGTAATATCTTCCCCGTTTTCACTAACGTAGAAGGTTGCTACCATGCCGGCAGGTCCGCCTTCTTGATTATCTAAAACAGTTCCATCTATCATAAATTGAGAAACAACGTTTCCGTTTTCGCCTTTAGATTGTTTAAGCATTATTTGATGATGAGATGAATGCCCACTTAATACCATTACGATATTTTTATGCTTTTTAACAAATTTTTCCCACAATTCATCTCCATTATTAAGCCCGTAAGTGCCGTTGTTATAAATATCATCATACGCTTTAGGGTTTGCATTATCATAATTATCAATAAAGTTTGCTTCTTTATCTAAATAAGCGTGCGTAGTAACTATAACGTTATGGTTTGGATGGTTGGATATAATTTCGCTAGCCCATTTAAGAACCCCATCATTAGCACCAAAATCTAATGAAACTATCATATAATCGTGATTTCCGGCAGTAAAGAAGTGAACTGTGTTTCTCGCTCTAAACGCTTTACTTTCACCTTCGTAACAATAAGTATATTGTTTAGCGTATTCGCTATTTTCAGAACCAAAAAGCTGGTCGAAATTAGTCAATTTAGTCATATCATATTCAACACCACTGGTATCGTGATTACCGCGAACTATTGAATAAGGAACTTTTCCGTTCAACCTTGAAATTTGCCTTTCTGCAGCTTCCCACTCGTATGGAAGATCGTGCTCAGTTATATCGCCCAAGCCTATCACATATTTAACCTTTTTACTTTCAACGTTATCTAAAACGTAATCGTAGATATAATGCATCTTATCAGGATACAATTCAGCAACCCTTTGAGTGTCACCTATCGCCATAAATGAGAACGCATAATTTTCAGGAATATACACACTTTCCGAACCAAACCAAGTTGGCGTAGTGTCAAACCCGTTATTTGAAAGATCTTTATATGATGACGTTCCGTTCTCAAGGTTAAAAGCGAACGCCATATTGCTATCATCTAAAGAAAGCGACTGCATATCAGATTTAATCTCATCTTCCGTGCGAACGTCGTTAAACGCTACTACTTGTTTAATATTTCCCTTAAAGTAATTAGTGTTACCTTCTCTTAAATCAGAACCTAAACACAAAGCGGTGCTTAAATCAAAATCTACGTATTCCGCATAAATTTGCGCGCATTGTTCGCCGTTTAAGTAACACTTAGCAGTAGATTCATCCCAAGTGATAGCAAGATGAACAAACTCGTCAGACCTTACGTCAACTGAGTTAAACAATATGCTATCCATACCGTTTTTCGTTCTATAGAATATATAAGGTTTACCTTTTTCGTATATTTCAAAACTAATAAACGGCTCGGATGCAGTTTTATAGTTGCCAAAAATAACGCCGCCACTACCCGTAACCGACGGAGAAAGCTTTATCCATGCCTCATAAGTTTTAGGCGTTGATTCAAGCGGTTTGGAAAGATATATCATATCTTCTTCAGTAAAAGTTCTACCTTCAAAATCTTGTGCATTAACACCTATTGCACCTAAAGGCAAGAATACGTTAAAAGCTGTAAAAAAACAAAGCAAAAGAATTAAAAATAGCCTATTTATCTTCATTTTACACCTCAAAAATATAAAGATATCCCGATTGCAACAGCAATCGGGTTATTTTTATTAACACTTTTCAGGAGCGGGATATTCAACGCCAAACGTTTCAACTGTAACTTCAACCATAACTTGATCGTCATACGGTCTATCACTCCAATCAGTCTTAGTTTCGGCTATTTTATCAACGTTTTCAATACCTTCTATAACCTTACCGAAAGACGCATACTGCCCGTCAAGATGCGGAGAATTTTCGTGCATAATGAAAAATTGTGATCCTGCTGAGTTTGGCATCATCGTTCTCGCCATTGATAAAACACCTCTTTCGTGTTTTAAGGGGTTTTTGAACCCATTAGAAGTAAATTCGCCTTTAATTGAATACCCTGGGCCACCAGTACCCGTTCCGTTAGGACAACCACCTTGAATCATAAACCCAGGAATTACCCTATGAAAGCAAATTCCATTATAATAACCTTTAGATACAAGTGAAATAAAGTTATTAACGGTGTTTGGAGCGATTTCAGGATAAAGTTCCGCCTTAATCTCCCCGCCAAAGTTCATTTTAATAGTAACAATAGGATTTTTCTTTTCCATATATAAATATCTCCTTAATCTTCGTATTTAATAAGTTCTACACCCGCTTCTTTAAGCAAAGTAACGGAAAAATCATCAGGATAACCGTGCTTATATATTACTCTAGTTATACCCGAATTTATTATCATTTTAGTACAAATAGTACAAGGTTGATGAGTAACGTAAATAGTAGCGCCTTTTACTGAAATACCCATCTTAGCCGCTTGACAAATAGCGTTTTGCTCTGCGTGAACTGCATAGCAAGTTTCTTGACGAGTTCCCGACGGAATATTGAGTTTCTTTCTCAAACACTCGCCTTTATCTTTACAACTCGTAACGCCCGATGGAGCGCCGTTATAACCCGTTGCTAAAATTCTATTATCTTTTACGATAACAGCGCCAACTTGCCTACCTTCTTGATAACAACTTGACCACGTTCCAACTAAATCCGCCATATCGGCAAATCGCTTATCCCATTTATTCATAAAAACTCCAATTATCATTATATAGATTTTATTTACATATATTTTAACATAAACACATTTTAATTTCAACAAAATTTTTAATTTTTTTACCACTATTCTATTGACAAAAATCTTAATATAGCTATAATAGAATTAGCAGTCTTGATAGTAGAGTGCTAAAACGATTGATTTTTATATTTAAGGAGTTAAATTATGAATATTAGACCATTGTTTGACAAGGTTGTAGTTAAACAAAACAATAAAGAAGAAACTACTAAAACTGGTTTTATTCTTCCTTCCGCATCACAAGAAAACCAACAAACTGCTACAGTAGTTGCAGTTGGCCCTGGTGGAATTATTGACGGCAAGGAAATCACTATGCAAGTTAAAGTTGGCGACGTTGTTTTATACGCTAAGTACGCTGGCAGTGAATTCAAAGTTGACGGTAAAGAATTTACCATCATTAAACAAAGTGATATTTTAGCAATAGTTGAATAATTAGGAGGCAAATATAATGGCTAAACAAATTAAATACGGCGAAGACGCTAGAAAAGCATTAGAAGCAGGCGTTAATACCCTTGCTGATACCGTTAAAATCACTCTCGGTCCAAAAGGAAGAAACGTTGTTCTTGATAGAAAGTTCGGCGCTCCCCTCATCACTAACGACGGCGTTACAATTGCAAAGGAAATTGAACTTGAAGACGCTTTTGAAAATATGGGCGCACAACTTGTTAAAGAAGTTTCAACAAAAACTAACGACGTTGCTGGTGACGGTACCACCACAGCAGTAGTTCTCGCTCAAGCAATCATTAGAGAAGGTCTTAAAAACTTAGCGGCAGGCGCTAACCCTATTATCCTTAAAAAAGGCATTAAAAAGGCGGTTGACGTTGCAGTAGAAGAACTTAAAGAAGTTTCTAAACCGGTTACAGATAAGCTTGCAATCGCTCAAGTAGCATCTATTTCTGCCGGCGATGAAGAAATTGGCTCACTCATTTCTGACGCTATGGAAAAAGTTGGTAACGACGGTGTTATCACTATTCAAGAAAGCAAGACTATGAAAACTGAACTTACAACGGTTGACGGCATGCAATTTGACCGCGGTTACGCTTCTGCATATATGGTAACTAACACCGATAAAATGGAAGCAGTTTACGATAATCCGCTTATCTTAATTACCGATAAAAAGATTTCTGCAATTCAAGAAATTCTCCCAATTATCGAACCTATCGCTCAACAAGGCGCTAAACTTTTAATTATTGCGGAAGACGTTGAAGGTGACGCTCTTGCAGCGCTTGTTGTTAACAAATTAAAAGGTGTATTTAACTGCATAGCAGTTAAGGCTCCTGGCTTTGGCGATAGAAGAAAGGCTATGCTTGAAGACATTGCTATTTTAACAGGCGGTCAAGTAATTTCTACAGATCTCGGCATCGAATTTAAGCAAGTTACTCTCGATATGCTCGGTAGAGCAACTCAAATTAAAGTTGATAAAGATAATACTACCATTATCGGTGGCGCAGGCGATCCTAACGCAATTAAAGCAAGAATTGCCGCTATTAAGTCACAAATTGAAGTTACAACTTCTGATTACGATAAAGAAAAGTTACAAGAAAGACTTGCTAAACTTTCAGGTGGCGTAGCGGTTATTAACGTTGGCGCTGCTACTGAAGTTGAAATGAAGGAAAAGAAACTTAGAATTGAAGACGCGCTTGCTGCAACTAAAGCAGCCGTTGAAGAAGGCATCGTTCCTGGTGGCGGTACTGCACTCTTAACTGCAATTCCAAAAATTCAAGCGTTAACTGAAACTTTATCTGGCGACGAAAAGACTGGCGCTCAAATTATCCTTCGTGCCATCGAAGAACCTGTTAGACAAATTGCTAAGAACGCAGGTCTTGACGGCTCTGTTATCTTAAACGATATTTTAAGAAACGAAAACAAATACTATGGTTTCGATGCTTACAACAACGAATACTGCGATATGGTAGAAAAAGGTATTATTGACCCAACTAAGGTTACTCGTTCTGCCCTTCAAAACGCAGCATCTATTGCATCAACTCTCTTAACTACTGAAACTATAGTTACCGATATTCCTTCAAAAGAACCACCAATGCCTCAAGGCAACATGGGCGGAATGTACTAAAAACACCTAAAACCCTACGTTTGTAGGGTTTTTTATTACAATAAAAAGCACGCTATCATTTAATAGCGTGCTTTTAATTTATATTGATTTTTTATATTCATTAGCAGATTGTATTGAAGAAACTGCATTTAATCTAGCAACCTCTTCATCTCCACCACCCGTAAGCCTCATGATTTCGTTTATTCTTCCATTTTCATCAAGGCTCAAAACGTTAGTTGTGGTCTTTTCGCCGTTTTCACTCTTTTTAATAAGATAGTTATTGTCAGCATAAGCAACTATTTGAGGCAAGTGCGAAATTGTTATTATTTGTGTTGATTTTGAAAGTTTTATAAACTTTTGCGCAACAATTTTAGCAACTTCACCTGAAATACCAGCATCAATCTCGTCAAAAATATAAGTTTCACCCATTTCGCCTGCAACGATTTTAAGAGCAAGCATAAATCTGCTCATTTCACCGCCACTAATAATTTTTGACATATTTTTTAGAGGTTCGCCCTTATTTGCACTAAATAAAAACTCAACTTCATTGTTTCCGTCTTTAGAAAGCTTGAAATCACCTTGAGATACTGAAACGTTAAACTTTGCACTCTTCATACCGAGCGTTGCAAGTTCACTTTCAACTGATTGAGAAAACTTATCCGCTCCGTTTAAGCGTAAAACGTTCATTTCATTATATAATAAATTTAACGCATCTTCACTCTCTTGAATTTCTTTTTCACAACGCTTAGACAGTTCTGCAAAATTTTGCAAATTTTCGTATTCTATCGAGCATTTTTGATAAAATTCCATTATCTCAGAATAACTATTACCGTACTTGCGTTTAAGACCTTTTATTAAATCTAAGCGATCTTCAACTCTTTGCTTTTCCTGCTCGTCAAAATCAATTCCATCAATCAAAGCACTTGCCGTATACGATATATCGTCAACGTCCGCCTTTATTGAATATAATCTATCATAAAGATCGGAATAATCGCTTTTGTACTCTGAAATTTGAGAAAGTTTATTTACGGCAGTAGATAAAATATCCAAAATGCCACCGTCATCGGATATAGAAGAATTTACAAGCGACAAACTCTCACCTATCTTTTGAGCATTTGCAAAAACTTTTTTCTTTTCTAAAAGTTCATCTTCTTCGCCATCGTAAAGTTCCGCTTTATCAATTTCATTTATTTGATAGCTTAAAACGTCAAGCCTTATTGATCTTGAATATTCGTCTCCACCGTTTTCTTCCAAGATTTTACGCGCTTTTTTAATGGTTTCAATATAAGATAACGTTTTCTCTTTTAAGTCAAATATCGGCTTTCCAATATAAGAATCTAATACTTTTAACTGATTCTGAGCGCTAAGCAAGGAATAATGCTCGCTTTGACCGTAAATATCACATAAGGTTAACGTTAACTTTTTAAGCATTGAAAGAGTTACAGTTTGACCGTTAATCTTAATATCCGACCTACCGTCAACCGTTAACTTTCGTTTAATAATAATCTCGTCATCAAACTCGATATCGAGTTCAGTTAAAACTTCTTTAGTTTGATTACTTAAATCGGTAAAACACGCTTCGGTTTGACAATAGTTTTCTCCGTGCCTAATAAGCGTTTTATCAGATTTTGCTCCTAATGAAAAGTTAATCGCATTTATAATTACCGTTTTACCAGCGCCCGTTTCACCTGAAAGCACGCTTAAACCGCTGAAAAAATCAATTTCAGCGAGTTCTATTAAGGCAATATTTTGTATGCGAATACTTTTTATCATACGTTCAAATAACCCTTTATCTTTTGTTTAACTGCGATTGCAAGTTCATCGCTTTCAGCAACGATAAGCAAAGTATCATCACCCGCAATTGAACCTAAAACGCCTTGTAATGAAAGTTTATCAACAGCCATACCACACGCAGAACCATGCCCTTCAAGCGTTTTTACAACTACTAAATTTCTAGCGCTTGTAACGTTAGTTACAAAGGCTCTTAAAAGCGGTATAACCTTGTCTTCCGAAACTAAAAGATTAGTTTCAGGAAGAGCGTATCTATAATTTAGAACTTTTCCCTTTTCTTTAATTAAACCAAGTTCTTTAATATCTCTTGAAACGGTGGCTTGCGTAACGGAAAATCCTTCTTCAGAAAGCATTTTCGCAAGTTCGCCTTGAGTATTAACTTCAGTCTGGGTAATTATTTGCTTAATTTTTTCACGTCTCGATTTTACAGACATTATTTCGTTTCACTCCATTTGTTTAATTTTATTAAAAGTTTTTCAAAAAAGTTATCTTGGGTCTTATAAAACTTAATCATTTTTCTACTTCTTGAAACTTCAACCGTTTCGTTCTTTTTAACGTATCTTGCAAATTTACCGTCAACGTAAAGAGAACATTTAGTAGAGTTTTCTAAAACGGTAATTTTTGCAACGTTATTATCAGAATATACTATTGGGCGGTTATGTAATGAATGAGCGCACACCGGCGTTGCAATAAAAGCATTAAGATCAGGCGTCATAATAGAACCACCGCAAGAAAGCGAATAAGCAGTTGATCCGGTTGGCGTACTTAAAATCAAACCGTCTGCAAAATACTTATCTACAAAACAATTACCGATAGACAAAGTAAGTTTGGCAACTTCGCTCATTGAAACGCCTTGCGAACATCTTTGAACTAACGCTTCGTTAAGAGCGTAATACTTATTATCACCGCAAACAACCTTCATTACCGAACGTTTTTCGATTTCACCACCGTTCTTAATAAGACTAACGGCTCTATCAAGTTCGTTACCTTCAACACAACTTAAAAAACCTACCGTACCAATATTAACGGCCAAAATGGGAATATCGTATTCAAAAGCATATTCAACAACTCTTAAAATAGTACCGTCACCACCGAAAACCGCAATAACGTCAACGTCTTTACAGTCTTCTTTGAGGTTAACTATTTTATAACTTATTTCATTTTCAAGCAAAGCCTTTCCGAAAGCACTTGCAGTAGTATTTGCTTCACTTTTAGTCGTGTTAATAAAAATTCCAACTTTCATAATATCACCTAAATTTTAGAGATTATTTGATCAATGCCCATCAAAACCGAATTATCATCGTTTTTCACAAGCATTAAATATTCAACGTTTTTCTTTTCTTTAATTGGCGCAGTTGTAAAATCTTTTGCATACAAACCTATTAAATTGCACGCATCATAAACTTTTTTAACCGCTTGTTTTCTCGCATTAGCGTTCTTAACTATACCGCTATTGCCTAA